>JBAYVP010000232.1:0-8556 GCA_041674485.1 Sulfuricellaceae bacterium
AGGAATTGAAAAAAGGGGTTGCGTAAGTCCGCCGCGACCACACCGTGGCGGGGGAGTCCTCGCCATGGAAAAAGCGGACAATTCATTTGCTACAAAACCGGACAAATCTATTTGTTGCTAACACCAAAGTATAAATATTGCCAAAATTTGGCAAAATCTGTAGTGTGCCGTTTATGTTGACAATGAACATTTCCCTACCTGACGCGCTCAAGGAATTCGTGGACCAGCAGGTTGCTACCGCTGGTTACGGTACGTCCAGTGAGTATGTGCGCGAACTGATCCGTCACGATCAGGATCGACTGCGGTTGCGTAGCCTGCTTCTGGAGGGCGCGCACTCAAAGGTGACGGGTCTGGCCGATGCCGACTACTTCACTTCTCTTCGTTCCGGCATCAAGAAGCGCCTGACAACATTCAAATGAAGCCGCTCGTTCGCCGTGAGCGGGCGGATAGGGATGTTCAGGATGCCGTAGATTACTATCTGCAGAACGCCCCCGAGTATGCTTTGGCATTCGTCAATGCACTTGAGCAAGCATATCGTCATATTCAGCGCCAGCCGGGTACGGGATCGCCGCGATATGCGCATGAATTGAACCTGCCCGGCTTGAGATTCTGGGGCTGCAAACGATTTCCCTACTTGGTGTTTTACTTTGAAAGCGCTGACCGGATCGACATTTGGCGTGTGCTGCACGATAGCCGAGATATTCCCACATGGCTACAGGAGTCTACCTGACATTGCGTTCTACCGAGCTGGAACAGGCGCTGGCACTAATCGTCAAGGCTGCGCGTTCGCCTGCCTTGACCGCCGAAGCCGGCAGTGGTCTGGTGGAAATCGTCAGCCGTTATATACCTTGCCTCGCCACAATTTACCGATTTATCCATCGCCTCGCGGGCGCGGCTTCCGCATTGCAAATTGCTTGTGTGGAACAGCCACACGGCGCAATTTGCGCAGCAATCGCATCCCGCGAGACGCGGCTAAATCGGTAATATGAATGGCTACTGAACAGCCTGCGTCAGTCCTAGCCGGTATTGCTCGCGCGCCTGTTCTTCGCGTCCCAGTTTTTCCAGCAGTTGCGCCAGCGCGAGGTGGGTTTCGGCGCGGGGTTCCATGCTCAGGCTGGCATCCAGGTAGCTTTGCGCTTTGCCCCACAGTTCGCGTTGCGTGCAGAGCCGGCCCAGCGTGAGCAGCAGCGCTGCGTCCTGGGGATGGCGGTCTATCCATTTTTCGGCGCGTTCTATCTGTTTCAGCGCGTCGCAGCGACATTCGGCGTAGAGCCGCACCAAGTCGCTGTCCCAGTGTTTTTCCAGGCTGTCGGTGACGATGTCCATCGCCGTTTGGCATTCGTCGAAAGCCAGGAACTGGCGCGCTCCGGCAAATGCAATTTTGCTGTCGCTGCGGTCGGCGGCGGGCAGTTTGCGCCAGTATTCTTTCAGCGTCGCCAGATCGGACATGCGGTTTTTGAGGTTTTCCTGGTGGGCGTTGATTTTGAGTTGCGCGGCATAGGTGGGGGTGATGGCATGTTTTTTTTCCAGTTTCCCGACCAGTTCCAGCACTTTGCCCCAGTTTTTCGCTTGCTGCTGTGCTCTCAGTTCCAGGCGCACGGCGCCCGTCAGTTTGGCGACGGGCTGCAATCTTTTCAGCACCGCCAGCGCTTCGGGATAGCGGCGCTGGTCGAGCAGCAGTTCGGCCTCGGTCATCAGGCGCGCGGCGGCTTGGTCGGGGGATAGGCGCTCGGCTTGCAGCAGGTAGGCGTCGCGCCGGGCGTAGGCTTTCATCTGGTGCGCCGCGCGGGCGGCGAGCAGCGCGCCGACGGCGGAAAATTCGGGGTGTTCGAGTGCCGTGGCGGCGAGTTTTTCCGCCTTGCCGTAGCGTCCTTCGTGAAAGGCCAGCAGTGCGTCCAGCAGCGCGCCGCGCGAGCGTTCGCGCTGCCGTTCCTGGCGAAATTTGCGCACGTAGGAGGGTAGATTGAGCGTGTGGAAAATCAGGCGCATCAGGCCGTAGCCGGCGGCAAGCAACGCCAGCAGCGAGGTGATCAGCAGGTTGAGGGAAATTTCCAGGCGATACGGCGGATAAACCAGCAGCGCGTAGCCGGCATTGTGCTTGGCCGCCAGCGTGAGCGCCACGGCCAAGCCGCAGATGGCCAGTATCCAGAACAGCATTCTCACCGGCTACCCCTGTCGCTCGTCAGTTTGAAGTTTTTCGCTGCGTTGAGGCTGGCGGAAATGTCCGGCAGCTCGATTGCGACCGGGCTGGAGGAAAGCAGCTTCACCGTCGCCAGCGCGTTCTTGCCGGCCTTGCTCTTGATGTCGAAATAACGCCGCAGCCAGACCTCCACGACTTTCAAATCGGATTTGAAGCCCGGCTCGTCATGGCGCAATACCGCGAGACGCGCCGAGAGCAGGCGCAGCTTGAGGTTTTCGCGCAGGAAATAGGCCTGGGTCGGGGGCAGCAGCGGCGCTTCCGGGTTTTCCATGTTCTGGATGCGCACCAGTTGTTTGATGTCCTGCCAGATTTCCCGCGAGAGCTTGGTCCACAGGTTGTCGTCCGGGCGCATTTTGGAGCCGCCGTTCTCGACCGGGATTTCTTCGCCGATCACGAGCGGCAGGTCGTCAGCCGCCGCGATCAGGCCGTCCAGTTTCAGCGTGTAGCCGGCCACATCGACCAGCGGCAACGCTTGCAGGCGCTGGATGTCCTGGATGATGGCCTTGCGCAGCGCAATGAACTGGGGTTTGTCGTTGCGCTGCAAGCGGCTGTCGGCGGTTTGCAGCGCCACCAGCGCCGCTTTGGCGTCGCCCGCCAGTTGCAGTTGCTGGCTGGCAGTGAGCAGTATCCGTTCGATTTCGGTTAGCATCCACTCGTCGCGGTTGCGCGACAATTCCTGATACATGGCCTCCAGCGCCACCTGCTGGTTTTGCGATTCGGCCAGCTTTTGCTCCAGCAGCCCCACCTTGACCAGCGCTTGTTTGGTGTCCTCGTGCGCCTGACCGGCGGCGATGGCGCTTTCCTTGCTGCGGCTGTCGAATTCACCCAGGCGCTTGCCCACGGTTTGTTCGAGCGCATTGATCTGGCCGCGGGTGTCGAACCATTGCCAGCCGACCAGCGTAGCCGCCAGTAGCGCCGCCGCCAGCGCGGGATTGATCCGGTGCGGCAGCCGTCCGGCGGCTGCGGGTGCTTCGGGCTGCGCCGCCGTGGGTTCCGGCATAGTTTCGGTGTTCATCCGTGTTTCTCTCGATTACGCCATTCGATCATGCTGTTAACCAGGCCATCGTCGCCCGGTGCGGTGACAAATACCTTTTCCCATCCCGCTTCGTGGGCCGCAGCCGCGATACGCGGATGGGGCGCAAATAGCGGCGTGCGATTCAACCATTCCAATCTATGCCCGTTGCGTTTATGCCCGTTGCGGGAATTTTCGCCGAGCATGATGCGCAGGTTGCGCAGGCTCTCAGTGCTGGTGGTCGCGATTGCACCGATTTTCCCCGTTTCGCCGAGCGCCAGCAAGGGCGCCGGATCGCATTCCGGCATGCGGCGGCGGTAACACTCCGCATAAACGACTTCGGCGCCGCGCCGCGTCAATTCCTGCTTGAGCGTTTCGCGCCCGCCCACGCCGCGAAAAATCACCACGCGTGAGTTCGCCACTTGTTGCAATTCCGGCAACGCCAGCAACGCTTCGCTATCGTTGCCGCCGCGCGCCGCCAGCACTTGCGCGACACCCAGCCGCGCCAATGCATCCGCGCTGCCCTGGCCGATTGCGGCAATTTTCAAGGCCGGCGGCAATGCGCGCGTGGAGCGTATCAGCGCAATGCCTTTTTCCACCGCATTGGGACTGATGAATATCGCCAAACCAAACTGCTCCAACCGCGCCATGATAGCGTAAAGCGGCGCGCTATCGTCTATCCCGGCAATTTCCAGGGTGGGGAACAGGATGGCCTCCCCTCCCGCTTCCCGCACCAGCCGCGCCAGGTTTGCGTTTTGCCGCGCCGGGCGGGTAATCAAGACGCCCAGCCCCTCCAGCGGTTTCATTGCGGGTTTTCCAGCTCCGCCAATATCCGGTCCGCGCCCATGCCGATCAGCCGTTGCGCCAGAGCCTCACCCAGCTCTTCCGCGTCTTGCGGCGCGCCCGTCACTTCGGCGCGCACCATGCGCGCGCCGTCAACGCTTGCGACGAAACCGCGCAAGTGCAGTTTGCCGTCGCGCAGTTCGCCAAAGCCGCCCAGCGGCACCTGGCAACTGCCCGCCAGCGCGCGGCTCATGGCCCGCTCCGCCTGGACGCAAGCGGCTGTTTCCGGGTCGTTGAGGGGGGCGAGCAGCGCGATCAGCTCGTCTTTCCCGGCCAGGCATTCGATGCCCAGCGCGCCTTGCCCCACCGCCGGCAAGCTGTGTTCGGTGGTGAGTAGCGCCGTGATGCGCTCACCCAAGCCCAGCCTTTTCAGCCCCGCAGCCGCCAGGATAATCGCGGCGTATTGCCCCTCGTCCAGCTTGCGCAGCCGGGTTTGCACATTGCCGCGCAAGGGTTCGATCAGTAGCCGGGGAAAGCGCGCCTGAAGCTGGCTCTGGCGACGCAGGCTGGAGGTGCCGACAACGCTGCCGTCGGGCAATTCGTCCAGGCTTTTATAGCCGGTGGAGACAAACGCATCGCGCGGGTCTTCGCGCTGACCGGTGGCGGCCAGCACAAACCCGTCCGGCAACACCATGGGCACATCTTTCATGGAATGCACCGCGAAATCGGCGCGCCCGTCCTGCAATGCCTGTTCCAGTTCCTTAACGAACAAGCCCTTGCCGCCTATCTTCGCAAGCGGCGAATCGAGGATTTGATCGCCGGTAGTGGTCATGCCGAGTATATTTATCGCGATTTGCGGATATAATGCCCGCAGTCGCGCCTGGATATGCTCTGCTTGCCACATGGCGAGCGCGCTTTCACGCGAAGCGATGGTCAATTTCGTAATGCCGGTTTTCAAGAATGGTCTTTCGCGCAATGAAAGTAAAAAATATGGTTGGCCTGGGTAAAGCTACCCTTTTGGCGCTGATTTTAACATGGATGGCGCCCGCTTGGTGCTATGCCGCGGGTAACGGGGAAGTGCCGCTGGCGCGCGATTTAGCGCTCGACGCCAAGACGGCGGAAGCCCGCCGGGTGCCCATATTGGTGATGTTCACCCGCCCCAATTGCCCCTTTTGCGCGCATGTGCTGAAGGACTTTCTTGAACCAATGCAGCGCAACGCGGAATATCGCGCCAAGGTGATTATGCGCAAGGTCAATATCAGCAGCCAGGCCAAACTGCGCGACTTTTCCGGCGGCGCCAACACGCATCGGGAATTCGCGCTGGAAAGCGGCGTGGGCATGGTGCCCGTCGTCATGCTCTACGATTCCTGGGGCGAAGTGCTGGCCGAACCGCTGCTGGGGTTTTCCTCGCCGGACTACTACGGCGATTTTCTGGATCAGCGCATCAACCTGGCGCTGGCGAAGATACGGAAATAACTGATTTATCCATCGTGCCGATTTATACTTTGCGCGGCCACGATTTGCGGATTTAGCCGCGTCTCGCGGGATGCGATTGCTGCGCAAATTGTGCCGTGTGGTTGTTCCACACAAGCAATTTGCAACGCGGAAGCCGCGCCCGCGAGACGATGGATAAATGCGCAAATTGTGGCCGCGCAAAGTATATGCCTTGCGCGGGAGAAATTGTCCGGTTTGATTGCCTCCGGCTGGCGCTATTCACCGCGTTGGCTGTCGGGCAGGATAAATTTGTTCTCAGAAAAATGTAGGGTGGATAAGCGTAGCGCATCCACCTTGATCTTGCGCCGACTGTATATCCCGTAAATCCTGCGCCATCTTCCACCTTACGGCGGTTTCACCGAGTATTGGTTGATGCATTACACCCATCAATAATCATTGGATTGAGGTTTTTTTGTAGCTAAATGCTGTATGTGGTATGCACATCAGAAGCGAAAATCGTTCAGTGCCCGTGCGATCTCGGCGACGACTGATGCCCAGTCGTCCGGCGCGGTTTGCCGGAACAGGCGCATGTGGGGATACCAGGGCGTGTCGTTGCGTTCGCGCAGCCAGCGCCAATCCGTTTTGTAAGCCGGCAGCATGACCCAGCAGGGCTTACCCAATGCGCCGGCCAGGTGGGCGATGGCCGTATCGACGCAGATAACCAGGTCGAGGCATTCGACTATGGCCGCCGTATCCGCGAAGTCGGCCACCTCGCCGCCCAGATCGAGGAGCGGCTGGTCGGCGGCATGTTGCGCGGCTTCATCCTCGCCCTGGCCTTTTTGCACGCTCACGAAACATACCCCCGGCGCCAACCACAACGGCCTCAAAACCGCCAGACCGGCAAGCGAACGTTGCGCATCGTTGCGGTGCATCCGGTCGCCCTTCCATACCAGCCCAACGCGCAACCCCTCGGTGGGTAAGCGTGCGGACCAGCGCGCCAGGCGTTCCGGCAGGGCGTGGAGGTAGGGTGTCCGGGCGGGGATGTTGTGCAGCGTGGTCTTGCTGTGGAAAGGGATGCTGTGCAGGAACACCCAGTAATCGTGCGCTGGAATGTCTTGCTCTGCGCTGTCCGTCAGGCTATCGACGCCAGCCAGCGTTGCGAGCAGTGCCGTGAGTTCCGGTCTGCATTTCAGCGTAAGGTGCGCCGTTCCTTGTGCTTTGAGTTGCGGTAAGTAACGGCAGAACTGGATGGCGTCGCCGTAACCTTGTTCCGATAACACCAGCAACGATTTTCCGGCGAGCGGCTCACCCTGCCATTGCGCTGTGCAAATTGCCGGGAGGGTCGCTATGCCTTGAGCGTTGCGCGCCTCATAATAAGCCCACCCTTCTTCCAACCGGCCAGCAGCGAGTAGCAAATGGCCGAGGTTAAATTGCGTCGGTGCGTGTTGCGGATTGCAGGCCAGCGCCTGGCGGAAACACTGCTCGGCTTCGATGTCATCCCGCCGACGGGTTGCCAGCAGTACGCCGAGATTGCAGTAGGCCGACGCGGATGTCGGGTCACGCAGAATTGCCTGGCGGTGGCATTTTTCAGCCTCGTCGGTCCGTCCGCTTTGCGCCAGCAGGTTGCCCAGGTTGGAAAGCATCTCCGTGGAATCGGGGCTGAGCGCCAGCGCCAGCCGCAAGCATTGTTCGGCCTCGTCCAAACGCCGGCTATCCTCCAGCAACAGTCCCAGGTTGGCATGCGCCTCGGCGCATTCAGGGTCAAACGCTATCGCCCGGCGATAGGAGCGTTCGGCCTCGACCGGGCGTCCGCGCTGTGCCAGCACCAGCCCCAGTTTGGCATGGGTTGGCGCGTCGGCGGGGTTGGCGACAAGCGCTTGCCGATAGCATTGTTCGGCCTCTTCCCATGCGCCGCGCTGCACCAGCCGGTTTCCGAGATTGTAATGCGCCGCCTCGAATTGCGGGTCCAGGGCGATGGCTGTGCAATAGCAGGCTTCGGCCTCCGCGCCGTCATTAAGGAGGTTGCCCAGGTTGCAATAGGCCTGCGCATTGTCTGGATTGAGAGAAATTGCGCGGCGATAGCAATGCTCGGCTTCTTCCTGTTGTTGGCGTTTCGCCAGCAACAGGCCGAGATTGAAATACGTTTCCGGGGTTGCGCGGTCGAGCGCAATCGCCCGACGCCAAAACTGTTCCGCGCCTTCCCGGTCGTCAAGGGAAATCGCGCAGACGCCGGCGAAATCCAGCAAGTCGGCGTTTTGCGGCGCCAGCGTCAGGCAGTCCTGAACAATCAGCAGCGCCTGCCGATGCCGTCCCTGGGCAAACAGGCGTTGCGCCTGTTGCAGCAACGCATGAAACGGCGCTGAAATAGGGCGGGGCTTTGCTTTGGTGTTTTTCCTCGATTTTTTCATGGACTTGGCACGGAATTCGCTCTGGATGCTATCACCCACACCCGTCAAGCGCCAAAAATGCTTGTGCCGTTTGCAAGTCCAGGCGGAAATTGCCGTCGTTTTAGCCTAAAATACTCAGTTGAACCGCAGAGACGCAGAGGCGCTGAGAAAAAACAATGAGTTATGGTGTCGTGCGACACTACCTATTTGGTGAAGCGGAAAATTGCTGTAACTCATTGATTTCTATGCATCTCTGCGTCTCTGCGGTTAAGCAAATGCGGTTTCTAGGTTTAGTAACTTATCGGCCAATTGCAACGCGGTGAGTAGCGCTAGGCTGTCGAAATTTGCCATATCCTAAGCCGGACTATTGCCGGAACCAAACAGACATTTAGACAGGATTTACAGGATAGAAAACCCATCCTGTAAATCCTGTTCATCCTGTCATTGTTTTTTTGCGGAAAGCCGCTCCAGTGCTTGATCTACGATATATTCTTGTCACCAATTGCTTGTGACTTGGCCGGTAAGTGACTAAACCGGACAAGCCGGAACCAAAAAACATACTCACGCGAAGACGCGAAGACGCGAAGAAAAACCAATACAGGTTTGGTTTTTTTCGTGTCTTCGCGGCTTCGCGTGAGAAATTCTTCTCACATGAACGCAAAATGCATGACAAAGCTGTTTAAAACCACCATGTTATACATCATGACAAGCGGTCAACTGAGCTTTTATCAAAAACCTAC
>JBAYVP010000233.1:0-8440 GCA_041674485.1 Sulfuricellaceae bacterium
ATTCAAGTTTCCTTGAACTTACTAAATCGTGCGAGCACTTCAATTTAATTGCATGACCATTCGAAAATGGCCTACAACCAAACCAAGTACCCACACCTATCGGTTGTCTGGTTTTTAAAGAGCTTGCAAATCAACAACTTGTGTTCGATTTGCCATTTCGCGTCAGCGGCGAAGCTGCGCATTGTACAGACTTTATTTTCGGCGTCAACTCTTTTTAAGAACCTCTCAAAAAAGCGACCCATCTGCACAAATCCTAGCGTAACCCATTGATTCAATTACGTTTGGCCCGCTGCAAAAGCAACGAAGCTGCGCATTCTACAGACTTTATTTTCGGCGTCAACTCTTTTTAAGAACTTCTTAAAAAACCAAGTTGTTTGCACAAAAACAACGCGCAACCCATTGATTTTATTGTGCTTAGCGCAAATAAAAAACAACGAAGGGGCGAATTATACAGACCAAAAACCGGCAGTCAATATACAAAAATAGGATTTTTTGCGGGAAAACAAAAAAAACACCTCAACGCATTGATTTAACAACATCAGGAGAATACAACCCGCGCAAACTTTCTTTTTCCAACCTGTATTACCAGGGGCGATTCTTTACCCAGCAACAAACTCTTGTCTTCGATCTTAACGCCGTCGATCTTGACCCCCCCCTGATCAATCATGCGCATTGCTTCGGAAGTACTTGCGGTTAGCCCAACCAGCTTAAGCACCTGAACGACAGAGAGCCCCGCTCCACTTATCTCTAAACGCACATCAGGCACATCGTCCGGAATGGCCCCTTGCTTGAAGCGCGCTTCAAAATCGGCTAGCGCGTCAATTGCTGCGGATTGCCCGTGAAAGCGAGCGACAATTTCCTGTGCTAGTTGTACTTTTATATCTCGCGGATTCCGCCCTTCCGCCACCTCTTTCTTCAATTCCAAGATTTCGGCGCTGCCACGAAAGGAAAGCAGGTCGTAGTAGCGCCACATCAAAACGTCGGACACGGACATCAATTTGCCGAAAATTTCCCGCGGCGGCTCGCTGATCCCTACATAGTTTCCTAACGATTTGGACATTTTATTGACGCCATCAAGCCCTTCTAGCAAAGGCATCATCAAAACGCACTGCGGTGACTGCCCGTAGTGCTTCTGTAGCTCCCGGCCAACTAACAGGTTAAATTTTTGGTCGGTACCACCCAACTCGACATCGGCACGCATCGCGACGGAGTCGTAACCCTGGCATAGAGGGTAGAGAAATTCATGGATAGCAATAGGCAACCCACTGGTGTAGCGCTTATTAAAATCATCTCGCTCCAACATACGGGCAACTGTATGCAAAGCCGCCAGCTTGATCATCCCAGCTGCACCCAAAGGATCAAACCAGGTCGAGTTAAAGCAGATCTCGGTTTTGTCGGGATCCAGTATCTTGAAGACCTGCTCCTGATAGGTTTTGGCATTTTCGAGAATCTGCTCACGCGACAAGGGTGGGCGGGTGGCATTCTTTCCCGTGGGATCACCGATCATGCCGGTGAAATCACCAATCAGGAACATGACGTGATGCCCTAGATCCTGAAAATGACGTAGTTTATTGATCAGGACGGTATGTCCGAGGTGCAAGTCTGGTGCAGTCGGGTCGAACCCGGCTTTTACCCGCAAAGGGCGACCTGATTTCAATTTTTCGACGAGCTCAGCCTCGATCAACAACTCGTCGGCACCTCGTTTGATCAACTCAAGACTTTCTTCCAGCACGCGCATGATTGCCCCAGAGATACATGGTCGGTACTTGCCCGGCCAAGAATTTGTTACACTGCGGCGATAATTTTTTCTTGTTGCCGCCAGTGACCAACGAAAAGAAGAGCCGCATTTTAGCGCAATCACAACTTGTGATCGATCGCATTGCCCGTCACCGACATGCGGCAGTCGGATTCGCGACCGTCTCAGTATTGGGCATGGCGGCAGCGTTCGCTGTTGCCCCAACTGACGATAGTAGACACGTACAGTTGCAAACTGTTGTTGAAAAGCTGGCACTTCCCGCCGTCACCATCTCCCTCTCTGAACAGGAAAGCTATATCAGAGAAGAGCGCGTACAACGTGGTGACACCCTGCCCAGCCTACTCTCCCGCCTCGGCATCAATGACCAAGAGGCGCTTTCTTTCCTCCGCCTCGACACCATCGCTCAGCAGATGGCTCGGCAATTACGGCCAGGCAAGTCAGTTACAGCCAAAACTGGAGATGGTGGAGAGTTATTGGCGCTACATTTTCCCGTCAGCGGCAAAGATACACTCATCATCGTAGAGCGCGGCCAACACGGTTTTATCGCACAAGAACAGCCGGTGTCTCTCGAGACACGCACGATCGTGCGCTCAGGGGAAGTGCGCTACTCATTGTTTGGCGCAACCGATGCGGCGGGAATTCCGGACGGCGTAGCAACGCAACTAGCTGAAATTTTTGGTGGTGATATCGATTTTCACCGCGACCTCCGAAAAGGCGATCGCTTCAGCGTCGTGTACGAAATGCTGTATCAAAGAGGGCAACCCGTTCGGAGCGGCAAAATCATTGCCGCCGAGTTCACCAATGACAAAAGAACCTATCAGGCCTATTGGTACGTCGCCGAGGGGAGCAGAGGCGGCTATTACACTGCCGACGGGAAAAGCCTGCGCAAGGCCTTCCTCCGCTCTCCACTGGAGTTCTCTCGAGTCACCTCTGGATTTACTACCAGTCGCTTCCATCCTGTTCTGAATACCTGGCGAGCCCACAAAGGGGTCGACTATGGCGCCCCGATTGGCACAAGGATACGGTCTGTTGCGGACGGTACGATCGAGTTTGCCGGACGCCAAGGCGGCTATGGCAACCTGCTGATCGTCCGTCATCAAGGCATATACTCGACAGCGTATGGTCACCTTAACGGCTTTGCTCCCGGGATCCGCAAAGGTACACGTGTTGCACAAGGCGACATACTTGGCTACGTAGGGCAGACTGGGCTGGCCTCAGGCCCCCATCTGCACTACGAATTTCGTGTCAGAAACCAGCAAGTAAATCCTCTTGCGGTCACATTACCGACAACCCAGCCCCTGGACACAGCTCAACTGCCTCGTTTCAAGGCCAGTACTGAACCACTACGCGCACAGATCCTCGTGTTAGAGGATTTGCCTACGCTCGCATCAATCGACTGAGTAACATCGAGCACCCAAGATGCAATAAAGGCGGCACAGGCCGCCTTTATTGCATCTACTGACTTTCCAAAAAATTCAGGTCGAGAATGACGAGCCACAACCACAGGTCGAAGAAGCATTCGGGTTCTTGATAACGAACTGTGAGCCTTCAAGCCCTTCGGTGTAGTCGATTTCTGCACCAACAAGGTATTGATAACTCATCGGATCCACAAGGAGCGTGACACCATTCTTGTCCAGAGTCGTATCATCTTCATTTGCCACTTCGTCAAATGTAAACCCGTACTGGAACCCTGAGCAGCCACCGCCAGTCACGAATACACGCAGTTTAAGCTCCGGATTGCCTTCTTCCTCAATCAATTCCTTAACCTTGCTCGCTGCCGAATCCGTAAAGATAAACGGTGCCGGCATCTCGGTAACTGCATTCATGTCTGCTCCTGACTCTCTGTTTAGCCCAACCCACTCCAGCAGCTATTAATTTCCACTGGATGCTAGTTTCAATTCTACTGTGCGGGTACCTGTTTGATGAATCAAGCGCCCCTGCACAACGGCGCCTTGCTGCATCTCAAGCTGGTGGTACTCCACATCCCCTGTGACACGTGCACTGGGCTGAAGTTCCAGCGAATCGCTAGCGCTAACAGGCCCAACCACTGTGCCGTTGATAACCACGTGCGCTACATCAATCTGGCCTTCGATTCGAGCCTGTTCGCTGATCACCAGCGTACTAGCCCCGCCCTTCTCGGCGCTCACGTTACCCTTGATCTCACCATCAACCCGCAGCCCGCCGCTAAAGGTTACATTTCCCTCAATGCGCGTCCCGGCACCAATCAAGCTGTCGATTTTGCTTTGCGGCTTACTTCCCTGGCTTTGACGAAAAAACATCGATATCCCTCCGATTAGAGGTTGATGGTCTGTCGAACACGCACGACTCCGTCCTGGAGAATACGGGCTTCGACGCTTTTCAAGATCGCTCCCGGTGGTACCGGCAATATCCCTTCAGCACGCTGGAAATGCTTCACCTCCAGCTTGTAGCGCTGCTTGTCGGAATCTGTCTCTGAAGGGACGGAGATCATAGCATCTTTACCCCCCTGTTGCACTTTGAGGACGAACTGCAACTCCCCTCTAAACTCTTTTTGCTGTCGGGATGCGTTATGGATCACAAGCAAACGGTAACGCTGCTGGCCGCTAGTGCCATTGGCAGGCTCAATGCGAAAGCGGTTGATTCGCACCCCCTGTTCACCGCCAACACTATCAGGCAACAAGCCCTCAAAAAAAGCCAGATCTTGCTTCAGTGAGGAATTTTCGGCCTCTAGCGAACGGACCTGTTGGGCGAGTTGCAGCTGTGCAGCGCGTTCGATCTTGAGGTTACTGTCCGCCGCGCTTGCCACGCCACGCACCACAGACAATTCTGCCTCAAGCTCAAGCACTTTACCCTTCAACTCTTCAAGCGCCTGCGAAGTCGACCGACTGTCGAAGCCCGCAATACTGCGACCTGCATCATAGATCCAAGCAGCAAGTGCCAAAGAAAGCGAGAGGAGCAGCACAATTGCACCGCCTCTCCAGTACCACGCGACATGTGTCCGAACAGCCACTTTCGGCGCACTGATGCCGAATCGCTGGCGCAGCCGCTTTAGTTTTACGGCAGTACTGGTAACTGCCATAAGCCCACTTTCTCGTCTAGACCGAACATGATATTCATATTCTGGACAGCCTGGCCTGCAGCTCCCTTGACGAGATTATCTATAACCGAGAGAACAACCAAGGTGTCGCCACCCTGCGGGCGATGAACTGCAATCCGGCACATATTGGAAGAACGGACGGAGCGCGTTTCGGGATGGGATTTTGGCGGCAGAACATCCACGAAGGACTCCTGTGCATAACGCGCGTCGAACAACCCCTGGAAATCGGCCTCTTCCGTTATGCGCGCATAGAGAGTTGCATGAATTCCACGAATCAATGGCGTCAGATGCGGCACAAACGTCAAACCCACGCAGCCCCCCGCCATCAGAGAAAGCCCTTGACGGATTTCCGGCAGATGACGATGGCCCGAGACGCCGTAGGCCTTGAAATTGTCGGATGCTTCAGAGAAAAGGATGTGCGTCTCCGCCTTTCGACCAGCACCGGACACGCCAGATTTGGCGTCGGCCACAAGGTGAGCTATATCGACCACCCCGGCTTCGAGAAGTGGCAAAAAACCCAGCTGAACGGCAGTAGGGTAACAACCGGGGTTAGCAATCAACTGAGCGTTGCGTATTTTTTCCCGATTGATTTCCGGCAAACCATAAACTGCTTTTTCAACCCACGCGGCACTGCCATGCTGCATCCCGTACCACTTTTCCCACTCGGCGATATTGCTGATGCGAAAATCTGCAGCAAGATCAATAACGCGCACACCAGCCTCAAGCAGGGCGGGCGCCTGCTGCATCGCGATGCCGTTCGGGGTCGCAAAGAATACTACGTCACATTCTTTCAGATTGGCGGTAGCCGGATCCTCGAACTGGAGATCAATCCGACCGCGCAAGCTGGGAAACATGTCGGAAACGGCAGTTCCTGCTTCCCCACGGGACGTGATCGCGGTGAGTGTTACCTGCGGGTGCTGTGCCAACAACCTGAGAAGCTCGACACCCGTGTAACCGGTGCCGCCAACAATACCTACCTTGATCATTACTGTTCTCCTATCGAGACTTGCAATGATAATCGCCGAGCGGCCGAAAAACAAAAAAGCCGCCAATAGGCGGCTTTTTTAGCTGGAAGCGCAAATCAGCGCTTCGAGAACTGCTTGCGACGACGAGCCTTGTGAAAGCCGACTTTTTTACGCTCGACTTCACGTGCATCACGCGTCACGAAGCCAGCCTTCGAAAGTGCCGGCTTGAGGGCGGCATCATACTCGATCAGTGCGCGCGTAATACCGTGACGAACTGCCCCGGCCTGGCCCGACTCACCGCCACCATCGACGTTCACCATAATGTCGAAAGTATTCAGATGCTCGACAAGTTGCAGCGGCTGGCGAACCACCATGCGGCCGGTTTCACGCGAGAAAAAGGTGTCAATCGGCTTGCCGTTAACAACGATGGCACCGTTGCCACGCTTCATGAACACACGAGCGACCGCGCTCTTGCGACGACCCGTACCGTAGAAATAGTTTTCAGCCATCTGACGACCTCTTAAATTTCCAGAACTTTTGGCTGCTGCGCGCTATGCGGATGAGCACTACCGGCGTAGCACTTCATCTTCTTGAGCATGGCGTAACCCAGCGGGCCCTTAGGCAACATACCCTTCACGGCCTTTTCAAGGACGCGCGACGGGAAACGCTGCTGCATTTTCGTAAAGTTTGTTTCAGTAATGCCACCCGGATAGCCCGAATGACGGAAGTATTTCTTGTCTTCAGCCTTGTTGCCGGTGACTTTGACTTTGTCGACGTTCACAACAACGATGAAATCGCCGGTATCTACGTGCGGCGTATAGATAACCTTGTGCTTGCCGCGGAGACGGCGAGCGATTTCGGTTGCGAGGCGGCCGAGTACCTTGTCGGTGGCATCAACCACAAACCACTCGCGCGTCACCTCATGTGGCTTGGCGGAAAATGTCTTCATTGGCGCCCTCTTATTTGAGCCTTGATTGCGGAAAGCCGCGCATTCTATGCCAAGTCGGCGACGGCTGTCAAACGATTACGCGAACTGCGCAAAAAAAAGCGCGACTCACAAGGAGTCGCGCTAAATCCACACCAAAGGAGGAGGGTGGAGGAGACAACTGGAGACATTCGATACTGCCAAACATCAAGTTGAACGAATTATGATGCCCAACCCCAAAAAAAGCAAGGGGTATTTGTGCAATGCATTATTTACTTTTACATCGACACATAGCATTAGCTTATGCAACAAAATATTCAATGTTTTTATGTAATTAAACAGAATTTATACAACTAATTTCACATTTCATAACCGAAATTGGCTCGCATACGAAAGCTAAAATACGGCACGGTTTGTGCATCGCAGCATTTGAGGGGTTTTCGTGCTTACCACGTGGCTATAGAATTGGCCGCTTTTTCCGGACTGAGGCGAAAACATGGACTGCAATATCAAGTGGACTGGCGAAGGAATGTCGTTCATCGCCGAAACCGGCAGTCAGCACACGGTGATCATGGATGGAGCTCCCGAAGCCGGGGGGCGTAATCTTGGAGCGCGCCCGATGGAGTTGCTCCTGGCGGGAACTGGCGGCTGCACTGCCTTTGATGTTGTCCTGATTCTCAAAAAGGGGAGGCACGAAATCACGAACTGCGAGCTAAAGATTTCTGCGGACAGAGCCGACACCGACCCCAAGGTATTTACCCGGATACATTTCAGTTTCAGGATTACCGGCAAGCATCTCAAGCCGGAAGCCGTCGCCCGCGCCATCACGCTTTCAAAGGAAAAATACTGCTCGGCCTCAATAATGCTAGGCAAGACCGCAGAAATCACTCACGATTTTGAGATTTTCGAGGGCTGACATTCCGCCACGCGCGCGAGGAACGCAACTAAATGAAATAGGAGGTTCGAGTCATAATCCGGGATGCCGCTTTCATCGCTCCACGGACCATCACCGGCAACTCAGCCCCCCCTAGGCGAACAGCCGCCTCAGCGTGAGCCGCTTCGTCACTGCGCATTTGAAGCAATACTTCCCGGGACTTTCCATCAGCTGCGGGCAAACGCTCCAAATGATCGTTAATGTGCGCCTCCACCTGCCGCTCCGTCTCGGCGAGAAACCCGAGATTCCAGGCATCCCCCATACGCCCTGCGAGCATCCCCAATGCCAAAGCCCCCCCATACCACAAGGGGTTGAGAATACTTTTTCGCCCGCCCAGCGCGGAAATTCTGGCCTCAGTCCACGCAAGATGCTCAGTCTCCTCTTGAGCGGCCTTTTCCAGTTCGAGCCGAATTTCAACACAGGAAGACGTTATCGCCTGCCCTTGATAAAGCGCCTGAGCACAAACCTCGCCGACGTGATTTACACGCATAAGCGCTGCCGCATGCTGGCGCTCAGCCGGATCCAGCAAAGCCTCGGCCAAATCATGCCCGGGAATGCGCCGGCGCGGAGCCGGTGACGCGAAAACGGCTCGCAGCGATTTATCAAATTCGACTATCAACCTGTCAACATTCATACTCTCTCCGCCAAACTGAGTGAGACTCATCCTTGATGAAAAACCATATCGCGATCCTAGGGCTGGCATGGACTACCGCATCCATCGCTGCCACACCGTCTCCCATGCAAGAGGGACTATGGGAAATGACCTCTCAAGCCACAATTTCAG
>JBAYVP010000234.1:0-8426 GCA_041674485.1 Sulfuricellaceae bacterium
CCAAGAATCCACTGCTACATCTTGAACAACTGACACTGTTAAAACCTCAATAAAACAGCAGGAAATTCAAAGTATAACTAGCGATTGAAAAAAGGGAAACAATTAATAGACAGTTTCTAAGCCAGGCGCGGTATTGCGTTTCGTCCCACCAATAGCCGTGCGGGAGGGGGAATTCCTGAACAGTGCGCCCGGATTTACTTTCCACTTGCATCTGCCCCCGCGCCACCCAATACACCCGCCTGCCGTCCGGCAATTCGGCGAACAATCCGTCCCTATCCCGCCCCATGCCCACCGCCCACTCGGGACGGCGCACGGCGTCCAGTTCCAGGCGGTGGGTCCCCAAAGTGAGGCGATAGGCGGTTGCCGGGTCAGGCGTGAAGCGCTCAAACCGGCCCAGCAGACGCGGCGGCGAGGGCGGCTCTGCGTCCCGCAGGGCTTCCACCTGCCAATAATCGGCCACCTCCCCCAGTTCCGCGAGATGGCAAACGGGTTGCGGGCTGTCCGTGGGGAAAAGCGCCAGAGAATGGCCGATCTGGCCGAGAAAGCACGGGCTCCCTTGGGGCGGCGCGCCCAGCACTTCCGGCTGACGGCATGCCATGATCCTAGATTCCTCTGTTGACCGCTTGCCAAGATGTGTAACATGGTGGTTCTAAACAACTTTGTCATCTATTTTGCGTTCACCCGTGTGGTGAGAGCGCTATGGGCTGGATTGCACGGTTTTCCGGGCGCATGGCGGCGTTGCAACTACAAGAGAAGGCAATGGAACAACCATTCCGCGTCGTTGCGCCTTGCCCTGCACCCGGAAAACCGCACACTCCAGCCCGTTCAACTGAGCTTTCTAGGATGAACGATGCGGTAAGATCGGCGTGTTTGAGATAAAAATCCGGCGCCTGCTGGGACAGGGCGCCTATGCCGTTGGTTTCGTGCTGATACCAGGGATAGAAGAAGACCGCATTCCGCCCGAACGTCGATGCCAGCGCCTGCGCCACCGCCTCGACAAATTCCAACTGTTCGCCGGAAAAAGACAAAGCCACCTTGAAGCGACGCTGTTCGGCAACGGCGGGTGTGGCGGCAGCCTGCCTGGCGTCGGCGGCTCCCGACTCAGCCTCCCTTGCCATCAATCCTCCCGAAAATTATAAAGATACGCTCATGCTTCATGAGGGTAAGAGCCTACCGCAAAGCGTGATAAGACGCCAGAAAGATACAGTCCGTGGATGTGCGGCAGGCACGAAGCGCATCGCTCGCGATTGATGCGCTTCGTGCCTCAGCACATCCTACAGCACTGTTCCAGGATAGCGGCGAGGTTGGTCTTGGCCACGAGGATTGTTACTGAGGTGTTTCACCGGCTGCCGCTGACATAGCGCCAAACTCCCATCCGGCGCTTTTAACCTAGCAACCTCACAGGGTATGCCCTGCACCCGGAAAACCGCACACTCCAGCCCGTTCAACTGAGCTTTCCAGGATTAATCTGAGTTGAAAACGCTGTATGTAACCAGTCCGACATTTGTCGTAAAACGGACAGCCCACCCATATCCGACAAATCCGATAACACATTGTTAAGCAAGACATAACCAGATTGGCACAAGAGTTGCAGTCATGCTGTCGTGCAACCTGAAACGACAGCGAGGTGCGACATGGCGACCATCAACGATACGACCCTGCGCGACGGCGAACAAACCGCCGGCGTGGCATTCAGCGTGGCGGAAAAACTGGCGATCGCCCAGGCGCTGGCGGATGCCGGGACGCCGGAGCTGGAAATCGGCATTCCGGCGATGGGGCTGGCCGAGCGCGAAAGCATACGCGCCGTTGCGGCGCTACGTCTACCGGCGCGGCTGATGGTGTGGGGACGCATGTGCGCCGGGGATTTGCAGGCGGCTGCGGAATGCGGGGCGCACCTCGTCAATCTGTCTATCCCGGTGTCGGACATCCAGATACATCACAAGCTCGGGCAGGAGCGCGCTTGGGTGTTAAACGCCATACGCCGCTTCGTGCCCGCCGCGCGGGATATGGGCATGGAAGTCTGCGTCGGTGGGGAGGACGCATCGCGTGCCGATATGGAATTCCTGATGCGCGTTATCGAGACGGCGCAGGAAGCCGGGGCGCGGCGCTTTCGTTTCGCCGATACGCTGGGCGTGCTTGATCCGTTCGCCACTTTTGAAAAGGTGCGCAGTCTGCGCCGCATCAGCGATCTCGAAATCGAAATGCACGCCCATGACGATTTGGGGCTGGCCACCGCCAATACTCTGGCGGCGGTCAAGGCCGGTGCGACCCACGCTAACACCACCGTCAACGGCCTGGGCGAGCGCGCCGGCAACGCGCCGCTGGAAGAAACCGTAGTGGCGTTGCACCATCTTTATGGCCTGAAAACCGGCATCGATGCGCAACGTTTTCCGGAAATATCGCGGCTGGTCGCGTTGGCGTCGGGGCGTCCGGTGGCCGCCAATAAGAGCATCGTCGGCGGCGCGGTCTTCACCCACGAGGCCGGCATTCACGTAGACGGCCTGATCAAGCATCGCGCCAATTACCAGGGTTTCGACCCGCGCGAGGTGGGGCGCGAGCACCGCCTGGTGCTGGGCAAGCACTCCGGATGCAGCGCGGTGATCAACGCGTTTGCCGAGATCGGCATCCTGCTCGACAAACTGCGCGCCCGCACCATCCTCGGGCACATCCGCCGCTTCGCCGAACAAGCCAAGCGCGCGCCGGAAAACGACGAACTGCAAGATTTTTATCTCGCATCGGCAACCGCATCACAGAACGAAAGGGCAAATCATGAACATGCTGGCACACATCCTGAAACCGCTTTCCTCAGTGGAGGAATTCCTGGAACACTTCGGCATAGCCTACGACCCGGCGGTCATCCAGGTCAGCCGCCTGCACATCATGCAGCGCTTTCACCAGTACCTGCGGCTGGAAACCGGCCTGGCCGAAATGGACGAAGCGCAACTGCGCACCCTGTGCCGCTCGCTGCTGACGCGCTCCTACCTGGATTTCGTGAATTCCACGCCGCTCAAGGAAAAAGTATTCAAAGTGCTGCGTAACGCGGAAGGCGTGCAAACGGTTTCACTGGCGGGGTTGCGCGCGAATTTGTAATCCTAGAAAGTTCAGTTGAACGGGCTGGAGCGTGCGGTTTTCCGGGTGCAGGGTATACCCGACAGCCCAGGGTAAATTTGTTCTCTGAAATTCATGATGAAAATCAACGATGTATAGCATTCATGAATCTCGGGCAAGTCGTAGGGTGGATAAGCGCGAGCCGCATCCACCGAATCGGCGTAGAAAGGTGGATGCGGCTCGCGCTTATCCACCCCACATTTTTTCTGAGAACTGGGAGGATGTGCCGAGGAACGAGGCGCATCTGTCGCGTGTTGCAGTCGTTGTTCGCGAGCGATGCGCTTCCTTCGTCAGCGCATCCTACCGTGCTGCCATGCCCATGGCGACGAACACCCGGATACTCCCACCCATGCCGCACGACGGTCAGATGCACAGGGGCGGCGTCTACCGTATCCACGCTGCTGATTTTGCGATGATGCCGGGAGGTTAGATGTTTTCCCCGGCTGCTGGTTTAATAAATTTTCCGTCTATAAACACCTGAAGTTGTTTCAATCCGGCCAGCGGCGCGACATCCGCCACTTGAGTGTTGCTGAGGTCAAGGTATTGCAGCTTTTCCAGCCCGGCCAGCGGCGCGACATCCGCCACTGGAGTGTTGTTGAGGTGAAGATGTTGCAGGTTTTCCAGCCCGGCCAGCGGCGCGACATCCGCCACTGGAGTGTTGCTGAGGTGAAGGACTTGCAGGTTTTTCAGCCCGGCCAGCGGCGCGACATCCGCCACTTGAGTGTTGTTGAGGTTAAGGTATTGCAGTTTTTCCAGCCCGGCCAGCGGTGCGACATCGGCGACAAGAGTATCGCTGAGGGAAAGCACCCGCAAGTAATTCAACCCGGCGAGTTGAGTAATATCCGCGCTATCTCCCCCGGTAAAGATCAGCACCCTCAGCCGGGATTTCGATTCTCCTAAATCATATAAAGTCTTATGAGGTTTCCCATCACTGGAGGACATGCCAACGAATGCGGCGTAACCCGCATCCGCCAAGGCCGATAATACCAGCCCCTCGCCTTTTATGAGTTTCTTCCACAAGGCTGATAGTAGCAGCCCCTTGTTTTTTATGAATTTCTCCCAATACGCCGCCGTGCTGCATCGGTCAGCAAGTTTATCCTTCCAGTTCCGCCCCAGGCGGATATGCCGGTCCGCCAGCGCGCGACCAGCCAGCGCTGCCAGCGCGCCGTGCAAGTCGCTATCCTCTTCCAGTGCGCCGAACAAGGTGGTCGCCAGATCGTTCACCCATTCCATTCCGTGCTCGGCGGACAGGATTTCAAACAGGTACACCAGGGTTTCGCGCCAAGTGTTGAAGTGTCCCCAAGCGCAGAGTTTGTCCCGCGTCACCGGCGCGTCTTCCGGTAGCCGATCGCGCATGTAAGCCGGGCTGACGATGCGCTCGTACAGGTGGCAGGCGCAGAAATATTCCTGGAAGCTTAAGTGTACAAACGCGTAGCGACCTTCGCCGCGCGGCAGCAGCAGGCCGCTGCGGCGCGCCACCCAGTGTAGGAATTCCGCTGCGGTTTTGATGGGCTGTTCCACGCCGGTTTGCTGCATGGCTTCCGCCAGCCAATTTTTCACCTGGGCTTCTTCGACCAGGACGCCTTGTTCCATTTGCTTATTGGATTTGGAATTTTGTGGGTCATCGCGCAGCAACTGCATCTGAAAGCCGACATAGGCCAACCAGGCGCGGCGTTCTTTCCAGCTATAGGGCGCGAGCGCGTCGCCCGGCAGGATTTTGCGTTGTTTATCTATGGTGTTGATGTAGGCGTTGGCGATTTCGTCGTAGAGCAGCGCTTTGCCGTCGGGCAGGTGGGCGCGTTCGCGGAAGACTATCGCCATCAGGCTGAGCAGGTTGGGGGTGCGCGCCAGCCGCTGGGTGACATCCGACTTGTTGAGCTGGGTCAGCAAATCGCCCGATTTTTGCCGCGCTTCGTGCTCTGTGCCGCAGCGCTGGCGATACCAGTTTTCGACAAAGGCGGCGATGCGGGGTTGATCGAACGGCAGCAGGTAGCGCAGTTGCGCCCAGCGTGGCGGTTCCTCCGTGTGCTTGCCGGTTCGCGCAGCTTTTATTGCCGCCGGAATATTGTCCGTCAATGCCTCTTCAAGAAAAAATTCCGTTGCTATCATGCGCTCCGACAATTCCGACAATTCGCGCGGCTCGCCATCCACCGGATAATCGTCATATCCCACCAGCCGCGAAGTGGCCAGCGCGCAGGCATCGTCCTGGTTCGCCTGGCGCAGCCATGCGGCAACGATTTTGCGGTGGGGCACGGCGATTTCGTCTATGCCGTCCAGGATCAGCACATAGCGCCCCGCCGCCACCCGCGCCCGCAGGCTGGTCAAAAGCACGCTATCGGCTTTGTCGCCCAGCAGCCTTTCCGCGAGGAACTGGGCTAAATCGGGCAGGCTGGTGTTTTCCGTATACAGGCTGGGCGGCATTTCGCGCAGGATGCACGGTAGCGGTACGCGCTCCGTCAGCAACGGCGGCAGCGGCGCGACCAGGCCGGACGCCAGACGCCAGGCCAGCCAGTTGGCGAGGGTGGTTTTGCCGCCGCCGGGGTCGCCCAGCACCACCAGTTGCGGCGAGGCTTGCAACGCATTGAACAGGTTTGCGCCTGACGGCCAAGTGGCGGGGTCGCTATCGGCGCTTGCCGGACTGGTCGCCAATGCGGGGGAGACGAATAGGGTTTCGATGCGTAGCGGCGGCAGGTCGCGCATCGACGGCAGCGCCAGGGTTTCGACGATGCCGTGGCGGCGGGCGATTTCACCCAAATAGGGGCGCAGGCTCAGGTCGTTCCACAGCTTGGGCAGTTCGGGGGCGGGGGGGCTCATGGGGTGGCCTCGTTGTCCGATTGGGGGGCAAGCAGCGGAATGAAATCCTGGGGGGCGAGTTGATCGCGGTAATGGCGAATCAAACTATCCACCCAGAATATGTCGATGTCGCCGGGGTTGGGGTAATCGGAATTCCATGCCGATGGGGCGTTGGCGTCGCCGACGCTGGTTTGGCGTTCGGTAAACTTGAGCGCTGCGGCCCATTTCGGCGCTTCGGCTGAAGCGCGCTCGCCCAGGCACCACGCTTTCAACTCGTTCCAGAAATCCGGCTTGAAATGCCAGCGCTCCCAGAGATCGCGGTGGAATTGGTGGATGTAGGCCGCCACCAATACGCACACCGCCCAGATTTTCCGCTCAACACCGGCAGACGGAAATGCCACCTTGCCGGCAAAGCGCGACCATTGGTTGGCCAGCGCCTTGAGCCGACGGGGGTTGGGCGGTAGGCAGGTGAGATCGCCGATGGCTTCAAACAACGCCAGTTTTTGATCGCTATCCTTTATCCAGGCGGCGAGCAATTCGGCTGGCTTATTCGGCAGCGGCAACCGATAAATGTCGGTGCAGATTTTTTCCAGGTAGTGGCCGGCGCGCAGTTTCAGTTCCTCAATCGGCGTCTCTTTGGGGGCGGATATTTCTTCGCGTATCGCATCGACCAGGATGCGCTCGTTCATGCCCAGCACGTATACGCAGTTGGGTATGCTGAGGTAGATTTTCAGCCCCTCCAGCAAACGAATGGCGGCCTTGGGGTTGCAGCGGTCGAGATCGTCGATAAAGATCACCACCCGCGCCTGGTCGCCAGGCAGCAAACTTTTTATGGTTTGCTGCAAATGGTCGCGAATGGAATCACAGGCAAACGTTTGTGCGTAATGCTCTTTTTCCCAATTTTCGCCGAGCTTTTCGATTTTTTCGGCACTGGGCAAGCCTTCGACGCCGATGATTTTGCCCACGTCGGCGAGGCTGTTGAGGGTGTAACGTAGCGTGATGTCGCCCAGTTGTTTAAATTTTTGGATTACCGACGGCAGCGCCCCCATTTGCCGCCGCATTTCCTGTAACAAGGCTACAACTGGGACGGATTCGTTCTGGTAACGCCAGGCGTCAAACCAGACGGTGGCGATTTGTTGCTCTAATTCCTGTTGCTCGTCGGGCGTCAAAAAGTCATTTTCCTTAGTCACCGAGCCGTCGTCGGGCATTTTCCCGCCCAACCGCTCCTGCAATTGGCGCATGAAACTGGTTTTGCCGCTGCCCCAGTCCCCATGTATGCCCAATACATGGGGGGTAGGGCAGTGCTGGATGCGCTCGCTCAGCCGTTCGAGTTGTTTAGCCCAGCCCAGCTTGTCGTCGAGCGTGGGTAAATCGTCATAAAGTATCGGGGGATTCATTATTTACCTTTATTTTCAAATGCCTGACGGTATTCGGCAATCAGCCCTTCCAGGCAATCCAGCACGGCCAGCGGCGCATAGGTGAATTCCCGCTCCAGCCGCCCGATTGAGATGGGCGGGAAAGCCGTAGCCGGCGCGCCGTCCGGCGCATCCACGCTACAGCCGGTTATTTCGCTCAGTTTGGCGAGCAATTCGCGGTTGCCGGTGTTTCTGCCGCCTGCCACGTTGTATATCCCGAATTTCCCTTGCGTCGCGATACGCGGCAAGATGTTGACCACATCGCGTATCGATACATAATCTTTGGCCGCATCCAGCGCGGTGTCCAGTGTCACCCGCCCTTCTCTTACGGCGGTGCGGATGATGGCCGGGAGGAAGTTGTCCGAGGAAAAATCGTTGCCGAATACGTTGGACAGCCGCGCCACCCGGACATTGTCGCGCCCGCCGGCGCAGCACAGCGCTTCCCCAGTCAGTTTGGAGAGGTTGTAAAGGTCGCCGGCCAGCAGGCGGGCGTCTTCGTCGCCGCTTGAGCTGCCGGCGTAGACGCGGGTGGAGGAAAGGTAGAGTAGCGATGCGAAATCGGCTTTTTCCAGCACTTCGGCGAGGAAGCAGACATGGGCGCGCGCCGTATCGAACGGTCGCCGACGGAAATCGGCGGTTAGCCCGATGCAGTAAATCACTTGCCCCAGTTCCTGTTCGAATAGCGTAGCATCGTCGCGCGCCGGGGCAAAACATTCGTGCCCGGACGCCTCAAGATGCGCCAGCAGATGCGAGCCGATAAAACCGGATGCGCCGAGCAGGGTAAATTTCATTTACGCTGCCCCAGAGCGCTCGGCAAGGCTGCTGCGGCAATTCGTTCCACGGTAATTGGCATGTCCGGCTTCCCCGCTTGAAAATTCGTGAATATACCTTGCCTTGCCACAATTTACCGCAATTTTTGTATCGGCCACGCGCTTACCATGGTTCACGCCGCCCGGTCCAAGCGGGGAATCCGGGATTATGCAGCTTAGAAACTGTCTATCAATTGTTTCCCTTTTTTCAATCGCTAGTTATACTTTGAATTTCCTGCTGTTTTATTGAGGTTTTAACAGTGTCAGTTGTTCAAGATGTAGCAGTGGATTCTTGGGAAGC
>JBAYVP010000235.1:0-8420 GCA_041674485.1 Sulfuricellaceae bacterium
GAAGAGAATGGAACAACCATTCTTCGTCGTTGCGCCTCTTGTGCCCAGGCCGTAAGGCCGTCGGGTATGCCCTGCACCCGGAAAACCGCACACTCCAGCCCGTTCAACGGAGGTTTCTAGGATTATGAAAAAATCACTTGCAGCTTTATGCCTGGGGCTGATGCTGGCCTCCGTTACCGCGTGGGCGGGGGTGGCGGCGGACGCGCCGGCGCCGGGATTCAGCGCGCCCCATCTGCTCAAGCCATCCATGATGAAGCTGGACGATTATCGCGGCAGAGTGGTGTATGTCGATTTCTGGGCATCCTGGTGCCCGTCGTGCCGTAGCGCTTTTCCCAAGATCGACCGGATTTACGCCAAATACCGCGAACGCGGCTTCGACGTGGTGGCGGTCAACCAGGATCAGGAGTTGGGTGAGGCGCTACGCTTTGCCGAGCAGCAGCCGATTTCCTTCACGCTGGTGACCGACCGCGATCACAGCATCGCCGAGCGTTACGGCGTCAAGGCGATGCCGAGCGCCTATCTGATCGACCGCAAGGGCGTGGTGCGTCATATCCACCGGGGCTACAAGCAAGACTCCGCAGCCGCGCTGGAAAAACAGATTGTCGCGCTGCTGGAGGAAAAACCGTGAGAATCCTGCTCTGGATAGCCCTGGCGAGCGCCTTGGCCGGCTGCGCGAACGTTAAACCGTGGGAGCGCGGCTATCTCGCGAAACCGGAAATGGGGTTCGACAGCGATTCAGCACAAGCGCGCAATCTCCAGCACATCTATTCCAGCAAGGAGGCGGCGCACGGCGGTTACGGCGTGGGAGGGGGCGGCTGTGGATGCAATTAGCAATGCCAAGCTGGCCGTTCAGGCGCTGGCGGGCGCGGCGCTGGCTTTGCCGGTGCTGATGCTGCCGGTGCAGGCCGGCCAGCTCGAAACCGCGCGCGGCGGTATAAAATTCCTGTCCTATAGCGAAAAAGACCGTATGGAGGCGAATTCGCCGCTGCTCTGGGCGGAAGCCCCGCTCGGAGAAAATTTCGATGTGGCTGCCACCGTTACGCTGGATTCGGTCTCCGGCGCTTCGCCGCAGTACGTCTCGAACCGTAGCGGCAGCCCGGTGCATACGCTGACCAGCGCTTCCATTATAGAGGAGCGGCGCGAAGCCGGCGTGAAAGTGACGCGCCATTTCGACGAAGGCAGCCTGGGGCTGGGCGCGTCGGCTTCTTCCGAGCACGATTACCTGTCGCAATCGGTCAACGCCGATATGCGCTTCGATTTCAACGAAAAGAACACCACCCTGGCTTTCGGCGTGGGGGAAACCAACGACCGCATCGGTTCTTCCACCCAGCCCACGCTGGATGAGCCGCGCACTACGCGGGATTACCTGGTCGGCGTCACGCAACTGCTGACCCCGGTGTCGCTGGTGCAGAGCAACCTGACCTACGCGGACGGCAACGGCTATTTTAACGACCCCTATAAATACACCCTGAGCTATTTTCTGAATAGCCGCATCCCCGTGATGCAGCGCGACACGCGCCCCGACGGGCGCAGCTCGGCGGCTTGGCTCACGCGCTACCGGCATTATGTCCCGGCCTGGAATACGGCGCTGCTGGCGGATTACCGC
Source organism: Sulfuricellaceae bacterium (assembly GCA_041674485.1). GTDB lineage: Bacteria > Pseudomonadota > Gammaproteobacteria > Burkholderiales > Sulfuricellaceae > JAGXQV01. The sequence goes on from JBAYVP010000235.1 coordinate 1,607, forward strand.
TATTACCGCGATAATTGGGACATTCGCGCCCACACTTTCGATCTGGGGCTAACCAAGGAACTCGCGCGCGGGCTGAAGATCGCACCGTCGCTGCGTTATTACACCCAGTCCCCAGCGCGCTTTTACGCGAGCAGCTTTACCAACGCGGGCGATCTGGGGTCGAGCGACGCCCGGCTATCCGGCTTCGGCGCGATCACCGCCTCGTTCAAGCTGATTTACGCGATGGATGAACGCACCAGCCTGGATGCGAGCTTTGCCCGCTACCGTCAGGAAGCCGCCTACCGGCTGGGCGGCAACGGTAGCGAGGGGTTTCCCACCCTGAACGCCAATTTCCTGATGGTCGGGATGAGCCGGATTTTTTAGAGGGATGTTTCGTCCTGCAAACGGCGATTTGCTGCGAAGACGCGGAAAAAATTTGTAGGGTGGGCACGTTTTTTGTGCCCACGCGGCACACTCATCGTTAGACACGATCTCGTAGGATGTGCCGAGGAACGAGGCGCATCGGTCGCGTGTCGCCACCACCATGCCGTACATCCGTTCCTGCGGTTCAATAGTTTTTAAGGAGTCCCCATGCGACTGATTGCCGCTATATTGCTGTTGTTTTCGTTATTCGCCCACGCCGATGACGCCGAGCCGCTTGATCCCGAGCAGGCTTTCCGTTTTTCGGCGCGGGCGTTGGATGCGCAAACCGTCGAGGTGCGCTACCGGATTGCCGATGGCTATTACCTGTACCGCGAAAAATTCAAGTTCAGCGCAGATGCCGGCGTCGAGCTTGGCGCAGCGCAATTTCCGCCTGGACAAATGAAGCAGGATGAGTTTTTCGGGCGCGTCGAAATCTATCATCGCGAGGTCGCCATTAAGCTGCCCATCAATCTAGCGTCGCGCACCGGCGCTACGCAATCGTTCACGCTGAAGTCAATATCGCAGGGCTGCGGCGATATCGGGGTGTGCTATCCGCCGCAGACCGCCAGTGCGACTATTGCCTTGCCCCAGGCCGCCTCCGGCGCGGCATCCGCGAAACCCACCCCGCCCGCCGCCGACGAATCCTCGCGCGTTGCGGCGCTGTTCAAGGGCGGCGGCTTCTGGCTGGCGGTGGCGAGTTTCTTCGGTTTCGGCCTGTTGCTGGCCTTAACGCCGTGCGTATTCCCGATGATCCCGATACTCTCCGGCATCATCGTCGGCCAGGGGCAGCACCTCACCAAATGGCGCGGCTTCACGCTCTCGCTGTCTTATGTGCTGGGCATGGCGATCACTTATGCGCTGGTCGGCGTTGCCGCCGGCTTGTCGGGTTCGTTGCTCTCCAACGCGCTGCAAACCCCCTGGGTGCTGGGCAGTTTCGCGCTGGTTTTCGTGCTGCTGTCGCTGTCCATGTTCGGCTTCTACGAACTGCAAATGCCCAGCTTCATCCAGAGTTGGTTCAATAAGGAAGCCAACCAGATCAAGGGCGGCAAGCTGGGCGGCGTATTCGCGATGGGTGCGCTGTCGGCGGTGATCGTCGGCCCGTGCGTGGCCGCTCCGTTAGCCGGTGCGCTGCTGTATATCGGCCAGACCCACGATGTGCTGCTGGGCGGCGCTGCGTTGTTCGCGATGGCGCTGGGCATGGGCGTGCCGCTGCTGCTGGTCGGGTTGTCGGCGGGCGCGCTGCTGCCGCGCGCGGGCGGCTGGATGAATACGGTGAAGAGCTTTTTCGGCGTGCTCATGCTCGGCATGGCAATCTGGCTGGTGTCGCCGGTGATCCCGCCGGTTGCGCACATGCTGGCCTGGGCGGCGTTGTTGATAATCTCCGCGATCTACCTCCATGCCCTCGATCCCTTGCCGCATCCCGCCGGCGGCTTCAGGAAATTCTGGAAAGGCGCCGGCGTCATCGCGCTGCTGGTGGGCGTGTCCCTTTTCGTCGGCGCATTGTCGGGCGGGCGCGATATTCTTCAGCCGCTGTCCGGCTTTCAGGCCAGCGCTGCCGAAAGCAAGACCGCCCACCTCAAGTTTGAGCGCGTAAATAGCGTCGCCGATCTGGAAAACCGCCTGAAACAGGCCGCCGGCAAGCAGGTGATGCTGGATTTCTACGCCGACTGGTGCGTCTCCTGCAAGGAGCTGGAGCGCTTTACCTTCGCCGATGCCAAGGTGGCGGCGCGACTTGCAGGCGTTGTGCTGCTCCAGGCCGACGTGACCGCCAATAGCGCGGACGACAAGGCGCTGCTCCAGCGCTTCGGCCTGTTCGGCCCGCCCGGCGTGATATTCTTCGGCAAGGACGGCCAGGAAACGGGGCGCATGGTCGGCTATGAACCGCCGGAAAAATTTCTCGCCGGCTTGGAAACGGCATTGCGGTGAAAGCGAAGCGCATCCACCAAGCCGACACGGATACGGTGGATGCGCTTTGCTTACAGCGTTTTCAACTCAGATCGTAACTGCTCAGGGGGCAGGGCAGGGTAAATTTGTTCTCAGCACGGAAAAAACCGATTCACCGCAGAGGACGCAGAGGAAGAGCATGAGGGTTTTCCTCTGCGTCCTCCGCGTCCTCTGCGGTGAAAAAGGTTTTGTCTTTATGGATTGCCGTCATGAGTTGAGCGCGTAGGATGTGCCGAGGAACGAGGCGCATCAGTCGCGTATTGCCGCCGGGATGCGCGAACGATGCGCCTCCTGTCGTCGGCACATCCTACGGCACTGCGCTTTTCATCGCACGAATTTATAAACCTAGGAGTTTGTCGGACTTAAAAATACTGTAAAAACAATGCATCCTGTACAACGAATGATTCAATAACGCACAGAAATTATTCATATGTCATGAAATGTCGTATTTTTAGCTGAATAATTGATGAATTTTTGTACGGCTCAATGCCAATGTTTTGTATACAACCTATAGAATCAATGCGTTACAAATTATGTTGGTCGGCACCTTAAGTCCGACAAACTCCTAGAAACCTCCGTTGACCGCTTGCCAAGATGTATAACATGATGGTTCTGAATAACTTTGTCATATATTTTGTGTTCACCCGTATGGTGAGAACGCTACGGGCTGGATTGCACGGTTTTCCGGGCGCATGGCGGCGTTGCAACTCCTTGAGAAGGGAATGGAACGACCATTCCGCGTCGTTGCGCCTTGCCCTGCCCCCGGAAAACCGCACACTCCAGCCCGTTCAACGGAGGTTTCTAGGATAAAATATCCGGGTTAATTCATGAACTTCGGGCAATCATTGCAAAGTCATAGTCGTAGATAAGCGAAGCGCATCCACCCAGCCGGCACGGATACGGTGGATGCGCTTCGCTTATCCACCATGAGAAGCTGACGACGCCTTAATCGCCGACGTAGGGATTGCTGCGCCGCTCTTCGCCGAAGGTGGAATCCGGGCCGTGGCCGGGGACGAAGACCACGTCGTCGCCGAGCGGCCACAGGCGGTTGCGGATCGACGACAGCAGCGTTTCCAGGTCGCCGCCGGGAAAATCGGTGCGGCCTATCGACCCCTGGAACAGCACATCCCCGACGAAAGCCACGCGACCGTCCCGGTGGAAAAACGCCACATGGCCGGGCGTGTGGCCGGGGCAGTGCAGCACTTCCAGAGTTTCGTTGCCGACCGTCACCCGGTCGCCGTGTTCGAGCCAGCGGTCGGGGGTGAAGGCCGCCGTGTGGGGAAAGCCGAATTTGGCGCACTGTTGCGGCAAATCGTCCAACCAATAGGCATCCGCCCGGTGCGGACCCACGATGGGGATGGCGAACCGCCGCGAAAGCTCCAGCGCCGCGCCGACATGGTCGAGATGGCCGTGCGTCAGCAACAGGTTGACCAATTTCAGCCCTCTTTGCGCAACGACCGCAAGTAGACGCTCGGCATCACCGCCGGGATCAATCAGCGTGGCGGACAGGGTTTGCTCGCACCACAACAAGGTGCAGTTCTGCTGGAGTGGGGTAACCGGAATAACGAGGAATTTCATCGCGTGCATTATCCTAAAACCGGACGAGCCGGAACAAAAACATTTACCGCAGAGGCGCAGAGATTTTGTAGAGAATGGCATGGCTTCTCTGGTTTCACCTTGATTTGCATTGCTCTGCGCCTCTGCGCCTCTGCGGTGAAAGCATTTTATGGAGAACCGCACCAGTGCTTGGTCTACGACACATTCTCCACAAATAATGCGCCGCAATGGGGAGGGTGTTTGTCCCCACGGCGATACCATTCCGGGGGATGGGCGTCTCGCCCGTTCTGGTGATTGGCGGGCGAGACGCCCGCCCCCCGGAAAACCACACCCGCCGGCCCGTTCAACTAAGGAATTCAGGATTATAGCGGGATAAGGTAAAATATAGCGCTTGGAGTCACGTTTTTTTGGAGTACATCATGCGTATCGAAGTTCATGTCCACGGCAGCCTGCCTTTTTGCAAGGGCGTCAGCCAAGCCCAAATCGAAGCCGGCTTGCGCAAGTGGATGGATTATCTGGATGTGGAAAACATGGGCGAAATGCGCAGCCTGGAGCGTAGCGAGCCTGGGTTGGTGTTCGACCGCGCCGAGCGCATTCTCGACATCTGCTGGACCGGCGAAGTGGGGCATAATTTCCACCACTGCGTGCAGGACACCCTGCACGACTTGGGTCCGCTGCTGGAATATGCCGCTGAAATCGAGCTGACCTATTTCCCCGACGACGGCGAAGACGAATACCAGATACTTTTCGCCGGTCCCAATGCCGAATCCATCCACAAGGCGCAACGGCGGCGCATGACCGAGGATATCGGCGACTTGCTGTCCCGCCATTTCGGCCAACCGGCGGTGGACCAGGTGACTGCGCTGGTCAATCACCTTTTCGACGAGGATTGGGAACAGAAACGCACCCAAAAGGAAATGGACTCCGCTTCCTCCGGCAACCTGATCCATTTCCGCCACAAACATTTACATTGACCCAGAGGCTAGGGGCTAGAGACTAGAGGCTAGTGAGCGGCGCTACGCGCCAGGGTTTTACTAGCCTCTAGCCTCTAGCTTCTAGCCTCTAGAATTAAGGATATACATGGAACTCTCCACGCGCGTTCAAGCCATCAAGGAATCCCCCACCCTCGCGGTCACCGCCCGTGCCGCCCGCCTCAAGGCCGAAGGCCAGGACATCATCGGCCTGGGCGCCGGCGAACCGGATTTCGACACGCCGCAGCACATCAAGGACGCGGCCAAGAAGGCCATAGACGACGGTTTCACCAAGTACACCCCAGTCGCCGGCATCCCCGGCCTGAAACAAGCCGTCGCCGCCAAACTCAAGCGCGACAACGCATTGGATTACAGCCCCAAGGAAATCATCGTCGGCGTCGGCGGCAAGCAGTGCATTTTCAATCTGGCGCTGGCGGTGTTAAATCCCGGCGACGAAGTGGTCATTCCGGCGCCCTACTGGGTTTCCTACGCCGACATCGCGCTGGTGGCCGAAGCGAAACCGGTGATCGTGAATTGCGGCATCGAACAGGGATTCAAGATCACCCCGGATCAACTGGATGCGGCCATCACTCCCAAAACCAAGCTGTTCCTGATTAACAGCCCATCCAACCCGACCGGCGCGGTCTACAATCTGCCGGAACTGCAAGCGCTGGGCGCGGTGCTGAAAAAACACCCTCATGTGCTGGTGGGCACCGATGACATGTACGAGCACGTCAATCTATCCGGCGAAAAATTTGTCAATATTCTCAATGCCGCGCCTGAATTGAAGGCGCGCTGCGTGGTGTTGAACGGGGTGTCCAAGGCTTACGCGATGACCGGCTGGCGCATCGGCTATGCCGCCGGCCCGGAAAAGATTATCAAGGCGATGGAAATTCTTCAGTCCCAATCCACTTCCAACCCCACTTCGATTTCGCAAGTGGCCGCGCAAGCCGCACTGGACGGCGACCAGGGGTGCATCGCCCCGATGGTGAAGGCTTTCCGCGAGCGCCATGAATTCGTGGTGCGCCGCTTTAACGAAATGAGGGGATTGAAGTGCATACGCGCCGGTGGCGCATTCTACGCTTTCCCCGATGCGCGGGAAGCGATTGCCGAACTGCACCGGCGCGGCGTGATCGCGGCAGCGACCGACATGGCGCTTTCGGAATACTTGCTGGAAAAAGCCGGCGTGGCGGTCGTGCCCGGCTCCGCCTTCGGCGCGGAAGGCTATTTCCGCATTTCGTTCGCCACTTCAATGCAGAATCTGGAAAATGCGCTGAACCGGATCGAGAAAGCGCTGGCTTAGGGGTTAAGACAATCTTCGCTTAATTGTAGGATGTGCTGACGAAGGAAGCGCATCGTTCGCGCCACAGCGGTAAACACGCGACAGATGCGCCTCGTTCCTCGGCACATCCTAACTTAATGGCAGTGCGGCACATCCTACGACCGAGGCAGGCGGTCGGGGCTGGTTTTCCCACCCCCACCGGGCAAAGCCCTACTTCACCAACTTAAGCTGCGGCTTGCCGCGCGGCGGGACGGGCGGCTCGGCGGGCATGGCGTCTTCCCCTTCGGGAATCTCTCTGGGAAACGCCAAGCCTTGCCCGTTTTCCCGCGCATAAATGCTGAGGATGTTGCCGATGGGCGCCTCAATCTGGCGCGACGCCCCGTTAAAGCGCGCGGAAAACTCTATCATGTCATTGCCCAAACGTAGGTTGTGGGTGGCGCCCGCGCCGATGTTCAGCACGATTTCGCCGTTCTTGACATGCTCCAGCGGCACCCGCGCATGGCGATCCACCGCTACCGCCAGATACGGGGTGAAACCGCTATCGACGCACCATTCGTAAATCGCGCGGATCAGGTAGGGTTTGGTGGGCAGCCCTTGCTCCATGTCTTTCTCCCTACTTGCGCATCGCTTTTTCGGAGGCCGTCAGCGCTTCGATGAA
>JBAYVP010000236.1:0-8382 GCA_041674485.1 Sulfuricellaceae bacterium
GCCGTAGCGTATAAGGGAAAGCTATTTTGACGGGGTTTGCTGTATCAATAGCAAATCCCGTCGAAATTCATATCCCCTGTAAACACGGCCACAAAGGGATTTTAAAACGGTGAAACTTCAGATTCATGAATGCTAGGCATCATTGATTTTCATCATGAATTTCCGAGAGCAAATTTACCCTGCAGGCGCTTTCCAGTAAAATCGGGTCGTTCTCGACGACAAAGCGGACTACTCAGAAAATCCAGGAGGAAAAGGCGAGCTTGACCGGGTTCGAGTTCGCCACGTTGAACCCGTTTCCAGAAAACATTGGCGACTTCGGGATAAATCAAACCAGGGGCGGACAGGATGTTGCCCGATGCAAGCAATGCCGTCGCCCGAGTGCTTTCGGCCTCGGGTAGATACCACTTGACTGCGACCGAAGCATCGACGACGAAATGGGTCACCGGGATTCCCTATCCTCACGGATCAGTTCAGCGCTATCGGAAAAGGTCTTGTTACCAAGACTAGCCCGTAGCGCTTCAACCCGCCCCCTGAAATCGCGCATTTCCCGCGAACGACAAGCGGCTTCCTTGAGTATCCGGCGTGCTTCACCCTCTAGGGAACGACGGTGTTCAAGAGCAAGCTGTTTGAGACCATTCAAGTCTTCCGGGTCGAGATTTCTGACGAGTAGCTGTGACATGGCTTTCTTTCTCTGCTATCAATTCGATGGCATTGTATGCCGTGCAAAATGCCGATTCAATCGCTTCTAAGGGGCGCGGATGAAATCGCGCGGATCGGGTGGCGCTTCGGCGGCGATTTTTTCTGCCGCCTCCGCGCGCACGCCGTCCTGCTTGGAACTGCCCAGCAAACGCTCGTAATACAGTGTGGAAATCTGCCGATCCAGCGCCCGCACACTCCAACCTTGAGTGGCGGCTTCGTCGGCGTACCAGATGCGGGCAGTTTTGTTTTCCACTCGCATCAGGCAGCGATAATGCGACCACGACAATTCGCTACGCAGTGTGTAGCGAATTTCCTCCCAGGAAAAAAATAAGGAAAAATTGCCAGCAAGACTTCGCGGATGCCGAGATACAAATCCGCATTCGGTTTTTGGGGTAAATTGCTCATGCGTCACGCCCTCCCTGGCTGCAATGTCCCGGCAACACAATCTCGTTTGGCCTGCCGGTCTAAATATTATTACCGGAAATCACTTAGGAGCAAGCGCGAAACAACCTGAGCAAGAGCGTTCCCACGTGATTCGGGACACGGAGCATCCAAGGCTGCATTCCTTTGCTTCGCGTGGGAACGATCAAATATACCGTCTTCCTGTGACACAATTTGTTTTTTTCGGCTGCAAAAGGTATCATTGCGTCTTTCGGAGAGATGGCCGAGTGGTCGAAGGTACTCCCCTGCTAAGGGAGCGTAGGGTTTATAGCCTTACCGAGGGTTCGAATCCCTCTCTCTCCGCCATTGTTGGGCGGGCATTTTTAATTTATAATGCCGCTTCTGCAAGGCGCCCGTAGCTCAGCTGGATAGAGTACTTGGCTACGAACCAAGGGGTCAGCGGTTCGAATCCGTTCGGGCGCGCCATATGCAACAAAGAGTTAGGCCGTCTTCGGACGGCCTTTTTCTTTTTCGGCGTTAGCGTTGCATAAATTCTTCTCCCCCGGATTTCCGTACCGGGATGCAGTCGGCAAAAGCCGCGCCGTCGAAGTCAGCGGGTATGGATTTCCTGCCTCTGCGCGAAAGGGCGTACTATCCGGTATGCGGCGCTCCGATTGCCGCTTGAAGGTTTGAATAAGCCGTGCTAGCCTGTCCGACTTTAATTTTTTCATGCGCACCCCAATGTACGGCTGATGGTTCTTTCCGACCGCATACACACTTACGGCCAGCTTTTGCTGCAAAAGTACGGCGAACGGGTGCATAAGATTGCGCTCGACGCCGGCTTTACCTGCCCTAACCGCGATGGCTCCAAAGGCATCGGCGGTTGCACGTTCTGCAACAACGATTCCTTCAGCCCGAACGGGCGGACGCCGCATACCGTCGCCCAGCAGATGGCTTCCGGGCGGCGCGCGATCGGCAAGGGTACGCGCGCCAGGAAATACATCGCCTATTTCCAGGCGTACACCAACACTTACGCCAAGGTGGAGCACCTAGAGGCGCTATATCAGGAGGCGCTGCAGGAGCCGGACGTAATCGGCCTGTCGATAGGCACCCGCCCCGACTGCGTTTCCGGCGATGTGCTGGAACTGCTGGCGCGCTATCAGCAGCAGGGCTTGGAAATCTGTCTGGAATTGGGCTTGCAGTCGACTTTCGACGAAACCTTGCGGCGCGTGAATCGCGGCCATGGCCTGGCGGAATACCAAACTACGGTGATCGCCGCGCGCAAGCGCGGCATCCCGGTCTGCACCCATTTGATCGTCGGCTTGCCGGGCGAAACCGAGGAGCATTGCCACGCCAGCCTGGAAACCGTGCTGGAGCTGGGCACAGACGGTATAAAACTGCACCCGCTGCACGTTGTCAAAGGCACTATACTGGCGCATCAATGGCGTCTTGGCGGCTATCAGCCGATGAGCCGGGAAGATTACATCCGCATCGCCGCCGATTTGATTGAGCGCACGCCAAAGCACATTCCCTATCACCGCGTCACCGCCACCTGTTCCAAGGATATTTTGCTGGCGCCTGCGTGGTGCTCGCAGAAATGGGCCGTGCTCAATGGTATAGAGCAGGAATTGCGGTTGCGCGATCATTATCAGGGGCAATTCGCCCAAACCCCTTATGTCAGGAAGGAGCTAAAACATGTCGCTTGAACTGGTCTGCCCGGCGGGCAATCTGCCGGCGCTCAAAGCCGCCGTGAACAACGGCGCGGATTGCGTCTACATAGGTTTTCGCGACAATACCAATGCGCGCAATTTCGCGGGGCTTAATTTCGACGAAAACGCCGCCCGCGAGGGGGTGCAATATGCGCATAACAAGGGCGTGAAGACGCTGGTCGCGCTTAACACCTTTCCCCAGCCCGGCAGTTGGGAGCGCTGGACCGGCGCGGTGGACCTGGCTGCAAAACTGGGCATGGACGCGGTGATTCTGGCGGATATCGGGCTGATGCGCTACGCGGCGCGCAATCACCCCAAGCTGCGCCTGCATCTTTCGGTGCAGGGTTCGGCCACCAATTACGAGGCGATCAATTTTTATCGCGAGCATTTCGGCGTTCAGCGCGCCGTGCTGCCGCGCGTGCTGTCATTGCCGCAAGTCGAGCAGGTGGTCAACAACACCCCGGTGGAAATCGAGTTGTTCGGCTTCGGCGGGTTGTGCGTGATGGTCGAGGGGCGCTGTTCGCTGTCGTCCTACGTCACCGGCGAATCGCCCAACACCGCCGGCGCGTGCTCGCCGGCCAAGGCGGTGCGCTGGCAGCAGACGCCCAAGGGGCTGGAATCCCGCTTAAACGGCGTGCTGATGGACCGTTACGCCGAGGGCGAGAACGCCGGCTATCCGACGTTGTGCAAGGGGCGCTTCGAGGTCAACGGCGAAACCTATTACGCCATTGAGGAGCCGGCCAGCCTGAACACCCTGGAAATGTTGCCGGAAATGCTGCGCATCGGCATTGCCGCAATCAAGATCGAAGGCCGCCAGCGCAGCCCGACCTATGTCGAGCAAGTGACCAAGGTGTGGCGCCAGGCGATAGATTCCGCCAAGCGCGCGCCGCAAAACTATCAGGTGTTGGCGCCCTGGATGACCCAGCTCAACAAGATCGCCGAAGGCCAGCAGCACACGTTGGGGGCTTATAATCGCCCGTGGAAGTAATATGCCATGGGAGACAATATGGACATTAGCGCGCCGGAAAGGGACTATCTGGAAAGGTATCCCGATGTTGAAGCAGCCGTTCGGCAAGGCGCGTTCGCTTCCGGGTTTGAACACTATGCGCATCACGGCAGCAAGGAAGGGCGTTCTTATGTGAGTTTCCGGGATTCCGGGAATGTGTTGGATGAAATCCTGGGGATAGACGGCAACATCCCGTTAACCCCCAAAGGGGAAAAAATTATTTCCCGCATCATTGAGGGCTATCTGGTTCCGGGGTCCGAATTGAAAATGCTGGATACGCTGAGATTGCTGGGACTGGCGGACGCCTTGAAAACGATAGGCCTGCCTTCTCGGCATGACGAAAATATTCGCCTATTGTCCGTTGGCTGTGGCGCGGGAAAACATGAGGCGGTGTTGGCCGGACGCTTCCCTGGTTGGAAAGTCGTCGCGACGGATTTGTCCATTCCGGCAATCGGCGCAGAAACCACGGATAATCTGGAGTTTAGACGCGCCGATATTCTGGAATGGCCGGAAAATCAGGACTTCGACTTTGTATATTCGATTGAATGCCTGGAGCACATCAAGGAATATCCGCTGGCGTTCCGGCATATTGCCGGCAAGATTAGACAAGGGGGATGGCTGTATTTGTCGGTGCCTTTTGCCAACCCGGCAGAACAGGCAAACGAACAACTCCAGAAGGACGAATGGGAAAATAACCGGCATTACGTACCGGGATTCAGCAATGCCGACCTTAACGGCTTATGCCGCGCAAACGGGTTGACGCCTTTCAAAACATCCGCTATTTTCAGCCCGGAGCCGAGAATTTCCTTGAATCGAATGGTCAATGCATTAAAATGGGATTACTTCTCGATTCTCCCCCACTTGGTCGCCATATTGGCATTGGATTTTCAGTGGGATCGTGTTCCTGCGAATCGCAACGAAGCCGTAGGTATTAGAATGTTGGCACAAAAATGTTAAAACTCTCTCTAGGCCCCATCCTCTACTACTGGGATCGCGACACCGTCTTCAAATTTTACGAGGAAGTCGCCGCATCTGCGGTGGACATCGTTTATCTCGGCGAAACGGTGTGTTCGCGCCGCCATGTGGTGCGCACCGACGATTGGCTGGAAATCGCCGACAAGCTGGACAGCGCCGGCAAGGAGGTGGTGCTGTCCACCCAGGCGTTGCTGGAATCGGAATCCGACCTGAAGACCTTGCGCCGCATCACCAACAACGGCAAATTCGCGGCGGAAGCCAACGACATGGGCGCGCTGAACCTGCTCTCCTCGGCCAGGCTGCCGTTCGTCGTCGGCACGCACATCAATATTTACAATGCGCAAACCCTGGCGCTGCTGGCGGAGTTGGGCGCCAAGCGTTGGGTGATGACGCTGGAAATGTCGCGCGAGTCGCTGGCGCACTTGCTGGCGACCAAACCCGCCGGGCTGGAAACCGAAGTGTTCTGCTATGGCCGCATGCCGCTGGCGTTCTCGGCGCGTTGCTTCACCGCCCGCCATTACAATCTGCCCAAGGACGATTGTCAGTTCCGCTGCCTGGATTACCCCGACGGTCTTAGGCTGACCACCCGCGACGGACGGGATTTCCTGGTGCTAAACGGCATCCAGACCATGTCGGCGGGGGTTTACAACCTGATCGAAGAACTCGGCGCGATGCGCGATATGGGCGTGGACATCGTGCGTCTCAGCCCGCAAGCGTTCCATACCCCACGCATCATCAAATTGTTCCGCGACTGCCTGGAAGACCGGCTCAGCCCGCAGGAAGCCCGGCAGCAAATGAAAAAACTGATGCCGAGCGAAGCGGTGGACGGCTATTGGCATGGCAAGCCGGGGATAGAGCAGGCAGTGGCGGGCTAAAGCCAAGGCGCTGCCAAAAATACCATTCTTTGGTAAGATGCAAACGTTACGACATCCTCCAAGGCAACTCCCCTGGCAACATACCTGGAACTCTCCAATTTTCTCGCCGAAGTCGAACGCCGCGCTTTCAAACAGGCGGCATTCGCCGTTCGGGACGAACATGCCGCGCTGGATGTCGTGCAGGACTCGATGCTCAAGCTGAGCGAGAAATACGCCGCCCGCCCGCCGGAAGAGTTTCCCATGCTGTTCCAGCGTATTCTGCAAAACACCATCCGGGATTATTTCCGGCGCCAAAAAGTTCGTTCCGTATGGACCACCCTGCTGTCCTCGCTGACCGGCAAACAGGACGCCGACGATGAAGAGCGCGACCCCCTGGAAACCATGGAAATCGACCCGGCGTTCCAATGCATAGAAACCCCTCATGATCGGCATGGCCGTGTGCAACTCGTCAAGGCAATCGAAGAAGGATTGCAAAATCTTCCCGCACGTCAACGGGAAGCGTTCCTGCTGCGTTACTGGGAAGAGATGGACGTAACCGAAACGGCAGCCACCATGGGGTGCTCCGAAGGTAGCGTCAAAACGCACTGCTCACGGGCCACGCATACGCTGGCGGCATTCTTGAAAACAAAGGGAGTCGAGCCATGAACGAATCGGATTTGGCGCGAAAGATCGCGCGGCGCCTGGATAGCGGCCTCGACTTGTTGAAGGGCGAAACGTTGGCGCGCCTGCAAACCGCGCGCCGCAAGGCGCTGGCTGCCTACAACCCCAAACGCCAAACCCTGTTCGGTTGGGCATGGGCGGGGGGGCGCGATGCAGGCCACGACGGCGGGTTCCTGCCTTTGCAACGCGCCTGGGTGCCGCTGGCCGCGCTGATTTTCAGCCTGCTGCTGGTCACATATTGGCAAGGCCACCTTCAGATGGGCGACCAAACGGAAATCGACGCTTTCCTGCTGGCGGAAGACTTGCCGTTCACCGCCTATTTAGACTCCGGGTTCGAGGCATGGCTGGCAGACTCCGCACGGCAATAATCCTCGCGTTATGTCTGCTTGCCTCGCTCGCATCCAACGCCGCCACGCACGAAGCCAAGCAAAACGCATGGGCTGAGCTGAGCGCGGATCAGAAGAAAGCCCTGGCGCCCGTCGCCGCAGAATGGGATGCCATGCCGGTGGTCCAGCGCAGCAAACTGCTGGCCGTAGCCAAGCGCTACCCGAAAATGACGCCGCAACAGCAGGAACGCATACAAGCACGGCTCAAGGAATGGGCGGAGCTTACCTTCCAGGAGCGCGAGCTCGCGCGCAAAAAATACCAGAAGCTGCAACGTCTACCGCCGGAAGAGCGCACCAAAATTCAGAAAAAATGGCAGGAATACCAGAGCCTCTCCGAAGAACAGCGCGCCAACCTGCGCCGCAAGGCCGGCGCAACCATGGTTGAGGAGCTGGGCGTCGAAGCCGCCGGCACAGCCATGCAACCCGCGCACGCCGCCACCACGCCGACTACCGAATGAAAACCGCCGATTTGCCCGTGGATGCTGTTTTTCCCAGAGATGCCCCTGCTGCAAGCATCAAGCGCCGCCTGGCCAGCCTGTTTTACGAAGTGCTGCTATTGGCGGCCATCCTGTTCATCGCCGGCATGATATTCGCCCTGGTTTCGAACAACGCCCAATCGCCCCTGATCCGTGCCGCGTTCCAGGCTTATCTGCTGCTGGTGGCAGGCGCCTACTTCATCGGCCTCTGGCTGCGCGGCGGACAAACCCTGCCGATGAAAACCTGGCACTTGCGTCTGATAAACGTCTCCGGCGGCAAGATCGGCGCGCAGCAGGCCGTCCTGCGCTACCTGCTCGCCCTGGTCGGGATATTCGTGTTCGGCTTCGGAATAATCTGGGCGCTGTTCGACCGCGACCGCCAGTTTTGGCATGACCGCATGGCCGGCACCCGCATTGTTTTTCTGGGCAAGCCCAAGCCGCCGCAAGCGGCGCCGCAGCAACCGGTATAGCGCGGCATTTTCAAGCCGTCTGCGGTTGCGCCCCGAAAGCGGCTGCGGATAATCCCTCGGAAGGCGCAAGCAGTAGGCGGTCGATGAACTTGCGCACCGTGCCTTCGGTTTGCGCACCGGAAAAGCGCCCCACCTCCTGCCCGTCAACAAAGGCGATCACCGTCGGGAAACCGCGCACCGCGTAGCGCCCGGCGATGCGCATATTTTCGTCCGCATCAATCCGGGCAAGGACGAACTTGCCGCGATACTCACCCACCAGACGCGCCAGCAACGGCTCCAGCACGCGACACGGCGCGCACCATTCGGCGCTGATGTCGACGATTACCGGGACTTTTTTCGACGCCGCGATAACCTTCTCTTCAAAATCGGCTTCGGTTACTTCGATGGAAAACACTGACATGAACAACCTCAAAATAATATTAACAAGCGCTAATATTTTAACCTGAAAAGCGTTAACTGAAAAAACAGCCTTTCACTGCGGATATTTACCGTATGCACACAAGCCAACTCAAGCCGTTCGTGCTGAGTAAAATATTCGCCCGCAGGCCGAAAGGCGTTGGCAAGAAACAGGGATTATGGTTGCTGTTTGGCGCTCGTTTAAGGGATGATGTGCGGCTATTGTGGTTATGTGCGCCATTGATATTTATGAACAAAAAAGCGGTTTCTTGAGAACTTTGAGGCTTGCCATTTTTCTCCATTCATCCTGAGTTTTGAGGCTTGCCATTTTCCTCCGTTCGTCCTGAGC
>JBAYVP010000237.1:0-8375 GCA_041674485.1 Sulfuricellaceae bacterium
CGGGCTGGAGTGTGCGGTTTTCCGGGTGCAGGGCAAGGCGCAACGACGCGGAATGGTCGTTCCATTCCAAGGAGTTGCAACGCCGCCATGCGCCCGGAAAATCGTGCAATCCAGCCCGTAGCGTTCTCACCAGATGGGTGAATGCAAAATATATGACAAAGTTGTTTAGAACCACCATGTTACACATCCAGGCAAGCGGTCAACTGAGCTTTCTAGGATCATGCAGGTGATAGCGCCGCCAGTCCTCAATCTGTCGCTTTGCGGAAGGGAATGCCTGGAGTTGGTTTTCGGCCTCATCAATGGTCAATTCACCGCGCGATGCCGCTTCTTTCAGGGGCTGCTCTTCTTCATCCCTGAGTTGTTTTTCCAGATTGCCGATGCCCACACTGCCTTCAGACCACGCTACCGCCGATCCCAGGATCGCCAGCTTTTCCTTGGCAACCGCAAGACGGTCCCCGGCGACCGGTATCAGCGTCTGTTCGTAAGAAAACGCGTCGCTTTCGCAGGCAAAAAAGCAGGCTTTGGTGGTTTTCTTCCCGTGGTAGAGCAAGCGCTCCGCCCCGCCGAACCGTTCGACTAAAGCATCCCGGTTGCCGAGCGCGGACTCTTTGAAAAACGACAAAGCGCCCAACAGGTTGGACTTGCCTGAGCCATTGGCGCCAATCAGCACATTGAGCGCCCCCAGAGCTATGGTTTGTCGCTCAATCGACTTAAACCCATGCACCGTCAATTTTTTTAACATGTTACCCACCTCATGCAATGCGCAGGTGAAATAGCCCGGCAAGTTTATACTTTGCCTCGCCCCGCGCCGTTCGGTAACCATAAAGAGGAAGGCTACGCCGCTGTAAAAATCCTGAACACGCACCGGCAATCGCTAACTTGTCAAAGCAAGTGTGATTTACCACAGAATGTTGTAGGTAACGATACGTAGCATAGCGGTCATGCGGCGAAGTTTACCTAAATTCAATTATAATTGCCGAAATCATGGTGCCGGAGCAAGTTATCATAATGAACGCAGAGCAACGCCGTGCCATCTTTCAGCGCCTGCAAGCCGCCAATCCCGAGCCGACCACCGAGTTGCATTACCGCACGCCGTTTGAGTTGTTGGTGGCGGTGGTGTTGTCCGCGCAGGCCACCGATAAGAGCGTCAATCTTGCCACCGCCCGGCTATTTACCGTCGCCGACACGCCGCAGGCGATGCTGGCGCTCGGCCAGGAGGGGCTGGAGGGTTATGTCAGGACTATCGGGTTGTATCGAGCCAAGGCCAAGCACCTGATCGCAAGCTGCCGTCTGCTGATTGAGCGCCATGGCGGCGCGGTGCCGCATGATCGCGATGCGCTCGAAGCGTTGCCGGGCGTCGGGCGCAAGACTGCGAATGTGATCCTCAACACCGCTTTCGGTGAGGAAACCATCGCGGTGGACACGCACATTTTCCGCGTCGCCAACCGCACCGGGATCGCCCCCGGCAAGACCGTGCTGGAAGTGGAAAATAATTTGCTGAAGGTGGTGGAGCAGCCGTTTCGCCGCCATGCCCACCATTGGCTGATTTTGCACGGACGCTACGTGTGCAAGGCGCACAAGCCTTCGTGCGCCTCATGCATTATTAACGATCTGTGCGAATACCGGGATAAGGGGTTGGCTGGGATGACCAACTTGCCGCAAAAGGCCGACGACCATGTTTAACCCCAGCCGCGACCAGGCGCGCCGCTTCCTGTTCGACACCTGGCGCAAGCAGCGCGAAGGCGCGCCGCTCACCGATCTGGAACGCATGGCGCTGGCGGTGCTGCTGCTGCACCCCGAATACCACGCCCAGCTTGATGCGCCCGACCAGTACCTGGAACGCGATTACCTGCCGGAAAACGGCGAAATCAATCCCTTCCTCCATTTGAGTATGCATCTCGCCATTCGCGAGCAGCTTTCCATCGATCAGCCGCGCGGCGTCAAAGCGCAATACCGGCGGTTGTTGGAAAAGACCGGCTCGGAGCACGACGCCGAACATGCCCTGCTGGAATGCCTGGGGGAAATGCTGTGGCAGGCGCAACGCCAACGTTGCGCGCCCGACCCGGCCATTTATCTGGATTGTCTGGCGCGACGCTAGCCGACCGCCAGCAGCGGATCAAGCTTGCCTTCCTGATCCAGCGCGGCCAAATCATCGAAACCACCGACATGGAAATCGCCGATGTAGATTTGCGGCACGGTGCGGCGACCGGTGCGCGCCACCATTTCGTCGCGGCGCGCAGGTTCGGTGTCGATGCGTATCTTGTCGATCTGCGTTACGCCCTTGCGGTTCAGCAGTTTTTCCGCATTGGTGCAATACGGGCAAACGGCGGTGCAATACATGGTTACGTCAGGCATGGTTATTTCTCCAAAGGCATGTTTGCTTGTTGCCAGGCGCCTACGCCGCCCGACAGGTTGTAGACTTGTTCGAAGCCGAATTTGCGCAGCATGCCGCACGCGCTGCCGGAACGCGCGCCGCTGCGGCAGATCACGATCAGCGGGCGCCCCTTGAGCTTTTCCAACTCGGTATGGCGCTTGCCCAGCGCGCCCAGCGGAATATGGCGCGAATGCGGCACATGGCCGCTATAAAATTCGCTTTCCTCGCGCACGTCGAGCATTACGGCATCCTGATGATTAATCAGTTGCACCGCCTCCAGCACGCCGACATCCTTGATACCGGAAAGCTTGCGGCTGATCGGCGGCCAGACCATCATGTAAACGGCGAATATCGCCGCCAGGATCAACCAGATGTTGTTTTGTGCGAATTCCAAGACCGTGCTCCTTGAGAGTTGCTGCCAATGCGCGCAAGTTTAGCGTATTTGTAGGCCGGGGCAATTAAACCTAGAAACCTCTGTTGACCGCTTGCCAAGATATGTAACATGGTGGTTCTAAACAACTTTGTTATCTATTTTGCGTGTACCCGTATGGTGAGAACGCGACTGGCTGGATTGCACGGTTTTCCGGGCGCATGGCGGCGTTGCAACTCCTCAGAATGGAACAAAACCATTCTTCGTCGTTGCGCCTCTTGTGCCTAGGCCGTAAGGCCGTCGGGTATGCCCTGCACCCGGAAAACCGCACACTCCAGCCCGTTCAACAGAGGTTTCTAGGTTAAAAAAACCCGCCGTAGCGGGTTTTTTAATTGGGAGGTCAGCCACCTACTTCAGCTTGGTTTCCTTGTAGTCCACATGCTTGCGCGCAACCGGGTCGTATTTCTTGATGACCAGTTTTTCCGACATAGTGCGCTTGTTCTTGGTGGTGGTGTAGAAATGACCAGTGCCGGCACTGGATTCGAGTTTGATTTTTTCACGCATGATGACAGTCCTCGGTTAAATCTTTTCGCCGCCGGCGCGTAGCTTGGCCAGCACAGCGTCGATGCCGTTCTTGTCGATGGTGCGCAACGCCGCGTTGGACAGGCGCATGCTGACCCAGCGGTTTTCGCTTTCCACCCAAAAACGGCGGTTCTGCAAGTTCGGCAGGAAACGGCGTTTGGTTTTGTTGTTGGCGTGGGAGACGTTGTTCCCGCTCATCGGCTTCTTGCCGGTGACTATGCAAACGCGAGCCATGAAATTACTCCAGTACGAATTCGGAAAACGAGCTTTATATCATGTTTTCGCCCCACGCCTCAAGTAAAATTTATCTCTGCGATGTATTTCCGTTGTTTTTTCAAATGTTTTCGTCCCAGGGAAAATAGGGAAAATCCTTGCTCCCGCCCTGAAACGCTTACACAGCAGGGACGCTGAAGATGGCGCAGGGTTTTCATCCCGTAAATCCTGTTCATCCTGTCCTGATCTTTTTTTGGACAGGATGAACAGGATTTGCAGGATATACTCTGAGAACAAATTTACCCTGTCGGATACGCCGATTGCACTTTCAAATCAGTCGCGCCCATGATAGCTTATCCCGGTCACGACGGGGAGCGCGCCATCGACAGCGCCCCAATTTTCCCATTCTGGATTCCAAGCACAACACCATCATGAAATACCACGACCTACGCGATTTTTTAGCACAACTGGAAGCGCGGGGCGAGTTGAAGCGGGTTTCCGCAGAAGTCAGCCCTTACCTTGAAATGACCGAAATCTGCGACCGCGTGTTGAAAGCGGGAGGACCGGCGATTCTGTTTGAGCACCCCAAGGGGTACACCATGCCGGTGCTCGCCAACCTGTTCGGCACGCCCAAGCGGGTGGCGCTGGGCATGGGCGAGGAATCGGTGGCGGCGCTACGCGAGGTCGGCCATCTGCTGGCCTTCCTCAAGGAGCCGGAGCCGCCCAAGGGCTTGCGCGACGCGTGGGAAAAGCTGCCGAAATTCAGGCAGGTGCTGAATATGGCGCCGAAGAAACTGTCATCCGCGCCGTGCCAGGAAATCGTCTGGGAAGGCCAGGATGTCGATCTCGCCAAACTGCCGATCCAAACCTGCTGGCCGGGCGACGTGGCGCCGCTGATCACTTGGGGTCTGGTGGTCACCAAAGGACCGCTGAAAACCCGCCAGAACTTAGGGATATACCGCCAACAAGTAATCGCGCCGAACAAAGTCATCATGCGCTGGCTGGCGCATCGCGGCGGGGCGCTGGATTTCCGCGAATTCCAGCAGGCCAACCCCGGCCAACCGTTCCCGCTGGCAGTGGCGCTGGGCGCCGACCCGGCCACTATCCTGGCGGCGGTGACGCCGGTGCCGGACGCGCTCTCCGAATACCAGTTCGCCGGGCTGCTGCGCGGCGCAAAGACCGAAGTGGTCAAATGCTTGGGATGCGACCTGCAAGTGCCGGCGAGTGCGGAATTCGTGCTGGAGGGCGTGATTCATCCCAATGAAACCGCACTGGAAGGACCTTACGGCGACCACACCGGTTATTACAACGAGCAGGCCGAATTCCCGGTGTTCACCATAGAACGCATCACCATGCGGCGCGATCCGATCTATCACAGCACCTACACCGGCAAGCCGCCGGACGAACCGGCGATACTCGGCGTGGCGTTGAACGAAGTATTCGTGCCGCTGCTGCAAAAACAGTTTCCCGAGATTGTCGATTTTTACCTGCCGCCGGAGGGCTGCTCCTACCGCCTGGCCTGCGTCAGCATCAAGAAACAATACCCCGGCCACGCCAAGCGCGTGATGTTTGGCATCTGGTCGTTCCTGCGCCAGTTCATGTACACCAAATTCATCATCGTCACCGACGACGATGTGAACATCCGCGACTGGAAAGAAGTAGTGTGGGCCATGACCACGCGCATGGACCCGGCGCGCGACACGCTGCTGGCCGAAAATACGCCGATAGACTACCTCGATTTCGCCAGCCCCACGAGCGGCCTGGGGTCTAAAATGGGCATGGACGCGACCAACAAATGGCCGGGCGAAACCAGCCGCGAATGGGGAAGACCGATAGCCATGGATGCTGCGGTGAAAGCGCGGGTGGACGCGATGTGGCGCGATCTGGGGCTATGATCCTAGAAAGCTCAGTTGACCGCTTGCCAATATGCGTAACATGTTGGTTCTAAACAGTTTTGTCATATGTTTTGCGTTCACCTGTATGGTGAGAGCGCTACGGACTGGATTGCACGGTTTTCCGGGCGCATGGCTACGTTGCAACTCCTTGCAATGGAATGACCATTGCGCGTCGTTGCGCCTTGCCCTGCACCCGGAAAACCGCACACTCCAGCCCGTTCAACTGAGCTTTCTAGGATGACCCGCAATGCCCCGCGCCTTGCCGGCGCTGTAAAAAATGCGGAAATAGGCATCGGGGCATTGGTGTTGATTCGATAGTGCGAATACTATATAAATACACGCCGACAATAGGCTAACGGGGCGCTGCCGGCTACCGTAGCGCATCGCACCACGCAGCCGCCGACCGAACCATTAATAAATCCAACCTGTATTCCCGCCATGTCAGACTCAGACCACAAAGATAAAAAATATGTCGCCAAACTGCATGTTGATATGGTGTTCATCGGCAGCCAGGATTTGCCCGGTCACGAACTGCATGTCGTAACGCATTCCATTTCGATGGAAGGCATAACCATTCTCAGCAACTATAATTTACAGAAAAACCAGGAAATGCATTTGCGCCTGCACATCCCTGCAACCCATGCCGGACACGCGGAAAAATACGTCATCATGCGCGGCAAGGTTAATTATACAATCTACGACAGCAGTGCCGAAGAGTTCCGAACCTATATACGGATACTCTCCTTCAATGACCCGGAGTCCAAAATATTGCTGTCCCAGAAGATGATGGAATAACGCTCGGCGGCGCACCTGAATTCAATTTTGCGAATTTTTTCCAGAACCGGCCTGAAATGCTTTCACCGCAGAGACGCGGAGACGCGGAGAAATCACAGAACCTCTCACCACGAACGGGAAAATTTGACCCTGTCCTGATACGTATGCTGAGGTTGCACCATGACAACCTACCTTATTTTTAATCCGTTCGTCCTGAAGCCCAGCCTGCCCTGAGCTTCGCCGAATGGGCGAAGGATGAACGGATTAAAAATAAGGTAGGTCGTGACGTTTCTTGGCATATCCAAAAACCGGGAAGCTGAATTTCGATAAAAACGCTGTATTTCGACAGCCTAGAATAGTCTTGCTATCGTCAATAATCGTCGCCTATCATAGGCTCCGGTTCGCGTTCTTCGGTCAGCAGCATTTCCGCCTTGAGGGCATCGTCGGCGAAAATCAACTTAACGGTGAATTTGTCGCCGGGTTGCATCGCGGCGCGTTGGCTTTTGGCGTATGCGCTGGCCTCCTTGTAGCCGTCGAAGGTCTGAATCAGTTCGAGTTGCTTGAAAGGCGGAATGATTTTGTAAACGAAATAGGGCATGGCTGTTTCTCACATAATTGGTATCGTATTCACCGGCGGGATATGCTCCCGCCGCCAGTTTTCCACCGCCCAGCGCCAGAAACCGTCCAGGTCGGCTTCCTGCAATCCGGCGGGAGGCTGCTGGCCGAGGAAGTGCAACACTTCATGCAAAACCGGCACAGGGCGGCTGGCCGTCACCGCTGGTGCTGCGGTTTGCTTGCCGAGCTTCTCGCCGCGCGCATCGACCGCCACCGGCAAATGGACATAGGCAGGAGTGGGCAAGCCCAGCAGGGTTTGCAAATATATCTGGCGCGGCGTCGAATCGAGCAGATCGCTGCCGCGCACCACTTGCGTTATGCCCTGCGCGGCATCGTCCACCACCGTCGCCAACTGGTAGGCAAACAGGCCGTCCGCGCGGCGCACGACAAAGTCGCCCACTTCCCGCTCCAGTTGCTGGCGTATGCGCCCCCGCACGCCGTCCCGGAACTCGACCGTGCGCCCCTCCACGCGCAGCCGCACGGCGCGCGCCGTTTTTCCCGGCGCAAGCCCCTTGCGGCAGGTTCCGGGATAAATCGCCGCGCCGTCGCGCCCGATGGCCGAATCGGCAATCTCCTTGCGCGTGCAGGCGCAAGGATAGACCGCGCCGGCTATTTCCAGTTCCGCCAGCGCGGCGCAGTATAGCGCATCGCGCTGGCTTTGATGGACAATCTCCCCGTCCCACCCCAGCCCGAACGCTTCCAGCGTGCGCAAAATCCCGTCCGCCATGCCCGCCACCCTGCGCGGCTGGTCGAGATCGTCGATGCGCACCAGCCACTCGCCGCCTTGCGACTTCACGTCGAGATAACTGCCGACCGCCGCCACCAGCGAACCGAAATGCAGCGGACCAGTGGGCGAGGGCGCGAAACGTCCACGGCGGCGCGGGATGTGGTCGTATTTCATCGGAAAACGATTGTTACCCCGGAAGAGTGCGAAATAAAAGAATCCTGCCAACCAGAAAAAACCATAACACCTTCAACGCCGAAATTATTGTGTAACAGCATGATTTATTAGCGGCTTCGTGGTTTTCGGCTAGGCGCTATTTAGTGCTTGAAGTTGGCGCAACGTTTTTTGGCGGCTCAGCGGCTTGCTGCCCCTGCGGCGCCTGTTGCTCTTGTTGCACCGCCTGCGGAGCGGGGGCGGAGGCAGGAGCCGCAGTTGGCGCCGGCGGCGTTCCCCACGCTTTAGGAGCCGCAGTTTCTTGCCGCCTTTTCAACTCCGCCTTAGCCTCCGCCCTGAAACCTTTAATGTCCTTGCGGGAAAATCCCACCGCGCCGTCGAACCAGTTCGGGTCGTTAGCCATGCGGTTCAGGGTGTCGGTGTCGGCGCCTACTATTTCATAAGCGCACACCCCTGCCGAAGCCAGCAGAAAAGCGATTGCGATAACCATGCGGCGCATAATATCCTCAGTGAAATATAATCCTAGAAACCTCTGTTGAACGGGCTGGAGTGTGCGGTTTTCCGGGTGCAGGGCATACCCGACAGCCTACGGCTTGGGCACAAGAGGCGCAACGACGCGCAATGGTCGTTCCATTGCCTTCTCTTGTAGTTGCA
>JBAYVP010000238.1:0-8360 GCA_041674485.1 Sulfuricellaceae bacterium
CCGGGTGCAGGGCATACCCGACGGCCTTACGGCCTGGGCACAAGAGGCGCAACGACGAAGAATGGTTGTTCCATTCTGAGGAGTTGCAACGCCGCCATGCGCCCGGAAAACCGTGCAATCCAGCCCGTAGCGCTCTCACCAAACGGGTGAACACAAAATATATAATAAAGTTATTTAGAACCAACATATTACACATCTTAGCAAGCGGTCAACGGAGGTTTCTAGGATTAGTAGAGGGAGGCGCTGCCGTAAAACGGCGGATAACGTCCGACCAGATTTTCCAGCATGATGAGTTCGGCGTCGGTGTGGTTGAGCATGGGTGCAGGCACAATGCCGCCGTCGCGATGCAGGTAGTGCGGACTTTCATGGTGGTCGGTGCGGTAGGCGGCGCGCTGGCCGCTGTCGGTTTCGACCAGGGTTTCGCCGTAGCACAGGCAGAAATAGTTGCGTTGCGCCTCGACCGCTTCAAAATAAGCGCCTGTGCCGCGCAAACCTATGGTGGCATTCGGGATCAGGATGCGATGCTCGCCTTGGGCGAACACCGCCAGGATTTTGCCGGTAACCAAGCGTAGCGCCTGTTTCACGGCTTCCCCGCCGAACGCCACTTGGGTGTTTTCACGCAGCATGAAAGCATCGCGCTCAATCACCAGCACCACCTGCCCGTCCGCTCCGGTAGTCACATGATCGCCGCGCCGCACCATTGCGCCGGGCTGGGCGGGCTTGTCGTTGAGCTTGACGCTGCCGCGCAGGCTATGGATGCCGGGAGCGATAGGCAGGCTACCCATAGCCAGCGCTTCGCGTATCAATCCTGAAACGCCGCCGGCACATGCGCCGGTGAACAGCAAACCTTGCAGCAGGCGACGACGGGCGCTATCCATGGCGTTGCTCCTTAAGTTAAATGAGGTCAATCGTAGGTTGTAATGGTGCAACCTCAGCATACGCGTGAGGCACAGGGTCAAATTTCCCCGTTCATGGTTCGACAGGCTTACCACGAACGGGGAAATGTGATCCTGTCCGTAATACGCGACCGATGCGCCTCGCTCCTCGGCACATCCTACGAGCTTCGGCAAGCGTTATCGATGGGCAACGCGCATCACCCCTCACCCCTCACCCCAACCCCCAGCTTACTTATAAAAAAACTCCATCTTGATCCCTGCCAGTTCGATAATGTCGTGGTCGTTTAGCGGGTGGGGCTGGTTGTCCAGCGCCACGCCGTTGACCAGGGGAAAGCTGGCGCCTTGCACATGGGTGATAAAGTAGCCGTGCGGTCGCTTGGCGATCACCGCCACTTGCACGCCGGGCTTGCCCAACGAGGTGAGCGATTTGGTCAGTTCCAGTTCCTTGCCGGCGTTGGCGCCGCTGAGCACCTGGATCACCGCCGGTTTCGCCGTCGGTGCTGCGGTAGGCGGTTGTTCTACGGGCTGCGCCGGGGTGGGGTGGGGGAGCGGTCTCTCCACCACGAGCGGCTCCTTTTCGATGGAGGTTTTGGAAAAATCCTGCGCCGGCGCTGCCGTCTTAGGCGCTCCGGCCAAGGGCGAGCGCATAATCATGGTGCGCTCGAAATCGGGGGCTGCCTGGGTGGCTTGCGGGTTGAGGTATTCCAGCCTGAATTTGCCGATTTCGATAACGTCGCCGTTCTGCAATACGTGCTTTTTCACCGGGCTGCCGTTGACCAGGGTGCCGTTGGTGCTGTCAAGGTCTTCCAGGAACGAATCGTTAAGGATGGTGGTAATGGTCGCGTGTTCGCCGCTCACGGCCAGATTCTCGATTTGAACGTCATTGTGCGGCTTGCGACCGATAGTCACGCGCTCTTTATTAAGCTCGACCTCCCTGATGGCCTGGCCTTCCAGGCTGAGAATCAACTTTGCCATCTGTAACTCCGTTCTGTTTTTGACTAGGGGCTAGTCAGGTAGGGTGGGCAGGTTCTTCTGCCCACGCGGATTGATCCCGCGTGGGCACGATAATGCCGTGCCCACCCTACCCGAATAGCCTCTTATATTTATTGCCCAAACCAGTTCAACAATTTGCTGAACCAGTTGCGCTTTTCGGCAAAATCCTGCACCACGCGCACCAGGATCACCGATACGTTGTCCCGCCCGCCGTTGTCGTTGGCCATCTGGACGAGTTGCTGCGCCGCCATTTCCAGGTTGGCGCCCATCAAGCCGACCGTGAGCTGGATGTCCTCGTCGGTCACCATATCGTTGAGGCCGTCGGAGCATAGCAGGAATAGGTCGCCCGGCAGCACCGGGTATTCGTGGACTTCGATTTCCACCTCCGGCTCGACGCCCAGCGCGCGGGTCACTAGGTTCTTGTTGTGCGAATGGCGGGCATCCTCGCGCGTAATCATGCCGCTGTCGATTTGCTCCTGCAACAGGGAATGGTCGCGGGTAACCTGCTCGAACTGGTCGCCGCGCAACCGGTACAGGCGCGAATCGCCGATATGCGCAACCGTGACGCGATTGTTGCGGAACAGCGCCAGCACTAACGTAGTGCCCATGCCGTTGTATTGCGGCTGGCTCTGGGCGGCCTGGAAAATCGCGCCGTTGGTTTTCTGGATTTCCTCGCCGGCAAGCGCTTTCATATCGCTACGGCCTTCGCGCAACGCGGCCTTCAGGTTGTCGGAGAGCATCGCCACCGCCATGCCGCTGGCCACTTCGCCGGCGTTGTAGCCGCCCATGCCGTCCGCCAGGATGGCGAAGCCGGAGTCGGCATCGAAGCCGACGCTGTCCTCGTTGTGCGACCGCACCATGCCGGGGTCGGTGAGTTTGACGATTTCCAAAGCCGAGCCGATCATCATATTTCCTCGATTTGCGATTCAGACATAATTTGCGCCAGGCATGTGCGGATGTCCTGGGAAATTTCCGCGCCGGTCTTGTAGCGGCTCTCCGGCAATTTTTCCATCATGCGGTTGACGATAGCCACCACGCAAGCCGGCAGATTGGGGTTCAACAGCAGGATGTCGGGCGTAGGCTCGTTGGCGATTTTGTACATCAATTGCGCCATCGAATCGCCCATGAACGGCAGCTTGCCGGTGAGCATCTGGTAAAAAGTCACGCCCAGCGAAAACAGGTCGGACTGCCCCTCAATCTTGCGTCCGGCAAGCTGTTCCGGCGACATGTAGGAGGGCGTGCCGAGCACCATGCCGGTCTTGGTCTTGCTGGAATCGGTGATGCGGGCGATGCCGAAATCGGTGACTTTAATCATGCCCGAATCCGGCTCGTACATAATATTGGCCGGCTTGATGTCGCGATGCACCACATGCTGGGCGTGGGCATAGTTAAGCGCATCGGCCACATGCTGCATGATGGTCATCACGGTGGGCAGCGGCAGCAGGTTATCGGGCTTGCAAAACGGCACGAGGTCCTTGCCCTTCAGGAATTCCATCGCGATATAGGCGAGGTCGTGCTCCTCTCCGGCATCGAAAATCGTCACGATGTTGGGATGGCTGAGACGCCCGGCAGTTTCGGCCTCGCGGAAGAAGCGCTCCTTGACTTCGACCAGCTCGTCCTCGTCGAACTCTTGCGATAGCGCCATCGTCTTGATGGCCACCACCCGCCCGATTTTCGGGTCCTTGCCGAGATATACCACGCCCATCGCGCCCTTGCCCAGTTCCTTTTCGACCTGATAGCGGCCCAGCATCGGTTTTTCCACCGAACCGTCCTGGGAAATCAGCGTGCTGGCGTTGGATTTTGCGCCGGCGCCGCCGAGAATGACGGTTTCCGACATTTCCGTGGTGTGCTTCAGGCGCTTTTCGAGATCGCGAAATTTCGGGTTGAAATCCGCCATATACTGGAACACCGACACCGCCTTGTTAAACTGGCGCTTGCGCTCGAAATCCAGCGCCAGATTGTAGAGCACATCCATCATCGAATTGTCGAGCGGGCATTTGCGGAATTTTTCAAACGCCATGTCGAACTGCCCTTGCCCCTGAAAGGCCAAGCCCAACATGCGGTTGGATTCCGCCGATTCGGCGTCGGATTTGAGCTTGTCCTTTTCCGTCAGCAAGTAACGCTTGGTGGTCAGCAACAAGTGGCCGACCAGCAGCAATACCACGGGCGCCATCAATTGCAGCCACATGCCTTGCGCCGCCATCAGCAGGAAATGCACCGCCAGCAGCGCAATCAGCAGCGCCGCAGTCAGCAGCGCACCCATGCCGGCCTTAAGCCGCGGCAGCAGCAGAACAAGGTACAGCGCGACAGCCAGGAACGCGCCTTTTTCCGTCCAGAAACCCCAGGTGGGCGCGACATAGAAATGCTCGTTGAGGATGCTCGCCACCGAATGCGCCAGCGTCAGCACCGGCGCCATCGCCGGCGACACCGGCGTGACCTGGGAATTGCCCACGCCGGAGGCGGTGGCGCCGATCAGCACAATCTTGTCGCGGTATTTGTCGGCGGGTATTTTGCCGGAATACACATCGTAAAAGGAATCCACCGGGAATGCCGAACGACCGTCGCGGTCCTTGTAAAAATGCGTATACATGCGCAGGTATGGGTCGGACGTGATGCGCAGGTTGCCGAGCGCGATGCCCTCGCCGAGGCGCACCTTAATGTCCTTGGGTTCCAGGTTGAGGCTTTTCGCCGCCAGCAACACCGGCAGGGAAGGAATAATCTGGTCGAAAAAGCGCAGCACCAGGGGCTCCGCGCGCACGCCGCCATCCACGTCGGGGGGATAATTGAGGTGGCCGATGCCGGTTGCGACCGCGCCGATTTCGGGAATGGGCGGCGTAGCACTGACCGCCGGCAGCGGCAGCCGCCCGTCGGCTTCGGCGCCGCTATTGTCCTTCACATTGGCGGGAGGAATCGCATATTTCAGCACATAGCCGGGCAGCGGCTTATCCGGATTGCCGCGCGGCTCGCCCAATTGAAACAAGGCGGGCAGCAGCACGTTGTTGGCCTTTTCCATGCTGCCGGCGAGTTTGCGGTCGGTATTCAGGCTCTGCTCCGCCTCCGTCAGCATCGCGCCGAACTGCGCGGCATCGCCGCCGGCGTCTTTCAGCGGCGACCCGATATAGAACTGCAACAGCTTGTTGATATGCGCGAGGCCGGGGTCAAGCTGCGGCTCGATGAACAAAACGGTGTTGCCGATCACCTTGGCGTGCGCGCCGGACAGGATGTCTATCATCTTGGCATGAATATCGCGCGGCCACGGCCAGCGTCCGATATTGGCGACGCTCTGGTCGTCGATGGCGATCACCGCGATCTTGTCGCCCGGCGCGCGCGCCGACGCCTGCGCGCCGAGATCGTAGGCTTTCCGTTCCAAGCTTTGCAGCAAATCGCTATTGCCGGCGAGAAGGAACAGCGCCGCAACCAACACCCCCCAAAACCAATCCGCTTTCCAGAAATCTTTTTTCATGACGGCCCCTTTTTGCGCTTGTTTCTCGCCAATGTCCTACTTTAAACCATTCCTTAGCTTTATCAAACGGGTTCCCAAGGTAAATTTGTTCTCGGCACGGAAAAAACCGATTCACCGCAGAGGATGCGGAGGACGCAGAGGAAGAGCATGAGGGTTTTCCTCTGCGTCCTCCGCGTCCTCTGCGGTGAAAAAGGCTTGCGCCGACTACCGCCGTCCCCCCAACCAATCCACGTAGGCTGGTGGTGAGGTGCGAACCCCAATATTTGCAATACCTTAAAATGCTGGGGTTCGCAAGCTCACCACCAGCCTACGGTCACGGTAAATTTTGATCGTTCCCACGCTCCAGCGCTCATCGTTACACACATCTTTTCAATCATTTGATTACATGCAGAAAAGATGGAGTGCGGCGTTCCCTCCCCTTCAAGGGGAGGGTTAGGGTGGGGATGGGGTGGAAGGCGCAGACGACAATGTAAGATATTGATTTTAGTCTGTGTCGTTCTACCCCATCCCCCTCCCGGCCTCCCCCTTGAAGGGGGAGGGGCTTCCCGCTCCGACTTGTGTGTAACGATGAGCGCTCCAGCGTGGGAACGATCAAAAAGACAAAACCGTTATTTACCGCAGAGGACGCAGAGGAAGAGCATGAGGGTTTTCCTCTGCGTCCTCCGCGTCCTCTGCGGTGAATCGGTTTTTTCCGTGCCGAGAACAAATTTACCCTGAGCCTACAGCTACGGTGAATCGCTGTTTTTATTCACAAATCCGCTGCGGTTTCCGCCATTTCGGCGGGCGGCGCGCCATGCAGCATCGCGTTGCGGCTTTCCGGCGTCTCCAGGCTGATGCGCCCCAGCGCGCCGCTGCGGTAATCGGTCAGCAAGGTGAGCGCGGCTTTTTCCAGATCGGGTGCGCCGCCCTTGAGGCGAAAAGCGCGTCGTTGGGCGAGCGCCTCTATCACGCCCATCCCGTCCAGTCCTTCCACAACGCAACCGTAGCGCCCGGCAATCAGGGAAGGATAGCGCGCAAGCAGAATATCTGCCAGAAAAGTCGCCACCTCCTCGTCGATAACCGCATTGCGGCCTATCGCGTGGCTCGCGGCCAGCATATAGCCATCGCTGTCGTACTTGATTTTCGGCCACATCAGACCCGGCGTGTCGATCAGCAACATTCGGTCGTTCAACGCGATACGCTGCTGGAGCTTGGTCACCGCCGGCTCGTCGCCCACCGCCGCCACCCGGCGCTTTAACAATGCATTCATCAACGTGGATTTGCCTACGTTGGGGATGCCCATAATCATCATGCGCAAGGACTTAAGCAAAGTGCCGCGATGCGGTGCGAGTTGCAGGCACAGGCCGGGCACCTTGGCGACATCGCCCGGTTTTTTGCAGGACAGCGCCACCGCCTTAACGTCTTTTTGCCGATTGTAATAATCGATCCACGCCTGAGTGACGGCGGGGTCGGCCAGATCGGCCTTATTGAGGATTTTCAGGCACGGGCGGCTGCGATGCAGGCGCAACTCGTTAATCATCGGATTGCAGCTTGCCTCGGGCAGGCGGGCGTCCAGCACTTCGATAACGACATCGGTCGAAGCCATGGTTTCGGCGGCCTTTTTGCGCGCCGCAACCATGTGACCGGGAAACCACACAATAGGCATTTTCGTTTCAACAATCTAATCAAACGTTTATTCTACCCTTCGCCGCGCCGCGCGTCATGTTTGGCACAAACGCGGCAGCGCTGTGAGAAAATGCGCCGGATGAACACGCCAGACGACAACCTGCCGGTAAGCTGCGCCACATGCGCCGCCTGCTGCTGCCAACTTGAAGTCATGCTGATGGGCGACGACGACGTTCCACCCCGATACACGCAACGGGATCAATGGGGCGGCTGGATCATGGCGCGCCTGGACGACAACTGGTGCGCGGCGCTGGACAGAAACACCCTGCTCTGCACGATATATCCGCGCCGACCGTCAATCTGCCGCGAATTCCAGATGGGCGCCGACCCCTGTATCGAAGAACGGCAACGGCACGAAAACGGCAGGGCAGGGGATGGGGACATGACGCCGGACTATTGAGGCCAGGGCGCAATAACCAACGGACATTGCGTCGAATGGTCGCGGTTCCGGTGCAATGCGCTACGCTTAATCCTAGAAACCTCCGTTGAACGGGCTGGAGTGTGCGGTTTTCCGGGTGCAGGGCAAGGCGCAACGACGCGCAATGGTCGTTCCATTCCCTTCTCCTTCTTGAGGAGTTGCAACGCCGCCATGCGCCCGGAAAATCGTGCAATCCAGCCCGTAGCGCTCTCACCAAACGGGTGAACGCAAAATACAGCGTTTTCAATCAAGAACAATTACAAAAATTATAGTTACAGCCTTTATGCTCTAATGCAATAACAAACGACAACAAATTGTCGCTTGTGAAGTTGCGATTTTCAAGTGAAGGTTGCAATTTCTGATAAGAATTTTTCACGCGAAGACGCGAAGAAGTGGGGGCGAGTAAGAGTGGGCGGTCTCATTCCCAACGCGCAAAATAAAGATACTGGTTCGGTTCTCTTCGCGCCTTCGCGTCTAAAGCGTGAGTCGGTTTGGCTGTTCGCCAAAAGCGAACCTCACATTGATCTGAGTTGAAAACGCTGTATGTTGCAAAGTTGTTTAGAACCAGTGTGTTACATATCTTGGCAAGCGGTCAACTGAGCTTTCTAGGATCAAGGAAGTGATGGGGTTTCGTCGCTTCATGCTGCGCGGCTTGAAGGCCGTTCAAGGCGAGTGGAATCTGGTATGCATCGCATACAACTTGAACCTAGAAACCTCCGTTGAACGGGCTGGAGTGTACGGTTTTCCGGGTGCAGGGCAAGGCGCAACGACGCGCAATGGTCGTTCCATTGCCTTCTCTTGCAGTTGCAACGCCGCCATGCACCCGGAAAACCGTGCAATCCAGCCCGTAGCGTTCTCACCAAACGGGTACACGCAAAATAGATGACAAAGTTGTTTAGAACCACCATGTTACACATCTTGGCAA
>JBAYVP010000239.1:0-8299 GCA_041674485.1 Sulfuricellaceae bacterium
AAGGCCGGCAACAGCCATATTCGTTCAGCCCTTTACATGCCGGCCTTGAGCGCTTCGCAGCACGATCCACACGTCAAGGCCTATTTCCAACACCTCGTGGATAACGGCAAGCTACCATTGCAGGCGATCTGCGCTGTCATGCGCAAACTGCTGCATGCAATCCATGGCATGTTGAAACACGACAAGCCCTTCGATAACACCCGATTTTATGCTCTGCCGGCGTAAACCGAATTAAAGAGGAAAATCGCGAAAACGGGCTTGACATCGAACAGAGTATCTGCCCAGCGGCGGCGGCACGGTAGCGCCGACCAACGGCCAAACCGTCACCGACAACGGCAAGGAAGGCTCCAGCATCAGCCTGCCGTCGCAAACCACCCAGACCGGCATCGACGGCGCCACCACGACCACCGCCAACACCATCAAGGTCGATCTCCCCGGCACCGGCACCGTCTCGGCAAGCAGCACCAGCCAGGACACCAAACTCGGCGTGGCCAGCGTCACCCTGCCGGGCAGCACCACCTCGGTGTCCGCCGTCACCGTCGATCAAGGCTCGGCGAGCTTCATCGCCAGCAAAAGCGGCCAAGCGGTGGCCGGCCTCAAGAACGGCATCGTGGTGGTCTCCGGCACGGACAAGAGCCAAGTCACGGTGGACACCACCGGCGCTACGCCCAAGATCGGCGTCGCCAACAGCGACACCATCATCGTGCCGACCGGCGCGCAAAACGTCTCCGGCACCAGCGTCGATCTGCCCGCCCCATCTGACAAAGGCGAGGGCAAGCCGGTCAACGTCAGCGTCGGTGGCAAGGAAATCTCCATCCAGGCGAGCCAGCCCAACACCAGCATGACCTTCAAGGTGGTGGATGTCGGCGGCGTGCAGACCCCGGTAATGGAAGTGACCGGCGCGGCGCAAGTCTCGTCGAGCGGCGATAACCAGCCCATCGTCAGTGTCGGCGGCAATGTGATTAAAACCGGCAAGAGTGGCGGCAGCAGCCAGGTGTGCAACACCATCGTCCAAGCCAGTTCGGATAGCCGTTCAGATGTGGTGCATGTCGTCACCTGTTACATCGTGCTCGACGCCGGCTCGTTCTCGGGACTGGGCGGCGGTGGAACCGGTAATAATTTTGCCGCGATCAAGGACGGCATCGTATGGGCGGGGGAAACCGCCGAATTCGACAAGAGCGGCAAGGTCACCTCGGCCTACCTTGGCACCCGTGGCGGCACGAGCGACGCGGTGGGCGACGATCTGGTTCCGGGCGGCAACAAGTTCGCAGTCGGCGGCTATCGCGTCGGCGCGTTCATCCCCCGGCTCACCGGCACGCCGCTACGTCTCAACGGCGCGAAGCTCAACGAGAGCATCTTTGCCGTGATCAAAAAAGCGCTGAATGTCACCGTGCTGCCCTCGACCCCGAGTCAAAGCGCCCAAGGGGTGCTGAACTTCACCTTCACCGGTAATCTGGTCAATCAAGGCGTACACAGCGCGAATGTGACCTACACGATCACCAGCGATACCGCCAGCATCTTGCCGAGCCGTCGCATCCGCGTCGATACCAGCCGCGCCGACGGGTTAAGCATCAGCGCCGAAGGGGAAGTGGACGTGGCAACCGGCGGCTTGGTCACCACCTTTGCCCCCTCGGTGGCCGATCCCAAGGCGTTCGCCGAAAAGATCAGCCAGATATTGCCAGGTTCCACCAGCACCCTGCGCTGGAACGGCAGTTGGCAGATTACTGCTGCCGATGGCACGACCTACGTCGGGCGTCCGCAATGGAGCTACTGGGCAGCAGCACCGGATGCCGCGACGTTCGGCGCCCTGGCGGACGGCAACGTGCTCTATAGCGACAACGGCATCGCGCAACCGCTGTTCCCCGACTTCTACGATTACGACACGCTGCAAGCAACCTTCCGCACCGAGTTGAAAGACCCGGCACTGACCGTGCTGCCACACATGGACGGCACCGCAACAGCGACGGTGAACGGCCAGACTTACACCCTCGCGCCACAGTGGAACGTGGTGAAACCCGCTGCCGGCAAACCGGTCTGGTGGGTGGAAGGCAGCGTGGTCTACATCAAGAATGCAGACGGAACGGCGCAAGGGTTCACGGTGAAATAGCCAAGTAGAGTGGACACGATAAAGCCGTGCCCACCGGGCTACAAATCACATAGAGCCATAGTTGATCGTTCCCACGCTCCGGCGTGGGAATGCAGCCAAGGACGCTCCGCGTCCCGATATAGAAAATGATGTAGTGGAACACTTGCGTAATGACACTGGAGAAGCAAGCTTGAGATTGACTCATAGATTTAATACGCGACGCGGAGCATCCCTGGCTGCATTCCCACGCCGGAGCGTGGGAACGATCAATACGAAGCTGAAGCTTATGCAGTGTTATCAATATTTGCGCGCTGTACTAGGATTATCCCCGAACCGGGCCGCTTTCTTTGCTTACCATGAGCGGACAACAAAGCTGGTAGCCGGCGCCGCGAATGGCCTTGATGGTGGGTGGGGGGGCGCCGGCATTTTCAATTTTTTTGCGCAGGCGGACGATTTGAACTTCCAGCGCGCTTTTGCTGAATTCCTCGAAGGGTTTTCCAGACAGTTCAATGATTTGCCAGTTTTCCAGGCGATGATCCCGTGCTTTGGAAAAGGCGATCAGCAGCGAGCATTCCTGGTCGGATACGTCGATGGTCGAGCGCGGACCGGACAGTTGCAGGGTGGCCGGATTGAGCCGGAGATGTCCGGTGACGAGGGCGGGGGCGGGGCGCACCCGGCGCGACAGGGCCTGGATTGCCGCGTCGAGTTCTTCCACGGAGGTCGGCTTGGTGAGGTAGATGTCCGCGCCGCTGCCGTAACCCTCGATCTTGTCGCGCACCTGCCGGCGGGCCGTGACCATAATGATGCCGACCTCGGGTAGCGCCTCGCGGATGCGCCGCGCCAGGCTGATGCCGTCTTCTCCGGGCAGGTTGAGGTCCAATAACAGAATGTCCGCCCGGAAGGCGCCCAGTTCGTCATCCAGCGCTTCGGCACAGTCCACGCCGCGCACCACATGGCCCAAATTGCCCAAGGCTTCGACGGTCACTTCACGCAGTTCGTCGTGATCTTCGACAACAATGATATTCAGAGGGGTAGCCATAACTCGAATTTTACCTCGTCGGGTGTTGGCCGGTAGCGTAGCCACCCGCCGATTTTTTCGGCAAAGCCGGATGAAATGTGCAGGCCGAGGCCCGAACCCGTTTTTCCATGCGCGCCGGGCGCGCGATAGTATTTGCCGAAGACCTGGCGGGGGTCGGGCATCCCGGCTTGACCGGGGCGATTGGCGATGTCGATGCGGATGCCTGGCCGCTTTTTATGCAGTGCCAAAACGCCACGGATACTGACTGTGCCGCGCGCTACGCCGTACTTGACGGCGTTGTCGATCAGATTGCTAAGGATAATGCGTAACAGTTGCACATCGGTGTCGAGGGACGGGAGGTCTTCCATTTGAATAGACAGCCGTTCCGGCGCGGCGCTGGCGGCCCGGAGGTCGTCGAGAATGTCCGCAATTCGGCAAGGCGACGGTGCGGGCTGCACATGCCCATAGCGCAACTTGTCGGCCTGCAGGCAACGTTCGATGACCGCATTCATGCTTCCCACCGCGCGGGCGATGCGATCCCGGATAGTGGCAGGGATGCCTTCGATGCCGAGCGCCATGCGGATCACGGACATCGGGGTTTTGAGTTCGTGGCTCAACATCGACATGAAACGATCCTGCTCGTCACGACGCTTGGCCTCGATGGTCAGCAGCAATGCCAGCAAAAGCGTAAAACAAAGAATGATGAACGTGGTGGCGATCAGCCAGCGCATACGGCCATGGATATTGTTTTTCAGGTCGTTATCCGAAAAGCCGTTCACCATCACCAGCGGCAGGTTCGCCACCCTCTCGTAGACGAAGGTGCGCAGCACCCCATCCACGCCGCTGATATTCTCGTAACGACCCGCCGGGGCGCGCTTCAGCGCGTCCCACAGCGGCGATTCGACGGGTTTTGCCCATAGCTCGGCGGCGGGTTCCGGCGTGCGCGCCCGTAGTTTGTGGTCGGCGGTTCCCAGCAAGGCTGCGGAATTCTGAGCGTCGATGGCAAAGTCGCGGTAGTGGCGCGCAAACGATTCGGGCACCACCGTGGCCAGCACCAGCCCGCCGAAAGAGCCGTCTGGATTATTGATGCGGCGGGTGATGCGAAAGTGGAACTTTCCGGTGACGCGACCGCTTTCCACCGGGGAAATAAAAATTCTATCCTCGGGCGCGTCGCGATGAAACGGAAAGTACGCTCGATCCGTGACGCTGCGCCCCAACGCCGCCGGGTCGTGGGCGATGATAATCACCCCGGCGGCGCTGATGAGGTAGATGTTGTCGATGACCGAACGGTCGAAATTCAGCGACTCGATATACGCATTGGTAGCGGCGACGGATTGGCTGCGTTGATGGAAAGCGCGCACCAAATGAAGCATCGTATCGATCTGGCCGGCAACCTGGATCGTCTGTTCGACGAATGCCTTGTTGGTCAGTTCGGCGGTGCGGATAAGCCGCGCTTTCTCGGATTCATGGAAATTGGCGTAGGCGATTCCCAGCACCCCGGCGATGCCCACAATCAGAACAATCACCCCGCTCCCCAGCAGGAACAGCTTGTTGTGGAAATAGGCAATAAAGCCGAATGCGCCGCCGCGACTGCCGGAAGCCGTCTGTTGAGCGGTAGCGTAACGGCTCACTTCCATCCACATCGCGCACACCGACATCGTTGAAACCAGCACGATGTACCAGAACACCGTAATCCAGGTGGTTGGATTAGCGCTGCGCAGGTTCGCGGGCGGCGCTTCGGCGACCAGCAACAGGCCGGCGCGCGCGGTCATCCAGGCCACCGCCACACCAAACAGAATAGCCAGCAACCAGGTCGGCAAGCCGCCGACCCGCCGCCAAGCCGCACCCGCCAACAACCAAGCCGTGCGCAGGTTGGTCAGCGCAATCGCGAGCGAAAACACCACGCTGCGGTAATTGCCGTTCGGCTCGATCAGGCCCCAGTACCAGAACGCGGGCGCGGTCAGCAGCACCATTGCCCACCCCCGGCGATCCGCCAGCGGCTCACGTTGCTCATAGTAGGCGGCAAAACCGGAATACAGGATAGGCCCGGCGGAAAGCAGGGCCATGTTGGTGCCGATGACGGTCATCCAGCGCGGCAACGCCGGCCCGATGCCGGAAACGAAAAATCCGCCAGCCAGCACCAGGATGGCGACGGCCCAGCTTCGGATAAGGCGCGTATCGGGTTGGAAATAGGCGAATACCACCATCACCAGACTCAGGCTGAAACTCAGCCCGGCGGCAACGGTGTATAGCGTCAGGGTGTTTGGATCCAATTGTGAGGCGGCCTGCGGCCAGGGGGAGGCAAGTAATCCAGGCAGTTTATCACGGGCTACGCGAGGCCTATTCTCCGCGGTGTTTTCGGACGGAATATAACGGCCTGTAGGGAAGCGTAGGCATTGGTAGGGAAACGCAGGGAAGCGGTTTTTGGTTTTGTTAACGTACCGCCGACAGTCAAGTAGGGTGGGCACGTTTTTTGTGCCCACGCGGTCAGCGGGGGATGTTTCCGCGTGGGCACGATAAAGCCGTGCCCACCCTACCGGGCTTGGGCGGGCTTTGTTTTTCGCTCAGTCCCAGGGATTTTTTTACAGCGCAAGATTGTTTCCGAAACCAGTTTGAATTGGAGGAGCACCGAATCATGAATACCAGCCATCGTCCCATCACCGCCCCAGCCCGCGCCGGCAAGACCGCCACGGCGCGCAATACAGTCCTGCGCCGTAGCGCGCTCGCCGTTGCCGTGGCGGCGGCCTTTTCCCTGCCCGCCGCGCTGCCGGTCGGGAGCCTCGCGGCCACCGCGCTGGTGGCGTTGGCGGCTTTGCCGCAAGTGGCGCAGGCGGATTGGGAACGACTTGAAGGCGGCGCTGGCGCTGGCAGTGTTGCGCTGTTTAATGGCGGCTACATCTCGTTTGCCATCGCTCCGACTGGTTCTCCTGAGGCCGGCAAGCCTTATGTGGCTTATACAAATACGGGTGATATGAGCAACAAAACCAGCGTGATGAAATTCAACGGCGCCAATTGGGTTGCCGTCGGCAGCGCCGAGTTTTCGGCGGGCGGAGCGGAATACATCTCCCTGGCCATTGCCCCGGATGGCACGCCCTATGTGGCCTACATAGATTCAGAGCACCTGATCTCAGGATAGACAAATCAATGGGTTATTGTATTTGGTCGGATTTGTCTTGACCCGAAATTTCGTAGAAGCGAATTTTATGCGATTGATTATGTTGTATTTTCCATTTTTCTGTTCAGTCAACCGTCTCAATTAAAATCCGCGAGATCAGGTGCTCTGAGATTACTCCGTCAGTCGCAAGGCTACCGTAATGAAATTCAATGGCAGCAATTGGGTTGCCGTCGGCAGCATTGGGTTTTCGTCGGCGTATTCCAAATACACCTCACTGGCGATTGCTTCAGACGGCACACCCTATGTCGCTTATCAGGATGGCAACAATAACAATCAGGCCAGCGTAATGAAATTCGATGGCACCGGTTGGGTTGCCGTCGGCAACCCCGAATTTTCGACGGGGAGTGCCACCTACCTGTCGCTCGCCATCGCACCGAGCGGATCGCCTGATGCCGGCAAACCCTACGTGACTTATAGTGACGCGGCCTTGGGCGGCAAGGCCAGCGTGATGAAATTCGACGGCGCCAACTGGGTTGCCGTCGGTACCGACGGGTTTTCGGTGGATGCTGCCACCAGTAATTCGTTCGCCTTTGCTACGGATGGTGCGCCTTATGTGGCCTATCAGGATTACGGTAACGGCGGCAGGGCAACCGTGAAAAAATTCAACGGAACCAACTGGACTGACGTCGGCAGCGCCGGATTTTCGGCGGCGGGGGCCAATTACACCTCGTTGTCCCTCGCCTCGGACGGCACACCTTATGTGGCCTACATAGATGCCTCCATCAGCAACAAGGCCAGCGTGAAGAAATTCAACGGCAGCAATTGGGTAACTGTCGGCAGCGCCGGGTTTTCTACGCAGTGGTCTGTTCAAACCGCGCTCGCCATCACCGCAAACGGCACGCCTTATGTGGCCTACTTGGATGGTATCTTTACCACCCCCTCCGCAAAAAATTTCACCTTCGGCCCCATCCTCGCTTCCACCGTGCCCGCCGACAACGCCACCAACGTCTCGCCCGGCGGCACCATCGCGCTGACCTTCAGCGCAGCGACATCCATTGGCAGCGGCAACCTCAAGATCGTCAACGACAGCGATTCGACCACGGAAACCATCAACGTGGCAGCGGCGGATAGCGGCACATTCGCCTGGAATGGCAACACGCTGACCATCACCCCCGGCACTCCCCTTGCCGCCAGCAAGAGCTACCACGTCGAAATCGACGCCGGCACTTTCCTGAACGCTGCGAATGAGCCCTATGCCGGCATCGCCGGCCCCACCACGCTGAACTTTAGCGTGAGCGCGGCGTCCGCCCCGAACCAACCCACCGGCGTGACCGCGACCAGCGGCAACACCCAGATCAGCGTCGCCTTCACGCCCGGTTCCGACGGCGGCAGCGCCATTAACGGCTACACGGCGTCATGCACCTCCAGCGATGGCAGCAGCGACGGCAGTAACACCGGCACAGCCTCGCCCATCGTCGTTTCGGCACTGAGCAACGACAAGACCTACACCTGCACCGTCACCGCCAGCAACGCCATCGGCACGGGGACGGCTTCGTCGCCCAGCGCTAGCGCGATGCCGGCGCTGCCGCTCTCCGCCATCACCGTCACCAGCATCGCCGACAGCGGCGCGGGGAGCCTGCGTCAGGCGCTCCTCGATGTCGCCGCCGGAGGCACTATCACATTTGATCCGGCTATCGCCAACCAGACCATCACCCTGACCAGCACCCTCGCGGTGGACAAGAGCGTCACCATCGACGGCGGCAGCCAAAATCTCACCGTCAGCGGCAACAACGCGGTACGGGTGTTCAACATTGCCGACGGCGCCACCGTCACCCTGCAAAAGCTCACCATCGCCAACGGCAATAACGATACCGACGGCGGTGGCGGCATCCGCAACGGCAACGGCAACGGCACGCTGACGCTGAACCAGGTCATCTTGTCCGGCAACGCCGGCACCGGGGCGGGCGGCGGCGGTCTGTACAACGCCGGCGGCGCGGTCACCATCAGCAACAGCCTGTTTACCGGCAATTCGGCCAGCGACGGCGGCGGTGTGCGCAATTCGGGCGGCACGTTGAATCTG
>JBAYVP010000240.1:0-8298 GCA_041674485.1 Sulfuricellaceae bacterium
CCGGGCGCATGGCGGCGTTGCAACTCCTTGCAATGGAACGACCATTGCGCGTCGTTGCGCCTTGCCCTGCACCCGGAAAACCGCACACTCCAGCCCGTTCAACGGAGGTTTCTAGGATAATCCGCACCGGCAATGCCACCATGAATTTTCCAACCACTGATGGAGTTAAAGCATGTTTAAAAAACTATTGAAGTTTCTCGCGCTGAGCGCCGTATTGGCTGTTTCTCAAAACGCCGGCGCCGACGATGAAAACGCGTTTCAGCGCGCCATGAGCCAAGGCAAAGGCGGCAATGCGTTTGCCGCCACCGCCCAGTGTAGCTCATCCGGCGGCGCCTCGACCTGCACCAGTCCCTACGGCGGGACGGTGACGCAGGATTACAGCCAATGGACAGGCAACAGCGGCACGGCCAAATGGAGCTATAACAATTTCACTATCGCCGCCGCCGGCGTCACCATGGTCGTCAACGGTGCGTTTACCTACCAGGGCAGCGCGCAAGCCAACGGCATTCTGGACGGTGCATTGACCGGCGATCTGGTCTACGACATCAGCACTTCGGCGATAACTTACAACGGCTTTACCATCCCGCCGCAGACCCAACATGCGCCCGTTCATCTGACTGCCGTGTTCCAACCCAACGGCACGGCCTCAATCACGCTGTCGATAAATGGCGGCGCAGGCACGACGGCGACATGGAGCCAGACGCAGCTTATGAGTTACCTTTACTGATAACTGTATGGTCGCCCCGCCAGTCGGCAGTCTGTCGGCGGCTACCTCTCGATAAATTCGATCTTGTACCCATCCGGGTCGGCTACGAAAGCGATTCGGGTGGTTCCGCCGTGCAGCGCCGGGCCGTAGGTCACTAGCCCGCCCTTGGTCGCCACATCCGCGCAGGCCTTGTCGATGTCGGCGACCTGGATGGCGATATGCCCGTAGCCGGTTCCAATTTCGTAATTGGTCACGCCCCAGTTGTAGGTTAGTTCCAGCACAGCCTCCTCGGATTCCGCCGCGTAGCCGACGAACGCGAGCGTGTACTTGCCTTCGGGATAATCCTTGCGGCGCAGCAGTTTCATGCCGAGGACTTCGGTATAAAAGGCGATGGATTTCTCCAGGTCGCCGACCCGGATCATGGTGTGCAGAATGCGCATGAAGTTTCCCTTTCAGAAATCGTGATAGCGATGGCCGCAGGCTTTCAATTCGCGTCGCGCCGTCAGACAATCGGGGTACAGCAGCGCGACGGTGCGCCAGAATGCCGGCGAATGGTTGAGGTGTTTGAGGTGCGCCAGCTCATGCGCCACCACGTAGTCGATCAGATGCGGCGCCGCCTTAATCAGACGCCAATTGAGGCGCACTTCGCCGCGCGAGTTGCAGCTTCCCCAGCGGCTGGCGGCATTGGACAGGAATAGCTTGGGCAGCGGCACGCCCAGCCGCCCGGCGTAGTGGGCCACGCGCCCGGCGAAATGTTCCAGCGCCTGGCGGCGATACCATTTCAGCACTTTGGTCTTGACCGTAGCGCTATTGCCGATATCCAGCACTTCGGTCAGCAGTTGCGCGTCCACGATTACCGGTGGTGCGCCGGCCTTGCCGTTACGCGTGGTAAGCCGCAGATGACCGCCGAGAAACGGCAAGGTTTCGCCATCTTGCCAGACTTTTTCGGGCGCTTGTCGTGCCAACATTTCCGCGAGCTTATCACGCACCCAGTCGGCCTTGTCGGCCAGCACGGCTTCCAGGCGATAAAGCGGAGTGCGCGCCGGAGCGTTGATGGTCAGGCCGTTGCCGTCGATGCGTAGCGCAATGGTGCGGCGGCGCGGGCTGCGCTTGAGAATGTAGCAAAGCTCCGCACCGTCCGGCAGCACCGCGCGCCGTTCTTCACTTTTCATGAAGATGCGCCATTTCGTTTTCTATCCAGGCTTCCACCCGGCTGTTCAATTCGTCGGCTTTCAGGCCGGCGGGGTCTATCGGCGCGCCAATGCTGACGGTGATGGTGCCGGGGCGCTTGAGAAAGGCGTTGCGTCCCCAGAATTCGCCGGCATTGTGCGCGACCGGCACCGCCAATGCGCCGGTATGGGTCGCCAGCCAAGCGCCGCCGACTTTGTATCGTCCCTTGCCGCCCGGCTCGATGCGCGTGCCTTCCGGGAAAATCACCACCCAGAATCCTCGCGCCAAGCGTTCCTTGCCCTGATCCAGCAACTGTTTCAGCGCCAGGCGCGAGCTTCCCCGGTCAATCGCAATCGGGCTGGATAAGGCCAGCGCCCAGCCGAAAAAGGGCAGGCGCAACAATTCGCGTTTCATCACCCACACCTGAGGCGGAAAGATGCTTTGCAACGCCAACGTTTCCCATGCCGATTGGTGTTTAGCCAGCACGATGGAAGGCCGGGTAGGGATGTTTTCCCCACCCAACACGCGAAAATCGAGCTTGCAGGTCAGGCGTAACCACGCCAGCATGATGCGCGACCACGGACGAATCACGCGGTAACGCATCAGCGGGGGTAAAGGAAAGGAAAGCAGGATGACGAGGGTGTAAAGCGGCGTGAAAACCAGCATTCCCAGATTGAATAGCGTGGAGCGCAGCCGGATCATCCTAGAAACCTCGGTTGAACGGGCTGGAGTGTGCGGTTTTCCGGGTGCAGGGCAAGCAACGCCGAAGAATGGTTGTTCCATTCTGAGTAGTTGCAACGCCGCCATGCGCCCGGAAAACCGTGCAATTCGGCTCGTAGCGCTTTCACCAAACGGGTAAACGCGAAATACATGACAAAGTTTTTAGAGCCACCCTATTACACATCTTGGCAAGCGGTCAACTGAGGTTTCTAGGATCATGCGTCTTTAATGTCCTTGGCGATAATCTGCCTTGCCGCTTCGGCGAGGTCGGCATAGGTCACGGTATTTTCCGGCAGGCTGCCGTCATGCCGGGTTTTCCCGCCCTTGCCGGTGAGCACCAGGATAGGCTGGCCGCCGACTGCGGCAGCCGCCTCCAGGTCGCGCAGGGAATCGCCGACGCACGGCACCCCGCCCAGATCGGTGTTAAAGCGCTTGGCGATTTCCAGGAACATGCCGGTGTTCGGCTTGCGGCATGCGCAATTCGAGTCGGCGGCATGGGGACAGTAAAACAACGCGTCGA
This sequence comes from Sulfuricellaceae bacterium, assembly GCA_041674485.1. Lineage (GTDB taxonomy): Bacteria > Pseudomonadota > Gammaproteobacteria > Burkholderiales > Sulfuricellaceae > JAGXQV01. The sequence goes on from JBAYVP010000240.1 coordinate 3,117, forward strand.
TGCGCCCGCCGAGCCGCGCCAGCGCCTTGTGCATTTTGTCGTGGATGGTGTTCAGGGTGGCCATGTCGAACAGCCCACGCCCGACGCCCGACTGGTTGCTCGCCACCACCACGCGGAAACCGGATTGGTTGAGGCGCGCGATGGCCTCCAGACTGCCGGGGATAGGCTCCCATTCCTTGGGGCTTTTGATGAATTGGGCGCTATCGAAATTGATAACGCCGTCGCGGTCCAGGATAACGAGTTTCATGCTGGTCTAGTTCACCTTGCAAATCTGGGCAGCGGTAAACTTGGTGGTTTGCCTGGAGACAGTAACATAAGTTCCGTCTGCGTTGGCGCCGCTGAAAGTCAGCTTGAGCAGGCGACCATTCATCGCCGACACCCCTGTGTAGACATTCCCGGCCAGCGTGCCGGTCAATACGTCGAAGCTCAGCGTGTTGTCGCTGTTCAGCGTAATGTCCAGCACCACGGTGACCGATTTGCCCTGGACATAGACCGAGAGATAAGCCAGATAGGAATTTGCGCCGGTTTTCTGCCACACGCCATCATAATCGCTGCCCTCGAAAGCATAAGTCAGGTTGGCCGAAAACGCATCGGTTCCGCCGCCGTTTTGCACATAGCTGCCGCTCATGGCGTTGCCGGTTGCGGTGGCAGTCAGTGTCGCGCTTTGGTCGAGTTTGCCCAGCGTCAGGGTGTTGGCGTTTTCCGTGCCGACGAAAACGCTGGCCGAGGTGAGATCGTAGGCGACCTGAACGGCGATAGCCCTGGCATTGGCGCTATCCTGCATCAGCATGAAATAGTCGCCGGTGCTGGTGGTCCATATGCCATTGGCCGGCGCGGCAAGTACGGAGGCGCTCCATGAAGCAAGCAACAGCACGGAAATGCATAACAATCGTTTAAGGAATTGCATGATGGTTTTCCTGAAAAATTTGCCGTGGGAAAGTTTACGCCACTAGCCGCAAAATGTCCTCCACCTAGCCGAAAATATTTCAGGGTAAATTTGCTCTCAGAAATTCATGATGAAAATCAATATATGGAAAACGTTCGTGAACCCCGGACAATCTTAGCGCAACTTTGCTCGACTCATGGCGGCGACCCATAAAGACAAAACCTTTTTCACCGCAGAGGACGCGGAGGACGCAGAGGAAACCCCTCATGCTTTTCCTCTGCGTCCTCTGCGGTGAATCGGTTTTTTTCGTGCTGAGAACAAATTTACCCTGCGAAATATTTCAACAATCGCGTCCTTTCGTATCGGCCTGATTTATCCGCATATCGGCCAATTCCGCAAGCCGGGTAGGGGGCGCGTTTTTCGTGCCCACGCGGTGTGGCTAGCCCTCTTTGCTATGGATGGCGCGAACGTTCCCGGAATATCTCCAGCGCCCGTTCCAGTATGACCTTGTCAGCGATATCCTTGTCGCGCATTGTTTGCTTGGTGAGCAGCAGCCCCTCCAAGTTGATGGTGCGAATCGGAATGCCGTCCAGATCAACCGTCTCTGCGTACCGTTTCAACGTTTCATAGGATTCGCCGCAGGCATTGAGCATGATGTCCACCACGAAGGCGTCCGCTACGCGGATGTTCTCGTCTTCGTCAAACCAAGCGGGGTCAATGTCCCTGGCTGCCTGGTCGGGGAGCACCATCAGCGCTGCCTTGAGCCGCTTTCCAGATTCCCGTCCGGCTGGGACGAGCAGATCGATGTCGGTGGTCGCACGATGATAGCCGTGGGCAAAGAGGGCGTAACCGCCGATCAGCAGATATTCGACACCCTGCGCATTCAGGGAGCGAATCAGCGTTTTGAGGTCTTCCAGCGTGGCCGGGCGACTGTATTCTTCCATTACAGCCGCGACAATGCGATTTGCGCCATGCTTTCGGCCAAGCAATCCTGCCCGTGGCGGCTGGCCTCCTCATGGCTCTTGAACCGATAAACTCCCTTGGGGATATGGGTCGCACCGCCGGTTGGCAGGCGGTGGATTTCATCGTTGAAGCGAACACCTTCCGCCAGCAGCGCGGCGGATGCTGAAAAAACAATGGGTGTTTCCTTGCGGTGGCCTAGGGTTCTCATGAGGTAGCCTCGAACAGGTTAACTTCGGCACTGCTTGACAATATACGTTCAACAAAAAATCGTGGGCGCATGATTCCGAGAGCAGATCATTAACCCCCAACCATCAATCGAGAGTGGCGCCCCAATCAAGCCGCCATCTGCTGGCGCTTGCCGGCGTGCAAGACCGTCATCCCGACAACTTCTTCGCCTTGGTAGCGGACTATGATGTCGTCGTCGGTCAACTCGCTATCATCCGCATGGCTGGGTTTGGTGAAATTAATGGTCAGCGTATCGGTTTCCGCATCAAAAGTCACCCAGACCGAGTGTTGCGGCGCCTTGCTGACAGCGGGTATCAAGTTCAGGAAGTCCCGGATATCAATTACGGCCATAGTTGCTTTCTCCCATCCAGCGAACGGATGCGGCGCGTCAAAAATGCAGTGATGACGAAGCCGTCACTGCCCTGCTCCCGATAAACCACAACCAGCCATTTCCCCTTTTCAACTTCCTGTATCGCCAAGCATTCATGAATCTCGGGCAAGTCGTAGGGTGGATAAGCGTGAGCCGCATCCACCGAATCGGCGTAGAAAGGTGGATGCGGCTCGCGCTTATCCAGCCTACATTTTCCCGAAAACAAATTTACCCTGGCTTGCGCCCCGTTAATATTGCAGCTTCGAAATATCCGCCACCTGATTCATCAGTTCACCCAGGGATTGCAGCAGCGCCAGGCGGTTGTTGCGCACCAGCGGCTCATCGGTCATCACCATGACTTGATCGAAAAACGCATCCACCTCGGCGCGCACGCCGGCCAATATCGTCAACGCGTCGGTGTAATCGCAGTTGGCGACCAGCGAGGCGACTGTCGGCGTCAGGCGGGTGACTGCGGCGAACAAGGCTTTTTCGGCGTCTTCCTGCAACAGCGCAATATCGGCTAGTCCGGCGGGCGCGGCGGTTTTTTTCAGGATGTTCTGGATGCGCTTGTTGGCGGCTGCCAGCGCTGCCGCTTCCGGCAGTTTGCGGAAAGCCCGCACCGCCAGGATGCGCGGAATCGTCAGGTCGATGCGCGTCGGCTGTTGGCTGACCACCGCGTCCACTTCGTCGGCCTCGAAATTTTTGTCGCGCAGGAAATTTTTCAGGCGCTCCAGCATGAAGCCGTGGACATCCAACGCCACGCTGTCCGCCAGCATTTCGCCGGGGAACAGGCTACGGGTGAATTGCAGCAATTGCAGCAGGTCGAGCGGCAAGCCTTTTTCGGCGAGGATGCGTAAACTCCCCAGCGCATGGCGGCGCAGGCCGAACGGGTCCTTGTCGCCGGTCGGAACGAGACCGATGCCGTAAATGCCGATCAGCGTGTCGAGCTTGTCGGCCAGCGCTACTGCCGCACCGATGTTGTCCTGCGGCAGGGTGTCGCCGGCGTAGCGCGGGTGGTAATGCGCTTCGATGGCATTGGCGACGGTCGCGGTTTCGCCGTCGTGCAGCGCGTAGTATTGCCCCATGACGCCTTGCAGTTCGGGGAATTCGCCCACCATGTCGGTGAGCAGGTCGGCCTTGGCGAGGTATGCGGCGCGCTCGGCCTGGCTCTCGTCGGCATTGAGGTTGCGCGCGATTTCGCCGGCCAGTTTGGTGAGACGCTGCACCCGTTGCAATTGGCTGCCCAGTTTGTTGTGGTAAACCACATGCCCTAGTTTTTCGACGCGGCTGTCGAGGCGGGTTTTTTGGTCCTGCTCGAAAAAGAATTTGGCGTCCGACAGGCGCGCGCGCAACACGCGCTCGTTGCCGTGGACGATGTGCGCCGGGTCGGCGGTTTCCAGGTTGCTTACCACCAGGAAACGCGGCAGCAGCTTGCCGTTGCCGTCCAGCAACGGGAAATATTTCTGGTGCTGTTTCATCGACAGGATCAGGCATTCCTGCGGCACGCTGAGGAAATCCGGGCTGAAATTGCCGCTTAGCGCCACCGGCCATTCCACCAGCGCCGCCACTTCCGGTAGCAACGCCTGATGTTCCGCCAGCACGGCGCCGTCGGCGGCTTTATGCAGTTGTTCATTGATCGCGGCCATGCGCTCGCCGAAGGCGGCCACTACTTTGCCCTGTTCGCGCAAGATACCGGCGTAGCGCTCGGCGTGGTCGATCACGATCTCACCTGCGGACAGGAAGCGGTGGCCGAGTGTCGTGTTGCCGCTCTTCAGCCCCAGCACTTCGCCGGGCGCCACCCGCTCGCCGTGCAGCATGATGAGGCGATGCACCGGGCGCACAAACTGCACGTCGGAATCGCCCCAGCGCATCATTTTGGGGATGGGCAGTTTCTTGACCGCAGCCTGGACGATGGCGGACAAATGGTTTTCCAGCGGTTCGCCGGCCTTTACCGAGCGGAACACGAAACATTCCGCCTTGCCCTCGCCTTGCCTTTCCAGCGCCGACACGTCCGCGCCGCACGATTTGGCAAAACCGGTCAGCGCCGGCGTCGGGTTGCCGCCCGCGTCGAACGCGGAAGCCAGCGCCGGCCCCTTGCGCGTGGATGTTTGGTCGGGCTGGCGCGCCACCACATTGGCGATGCTCACCGCCAGTCGGCGCGGCGTGGCGTAGGCGGTAAAGCCCTGATCGGCGGCAATGAATCCCTGTTTTTTCAGGTCGTCGTAAATAGCGCCGGCGAATGTCTGCCCCAGCGCATTGAGCGACTTGGGCGGCAGTTCCTCGGTCAGGAGTTCGATCAGTAAGGTAGCTTGCATTTTAATTATCCAAAAATATTCCGGCCTATTGCCGGCTTTTTTCAATATCTGCGGTGAAACCGATAGGCCGTTTCGGCTGCGCGGGCGGACTCGTGAGTTGTCGGATGGCGTTCAACAAGCCGGTAATTGCTTGATCGTGCGTGGCGACCTTGTTTTCCAGGTCATCCAATTTGTCCGCAAGCTCCTGATGCGCCGAGAGCATTCCCCGCAGGCGGACAAAGGCGCGGACGATAAAAACACTCATTTCCGTCGCCTTGGGCGAATTGAGTATCGTCGCGGCCATGATTGCACCATGCTCGGTAAGGGATGTCCCGCTTATTGCCGCTCCGGCACATATCCGGGCTGAATGGTAACGAACCAGCGGGGCAGTGCCGCCAGTCGTTGGAGTTTTGCTTCTACCGCCCGCATGGCCACCTTGCCCAA
>JBAYVP010000241.1:0-8295 GCA_041674485.1 Sulfuricellaceae bacterium
CGATGGTGCGTGGTTGTAAGTGCGGCACTTTCGCGCTTACAACCATGCAGACTGGGCTTGTTTTGAATATTTGCCATCACCGAACATGATTATCAGTCCATCAATTTAGCTGACCAGACTCAGAAGCATGAAAAAATCACTTTTGCAGCAAAACCCTCACCTGCGCGACGCCAAAGCCTACCGTGCCGCGTTGCGCCTGAATGTTATTTCCTCAATGGCGATTGAAGGCGTCAAAAAGGCTGCCGAAAAAGCGCTGCCGGCCACGCCGGAAAAAGCCGCCAAGACAGACTAACCCCGCTGGTTTCTGTCGATTACCGCGTAAAATATCGCCTTCATCGGTGCGTAGTCCCTGCCCAAGCCCGCCTGAACGGCAGCAAAATAGGATGCCCGTTCCTGTCCCCGTATCCCCGAGAAATCCAGCAGCGGCAAACCCGCCTGCAAGGCCATCAAGGTAGCCAGCAAACGCGCCAGCCTGCCGTTTCCTTCGCGGAAAGGATGGAGCTCGCAGTGGGTGACGGCAAGCGCCTCGACAATCTTGTCCAACTCTGCGAATTGGCAGGGCGTATAAACCGCCAGCACGGCACTTTCCAATTCATCCATCAAGCGCGGCACCTGCGCCGCCATCGCGAAAGTAAATCCGCCTTTGCTGACGTTCACCCGCCGATACTCGCCCGCCCACGAATATATCTCGCCCAGCCATTGGCGGTGCAGGCCGCATATATCCTGGGCGGTAAAACGGTGTTCTGCCGAAATGTGGCGGATGGCGTAGTCGGTCGCCTCGGCCAGCTTGAGCGCTTCCAGCGCGTCCATTTCGCGCTTGCGGCGGATGCCCAGCAGGTTACGCAACACTCTCCCACGCGGCCCCGCCTCGAACTGGGCTTCGGCGAGATGGTTGATATCGTAGCGGGTGAGCATGGTTTGCTCTTTACTTAAGTGATAAAGCGCGTCAGGTACCGTACTAGATGGTAGGCTGGTTCGTAGGTTCTGTTCGTTTGTGGGTCAGGTACAAGTTCCCCGTGAAATAGAAGATTACGCATAGCATACAAAACATCTAGGAGGCCAGCGAAGATAGCTGCGGGATCATGCTCAAACTTGTAAGAATCCATTTGAAGAGTGCAACTATCCGTTGCCACAGCAAGCAAGCTGCGGAAAATGTATGGATTTGCCTGCTTATAACAGGCCAGTATTCGCGCCCTATCGTTTGGTTGCAACGCTAAATAATCAGCATGGGTCTGAATTCCCTCCAAATCCCACTCGCCTAGCTGAATAATCGTACTTTTTACCACACCAGATTTATTGGCGAGTGAGCAGACAATCTGTTTTACAGGTTTATTTTGACGCTCAACAGAGTAAATACACCCGTAATAACATAGGATTTCTTTATTGTTCGCGTTTCGACCGACACAAACATTTTCGAAGCTAATACTCCGCTTCTTTCGGTCTTCGAGAGGGTCAATTGAAAGTCGTCGATGAAGGGCGGCGATCTGATTTCGAATCTCTACCGAATCAGGGTCGTCTTTAACAATTGTTGCCATAAAACGGGTGCGTATTTTATTACCATCCGTTTTAATTTTATTGAGGATGTCATTTTCATGCTCAAATGTGTAGATGTGACGGTACCAAGCATTAAAGGGTATCCATGCCTTTACAAAATGAGTGAAATAATCAATATCCGATTGCTCCAGCCATTGTTTGACATTGGCGGTATTGTTCGCAGTCATGACTAAGCTCCGTTTTCTTTCAGGTAGGCAAGAGCATCAGCTTCGCTTTTTTCAATTGCGATCTCTACAGCACGTTTAGCGGAATTGAGTAGTTGTTGAGCCTTCTCACTCAGACGTTCATATTCTTCGAATGTCTTCTGGACATTCTCTTGAAGTTCCTGAGATAAGGTAGGAACTCTAAGCTCTCGAATGATATCGGTTGAAATTGTTGGTTGGGCAACGGCCTTTACTGCCCCCTCGATTTGGAGTTTGCCATACCTCCCATTAAAAAATGCCGCCAAAAAATAGGGGTTAATATTATTGCGATTAATAGATGCAACAATTACATTTGGACTAATTGTTGCTTTTGGTTGAACAATTACGCTACAAGCAACGTCTCCAACACGAGCAAAGGCAATATCACCTCTATTAAAAACCTTAAGATTCTGGGATGAAACAAATTCTGGCTTAAGGTAGGCAATATCTCCTGCGTTCGAACGCAGTCCCCGCAAATTGAAGGGACGGAGCATCGGTAAGCCAGAATCAACATAGTTTGTATCGAGTATTGTTGATCCAAATGGGCCACACACAATACGATTACAGTACTGCCCAAGTTTTCCCCAAGAAGCCGAAACCCTCCTTACTTCAAGTTGCTCCTTGCTAAAATAAGTACTATCAAGTCGCCCTGTTCGCTCACTCCTAAGCGCAGTTGATAAGGGAATTTCGCTTACCTCCAAATCATCCTGCTGATTTCTATAACGGGTAGCGTCAAAATCGGCAATCGTTTTACCGACAAGCTTTTCCTTCGACGCAAACATTTCAAATGCTTCAGCTATTCCGTCTTGCGTTAAGCCATCATGGTTAAAAAGATCGTGCTGCACCACCCAATGGCCGTGGGAATCGCGCAACTGGGCACCTTGGTCGTCCTTGAGATAGATTTTCTCACCACCGTTATCCTTGGAAGGCAGGCGCTGAGTAGCAAAGAAAATGTTGTAGTCATCCACTTTCGGGCACAGCGGACCGACTTGCGCATCGTCATTCCATTTCTGCACGAACAACACGCTGGTCTTGGTGCCGGTATGGGGCTTGAAGGTGGCCGGATGCAGGCCGACAACGGCGAGGATACGGCAACGTTCGACGATAAATTCGCGCACCCGGCGGTCAGAAGAATTGTTGAAGCGCCCTTGCGGCAATACCACCGCCATGCGCCCGCCGGGCTTGAGAAAGTCCAGGTTGCGTTCGATAAAGAGCAAGTCGCGCCCCACGGCGCTTTCCAGCTTGCCGTTGGTTTTGTGTGCCAGTTCGAACGGAGAAAGCATGTCGGTTTGCTTGATGTCCCCGGCAAACGGCGGATTTGCCATGAGTATGTCGAAACTGAAATTGCGATAGCTCTTTTTGTCTTCCTGGAGCTTGCGGATTTTCGACCAGCCGGGGCCATAGGTGTCACGCCAATCATCCTGTTTAGCGGTTTCGTCCCATTTGCTCCAGTCCAGGGTGTTCATGTGCAGCACGTTGGTTTGCCCGTCTCCGGCGATGAGGTTGAGACAACGGGCAACGCGCACGCTTTTTTCGTCGAAGTCGATGGCGAAAACTTTGTCGCGCACGTAGTCCTTGCAGCGCTGTGGCTTTTCTTCCATGGTGAAGAGATGGGAGGTGGTCAACCCTTCGGCTTCGAGAATTCGTTTCCACACATGGAAAATCGCGTGAACGGTAAAACCCGCGCTGCCGCAAGCAGTGTCGATGACCGTTTCACTTTCCTTGGGGTTCATCATTTTCACGCACATGTCGATCACCCAGCGCGGCGTGAAATATTGGCCTTTTTCTCCCTTGGCGGATTTGTTGACGAGGTACTCAAAGGCTTCGTCCACCACATCCAGGTTGGAGTTGAACAGTTTCCACTCTTCCAAGGAACCGACGCAGACTTGCAGGTGATCGGCGGAGAGCTTGATTTTTTCGTCATCGGCGAAGACGCCTTCCCATTCTTTCTTGGCGTCGTCGAACAGGCTTTGGATGTTGGCTTTGAGTTGCGCTGCGGTGTTGGTGTTGCGAAAGCGCAAATATTTGTAGCGCCCCTGGTAGCAGAACATCTCATCGTAGAGCTTGGTGAAGATAAGCTTGAAGACTTCCTCAAACACGTCCACGCCCGCATTGGCGAGCACTTCATTTTCCATTTCCTCGATCAACTGGCGCAGGTTGCGGGCTTTCTCGCCTTTTGCTTCCCGTTTTTTTTCTTCGTCGATCAGGGTTTGCACCGTCCAAGGCTGGCCGGCAATATCGTCTATAGTTTGGCCGGCAGTAGGCAGATCGGGGATTTCGACAAAATAGTTGGGGTTCTTACGATGCCAAACAGTGGCTAATCCGCCATCGCTCCACAGTGCCAAGGGTGCGCCGGTGGCATGGGTGTAGGAGCGCAATTGTTCCTTGCCGCCCTTGATGTTGGTTTGCTTCACCTCGACCATGAGATAGGGAACCGTGGGACGGTCGGCATCGAACACCACAATGTCGGCGCGCTTGGAACTGTCGCGTCCGAAGGTGATGGGATATTCCACCGTAAGGCGGCTGCGGGCGTAGCCGTAATGCTCCAGCAAGCGTTTTAGCCACAGTTGGCGCACGACCTCTTCCTTCTTGGCCTGCACTTCTTTACCGCGCACCAGGCACTTGATGTAAGGCTTGCCGTTCTTGTCGAACAGGGCTCGCTCTATGGCGTCTTTCTCGGCCTCGGAAAATACGGATAAGTGTTGGCGGATGGCTACGTCTTGGAAAATATCGGATAGTGTCATGGTTTTTAGGTGAAGGGAAACCCAGGATGGGTGGGAATGTACCGTAACGTCCGGTAAATGCCAAACAAAAACGGCACCACAAGGGCGCCGTTTCGTTCGATTTGGTGGAGGCGGCGGGAATCGAACCCGCGTCCGCAAGCCCTCTACAGGCAGTTCTACATACTTAGTCCGGTTATTTGGTTTTAACCCTTGTCACGCCAGCCGAACAGGCTGGACTCAGGCGAGCCGTCTTGGGTTTAACACCGGTCAAAGCGACACTGGCCGGCGCGAGTCTCTGTTAATGACTCTGCTCTTTCCACCTTGCGGTTTCAAGCCGGCCCAGAGACCAACCGGTGCAGAGTCTAGCCGGTTAAGCGGCTAGAGCGTAGTTTTCGTCGTTTGCGACTATTGGTTTTCAGCTGTTTTACGAGGTGACTGAACCTCGGTATGCCCTACTCTGCTTTGCAACCCACGTCGAAACCAGGTCGCCCCCATGTACAGCGTTTCCAACATCAGATAGTTACAGCCTTTGTATCCACTCAGTAGACTTGCTCCCTTCTCCCGCAAGCGGGAGAAGGGCCGGGGATGAGGGCGTTTGCGCTCAGGTCAAGCGTTATCGATGTGCAACATCCCTCACCCCAACCCCTCTCCCGCCTGCGGGAGAGGGGCTTTTATGCCGTTCTTTACATTGACCTGAGTTGAAAACGCTGTAACACTGATATAGACGAACTTTTTTGGAAAAAGTTCAATTTGGATTATACCGGATAATCCGCGTTTAAAGGTAATCGAATACGCCCAAGGGGGAGTCTATCGCGCCGTCGGCCTGCCATTCGTGCGGTCGGTCGGTTTCGTCGAGATAGCCGTATAGCGCCACCAGCACCGGCATGGCGGCGGCGCGCGCGGCGGCGATGTCGCGCTCGGCGTCGCCGACGTAGAGGCATTTGGCCGGCTCCCGGCCTGTCCGGCGCGCGGCGTATAACAGCGGTTCGGGGTGCGGTTTGGCGTTGGCGCAGGTGTCGCCGCTGACGATGACTGCGGCGCGTTGGCTCAGCCCCAGTTTTTCCATGAGCGGATCGGTGTAGCGCGCCGGTTTGTTGGTGACGATTCCCCAGGCTATGTTGCGGCGCTCCAGTCCGTCCAGCAGTTCCGCGATGCCGGAAAATAGCCGGGTGCGGTTGCACAGGTTATGTTCGTAAAAGGCCAGGAATTCCAGGCGCGCCGCGCCGAAATCCGGGTGGTCCGGGGTAAGGTTGAGGCCGATTTCGAGCAGGCCGCGCGCGCCGTGCGAGGCATAAGGGCGGATGATTTCCTGCGCCAAATGCGCCAATCCGCGCTGTTCGCGCAGCAGGTTGAGGGCAAGCCCCAAGTCCGGGGCGGTGTCGGCGAGGGTGCCGTCGAGGTCGAAAAATACGGCTTCAGCCATTGCGCCGACAGTGTATCAGGTAGTTAACGCTGGTGTCGGCTCCGAGGGAATACACCTTGGAAAACGGGTTGTAGCTCATGCCGGCGATGCTTTCCACGGATAGTCCGGCGGTGCGGCAAAATCCGCTCAATTCGGAAGGTTTGAGGAATTTTTCGTAATTGTGCGTGCCTTGCGGCAGGAGTTTGAGCACGTATTCGGCGCCGACGATGGCGAACAGGTAGGATTTCAAGTTGCGGTTGAGCGTGGAAAAGAACAGGTCGCCGCCCGGTTTGACCAGTTCGGCGCAAGCCCGCACGACGCTGGCCGGTTCCGGTACGTGTTCGAGCATTTCCATGCAGATTACGATGTCGTAATGGCCGGGTTGCTCCTTGGCCAGTTCTTCCACCGCCACCAGACGGTAATCGACTTTGGCGCCACTTTCCAGCAAGTGGAGTTTGGCGACTTTGAGGGCTTTTTCGCTGAGGTCGATGCCGCTGACTTGTGCGCCGCGCCGCGTAGCGCTTTCCGCCAGGATGCCGCCGCCGCAGCCGACATCCAGCACGGTTTTGCCCGCCAAGCCGGCGTGTTGGTCGATGTAGTCCAGGCGTAGCGGGTTGATGTCGTGCAGCGGTTTGAATTCGCTGTTGGGGTCCCACCATTTGTGGGCAAGCTCGCTGAATTTATCGAGTTCCTGCTGATCGGCGTTGAGTGCTTCCATAACTATCCTAAACTGATTTTGGTTTGCCAAAATGCGGCCTTGGCCGCCAGGTCGCGCGCATCGAGCGTGGTCAGGCGATGCGCTTCGAGCAACAATTCGCCATTTACCCATACATGGCTGACGTTTTCCCGTCCGGCGACGTAGACCAAGTGCGAAACCACATCATAACATGGCAGGGTTTCCAGCGCGGACAGGCTGACCGCCGTAATGTCCGCGGCCTTGCCCGGAACCAGCGAGCCGGTGAGGTGATCCAGCCCCAGCGCACGGGCGCCGTTGAGTGTCGCCATTTGCAGCGCCTGATGGGCAGGCAGGGCGCCGGGATTTCCGCTTGCACCCTTGGCCAGCAAGGCCGCCAGACGCATTTCGCCGAACAGGTCGAGACGGTTGTTGCTGGCTGCGCCGTCGGTTCCCAGCCCGATGTTGACCCCCTGTTGCAGCATCGCGGCGATAGGCGCGATGCCACTCGCCAGTTTCAGGTTGGAGGTCGGGCAATGCGCCACATGGCAGCCCAAGCCTGCCAACGCGCCGATTTCTTCCGCGCTTAAATGCACGGCATGCACCGCGATCAGGTTAGGCCCGAGCAGGCCGAGGTTGTACAGGCGCTGTAGCGGGCGCAGATGGTATTGTTCCAGGCTGTGCGTGATTTCGTCCTGGGTTTCATGTAAATGAATGTGAATGTTGAGATTGAGCTGTTCCGCGTAGGTAAGGAGTCGGATAAAGGTCATGTCGCCCACCGTGTATGGGGCATGCGGCGCAAGACTGGCGGAAATCAGCGGTTCTTCCATGAATTCGTCGCGGAATTCCAGGCCTTTGGCAAAGTAATCGTCGGCATCGGCGGCATAATTCGTCGGAAAATCGAGTGCGATCATGCCGATGGCGGCGCGCATGCCCGCCGTCTGCACGGCTTGGGCGGCTGCGCGCGGGTAGAAATACATGTCGTTGAAACAGGTGACGCCGCCGCGCAGCATTTCGGCGCAGGCAAGCAATGTTCCGTCGTGGACGAAGTCGGGCGAGACGAATTTGCCCTCCGCCGGCCAGATGTGCTGGTTTAGCCACTCCATCAGCGGCAGGTCGTCGGCCAACCCGCGCAACAAGGTCATGGGTGCATGGGTATGAAGATTAACCAAGCCTGGAATCAGGGCGTGGTCTTCCAGGCGGTGATGGTGGCGCGCCGCATAGCGGTCATGCGCAACCTGGGTTGGTAAAATCGCTTTGATGCGCCCGGACTCGATGGCTATGCTGTGGTGCGCGAGCACCTGCTGCGCCGGCTCGACGGGAACCACCCAGCGGGCGTCGATCAGGGTGTCGACGGTAATTCTGGTTTGATTGGGCTGATTGAACATGGCGTGAATTTTACTGACATAAACCTAAGCCGGACAATTGCCGGAAGCAAAAAATTTTTTTACCGCAGAGACGCTTCAGGCGCTGAGATTTTTCCTTGAAACAGTTGCGCAATTCATCTGCCGGGCAAGCATCTCTAACGATAGGTCGTTTAAATATTTTCGTGTTTTTCGTGGATAAACCTAGGCTGTCGAAATACAGCGTTTTTATCGAATTTTAGCTTCCCGGTTTTTGGATATACCAAGAAACGTTACGACCTACCTTATTTTTAATCCGTTCATCCTTCGACAGGCTCAGGACGAACGGATTAAAAATAAGGTAGGTTGTCATGGTGCAACCCGGCATACGCACTAGGCACAGGGTCAAACTTTCCCG
>JBAYVP010000242.1:0-8245 GCA_041674485.1 Sulfuricellaceae bacterium
GAGCAAGATGGCAAGCTCGCCGTAGGCAAAACTGATGAAATAAAATCCGTTCATCCTTCGATCCTTCGGCGAAGCTCAGGACAGGCGAGGCTCAGGACGAACGGATTTTATTTCATCAGGCTGTCTGTGCCGGCTCGTGCAATGTTTGGATTTGCATCGTTAAATACAGCGTTTTCAATCAAGAATAGTTACAAAAAACCTCAAGACTATGGTGGTTGATTAAGCGTAATACATCAACCAATACTCGGTGAAACCGCTGTACCTAGGATAATGTTGTCAATATTTGCGCGCTGCTGTACTAGTACAATGTAATATCATTTATTTCGCATTGAGGAAGATTGACTGGCAATTTACAACTTCGGATATGCGGATTAAGCTGACTCTCCTTTATCCGAAACTATTGTTGTTGCGTTGTACTAGGTTTAGTGTTCGAAAGTGTCAAATTCGGGATGGATCCCAACAAGAAACCCCATCATTTCGGTCGCGTCCTGGGTCAAGTAGAAGCGCACCATTTTTTCGTTGAACTCCTGCGCTTTCCCGGCTGGGACGCTGATGGCGTCTATGCCAGCCGACATCAGGATGCCGTTCATTATGAAGCGGGAGGTGCGCTTGTTGCCATCAAAGAAAAATTGTTGCAGGGCGCCGAATAGGAAGAAGGCCAGTCCTTGCTCCAACGGGTTCGGGATATGTTCAGTCAAAGCCGCCACACCATCGACAAATTTCCGGTGCAGGTTGCATCCGCCTGCTTCGGTGGGTAGCGGCGTGTAACGTCCGTGTTCGCCCAGGCTGACATCTGGGGTGTAGCGGGTTTCCTGTCCTTCTCCCCGGAAATGCCACCACTCCAGGGCTTCGTTTTTTGCCACGATGGCGTGCAAGCCGCAGAATGTTGTTTTGTCGAGCGTAAACCGGGATGTTTTTACCAATGCCAGCAAGCGCCTGGTGCTTTCTATCAGGTTAAGAATTTGCTCCTGATCGGAGATTTTTCTGCCGCCGACGGTAATTCCGTCCAGCAGGGTTTTTACCTCTGGGTAGGTGAAAGGATTGCCTTCGAGCACGCCGGCATCCCAGACGAACTCCGGCAGCATCCGGTGAAGCCGGAAACAGACCCGCTCGATGGAATGCGTCGGAGTGGAGGGGGGAAGGGATGATCTATCCCAATGAAATCCCAGTTCTGTAAAAAGCGTTTTTTTCACGGGTTTTTTCTCCACAGAACAAAAATGGCCGGGGCTGACCTGTCTGCGCCTTTGGATAGCGCGGATAACGCGCGTCGTGCGCGATCTCTTGAATTCCAGAGGAATGGACAAATTTGGTTAATGTCGCACGGACGATTTGCTTGATGTCGGCAACTCTAAACATCATTTGGAATACGTGCAAATCAATTTCTTCTAAAGTGCCGGTTAATATTGCGCCCGGTCGCGGATAATGTTGGCAAAATCTGGAGAAATGAAGTAAAGTTAAACTTCCTTTATTTTTATAACAACATTGGAGAACACCATGAGTGCAAAAGGGCAAATGTTACAAGACCCGTTTTTGAATGCTTTGCGTAAGGAGCATGTGCCGGTTTCCATTTATTTGGTGAACGGCATTAAGCTGCAAGGTCAGGTCGAATCGTTCGATCAGTATGTGGTGCTGCTGAAAAACACTGTCACTCAGATGGTTTACAAGCACGCCATTTCCACGGTGGTTCCGGTGCGTCCCGTCTCCATTCCTTTCGAAAATTCCGCTTCTGAAGACTGATGTTTGAGCGCCCGGGCGGCGGTGGCGCAGCCGTTCTCGTGGGGTTGGATTTTGGCGATCCGGGCTATGAAGAAAGCTTGGAGGAGATCAGGCTGCTCACTGAGAGTGCGCGTATCGAGGTGTGCGCCATTATCCGCGGCAAGCGCGTCAGGCCGGATGCCAAGCTGTTCGCCGGTTCGGGCAAGGTCGAGGAAATTGCCGCAGCGCTCCAGGAAGGCGGTTCGTCCCTGGTTATTTTCGATCACGATCTGACTGCGGCGCAGCAGCGCAATCTCGAAGAACGTCTCGAATGCCGCGTGCTGGACCGCACTAATCTGATCCTGGATATTTTTGCCCAGCGGGCGCGCAGCCATGAAGGCAAGCTTCAGGTTGAACTGGCGCAACTGGAATATCTTTCCACCCGCCTGGTGCGTGGCTGGACTCACCTGGAGCGGCAGAAGGGCGGCATCGGCGTGCGCGGCGGTCCCGGCGAAACCCAGTTGGAGATGGATCGCCGCATGTTGCGCGAACGTGTCAAGTCGCTCAAGGATAAGCTCGCCAAGTTCAAGCAGCAGCGCGACATCCAGCGGCGCGCACGGCGGCGCGCCAACGTTTTCTCGGTATCGCTGGTAGGCTATACCAATTCCGGAAAATCCACGTTGTTCAACCGGCTCACCCGCGGCCAGGTTTACGCCGCCGATCAATTGTTTGCGACGCTGGATACGACTACGCGCAAAGTGTTTTTGCCCGAGTGCGGCGAGGTGGTGCTGTCGGATACGGTGGGTTTTATCAAGCAGTTGCCGCACACTCTGGTGGCGGCTTTCCGCGCGACGCTGGAGGAGGCGATACAGGCCGATTTGCTGCTGCATGTGGTGGATGCGGCCAGTTCCAATCGCGATGGCCAGATTGTGGAAGTGAATAAAGTGCTGGCGGAGATCGGCGCGGAGCGGATTCCCCAGGTGGAAATCTTCAATAAGATTGATTTGAGCGGTGTTGCGCCGGGGTTGGAACGGGACGAATATGGTAGAATCTGCCGCGTTCGAGTAAGTGCTTTGACCGGCGACGGGCTGGAACTGATCCGGCAGGCGCTGGTGGAGCATGATTCAAGACTGAAGCATTCGCCTTGCTATGAGGTGGAACCAGTCCCTGAGGCCGAAACCCTAAATTTGGAACTTTAAGAATATGGCATGGAACGATCCCGATTGGGGAAAGAAGAATAACAGCGCCGGGCCGCCCGATCTCGATGAGATATGGCGCCGTTTCAACCAGAAGTTGAATGACCGTTTCGGCGGAAATGGTAAGGTTCCGGCAGGCGGCGGCGGTAATTCCGGCGGTTCCGGCGGTTCCGGTAAAATTATCAGCGGGTTGGGGCTGATGCCGGTGCTGGTGCTCCTGATCTGGCTGGGCAGCGGCTTTTATATCGTCGATGCCGGCGAGCGCGGGGTGGTGCTGCGTTTCGGCAAGTTCGTCGAAACCACTATGCCCGGCCCGCGCTGGCATATCCCTTACCCGCTCGAAGGCGTAGAAATCGTTAAACAGGAGCAGGTGCGCACGGTGGAGGTCGGCTATCGCAACACGGTCAAGAGCAAAGTGCTGAAGGAATCGCTGATGCTGACGGACGATGAAAATATTATCGATATTCAATTCGCCGTGCAATACACTTTGAAATCGCCGGAAGACTTTTTATTCAACAACCGCTCGCCCGAGGATTCGGTGATGGGCGCGGCGGAAACGGCAATCCGGGAAATCGTTGGTAAGAACAAGATGGATTTTGTGCTCTATGAAGGCCGCGAAGCGGTGGCCGCAGCCGCCAGCAAGCTGATGCAGGAAATCCTGGATCGTTATAAATCCGGGATCAGCATCAGCAAGGTGACTATGCAAAACGCCCAGCCGCCGGAGCAAGTGCAGGCGGCTTTCGACGATGCGGTGAAAGCCGGGCAGGATAAGGAGCGCCAGAAAAACGAAGGTCAGGCTTATGCCAACGATGTTATCCCGAAATCGCGCGGCAATGCTTCGCGCTTGCTGCAAGAGTCCGACGGTTACAAGCAGCGGGTAATCGCCAACGCCCAAGGTGATGCCAGCCGCTTTAACCAGGTGGTGGCGGAATACGGCAAAGCGCCCAAGGTGATGCGCGACCGCATGTATCTGGACACCATGCAGCAGATGTTGAGCAATTCGAGCAAGGTGCTGGTGGATCAAAAGGGCGGCAACAATCTGTTGTATCTGCCGCTCGACAAGCTGATCCAGTCCAGCGGCGCGAACCAGGGCGCCGTGCCGGAAATCGGCGCGCCGGTGAAACCCGCAGCCGCGCCGGAAACCGTGCTTCCCGAAAGCACCGTGCGTACACGTGAAGCGTTCCGCAGCCGCGAACGGGAGGTGCGCCAATGAGACACGTGAATTTGATATTGAGCGGGTTGGTCATGGCGATCATCCTGTTTAGCCTGACCGCCTTTACCGTCGATCAGCGCCAGGCCGCGATGATTTTCCAGCTTGGCGAGATCGTCGATGTCAAAACCCAGCCGGGGCTGTATTTCAAGTGGCCTTTCCTGCAAAACATCCGCTATTTCGATAGCCGCATCCTGACGCTGGATTCGCAGGAGCCGGAGCGTTTCATCACGTCGGAAAAGAAAAACGTGCTGGTGGATTCCTACGTCAAGTGGCGCATCGTCGATGTCAATAAATACTATGTCAGCGTCGGCGGCGATGAAATGCGCGCCAAGACGCGTCTTTCCCAGACGGTCAACGACAGCCTGCGCGCCGAATTCGGCAAACGCACGGTGCATGACGTGGTGTCCGGTCAGCGCGACCAGATCATGGAAATCCTGCGTCAAAAGGCCGATCTGGATGCGCGCAAAATCGGCGTGCAGGTGTTGGACGTGCGCCTGAAACGCGTCGATTTGCCGCAGGAGGTGAGTGAATCCGTGTATCTGCGCATGGAAGCCGAGCGTAAGCGCGTCGCCAACGAGTTGCGCTCGCAAGGTGCGGGGGAGGCGATGAAGATTCGCGCCGACGCCGACCGCCAGCGCGAAGTGATCCTTGCCGAAGCTTATCGCGACGCGCAACGCATCAAGGGTGAGGGCGATGCCAAGGCGGCGGCGATTTATGCCGAGGCTTATACGCAAAACCCCGAGTTCTATGCCTTCTACCGCAGCCTGGAGGCTTACCGCCAAACCTTCAAAAACAAGAGTGACGTGCTGGTGCTCGACCCCAGTTCGGAGTTCTTCAAGTATTTGAAATCATCCTCATCCGGCAAATAATCGAACGGACAATGAAAGCGGATTTGTGGGCGGCGATGGCGTTGATGTTGGTGATTGAGGGCATCCTGCCTTTTCTGGCGCCCGCGCACTGGCGCGAAACCTTTCGCAAGATGACGGAAATGTCCGACGGCCAGTTGCGCTTCGTCGGGCTGTCTTCCATTGCGGGCGGCTTGTTGCTGCTCTATCTGGCCGGCTGAGCCGGTGAAATATAGTATGAATCATAACTGGCTGCTTCCCGAAAACGTCGAAGACATCCTGCCGGCGGAGGCCTGGCAAATCGAAACATTGCGCCGGCGTTTGCTGGACTTGTTTTGCGGGCACGGCTATCGGCTGATTGTGCCGCCGTTGCTGGAATATTTGCCGTCGCTACTGACCGGCACCGGTTCCGACATGGACCTCAAAACCTTCAAGCTGGTCGATCAGTTGAGCGGTCGCCTGATGGGGCTGCGCGCCGACATCACGCCGCAAGCGGCGCGCATTGATGCGCACCTGTTGAATCGCCAGGGCGTAGTGCGGCTGTGCTACGCCGGCAGCGTGGTGCATACCCTGCCCGAAGGGCTGATGAAAACCCGCGAGCCGTTGCAAATAGGCGCCGAATTGTTCGGCCATGCGGGTATCGAGGCGGATGTGGAAATCCAGCAACTGATGCTGGAGGCGCTACGGATTACGGGCGTGGCGAAAGTCCATCTGGATTTGGGGCATGTCGGGATATTCCGCAGCCTGATGCAGCACGGCAACGTGTCGCCGGAATTGGAAGCCGGGTTGTTCGGCGCGTTGCAGGATAAAGACGGCTCTGCATTGAATGATCTTTCCCAGCCGCTCGACCCAGCGGTGCGTGACGCGCTATGCCTGCTGCCCGCGCTGTATGGCGATCCCGAAATTTTGAATGATGCGCGCCGCCGTCTGCCGGCCTACCCTGAAATCGGCCAGGCGCTGGACGATTTGGCGAATGTCATTCTACAGTTGCAGGGCAGGGTGGGCAGTTTGTGCGTCGATCTTGCTGAACTGCGCGGCTACCATTACCACAGCGGGGTGGTTTTCGCCGCCTATTCCGGGGGCTGGGCCAACGCGATTGCCCAGGGCGGACGTTACGACAAGGTGGGGCGCGTTTTCGGACGTTCGCGCCCGGCGACGGGCTTCAGCCTGGATCTGCGCAGCATCTGCGAAGGCTTGCCGACGCCATTGTTGCCGAAAGCGATCCTGGCGCCGTATATCCAGGACACGGCGTTACGCGCTACAATCGACGCCTTGCGCGCCCGGGGCGAGAGCGTTGTTATCGACTTGCCGGGGCACGATGCACAGCGCTTCGAGCTGGAATGCGACCGGATGCTGGTGGCGCGGGACGGCTCGTGGCAAATAGCGAATATTTAGTTTACTGTAAGGAATATACAGCATGACGAAGAACGTGGTGGTAATCGGCACCCAGTGGGGGGACGAAGGCAAGGGTAAGATCGTGGATTGGCTGACGGATCACGCCCAGTGCGTGGTGCGTTTCCAGGGCGGGCACAATGCCGGCCACACGCTGGTGGTGAATGGCAAGAAAACCGTATTGCATCTGATTCCTTCCGGCATCCTGCGCCAGAATGTGGATTGCTTTATCGGCAACGGCGTGGTGATTTCGCCCCAGGCCTTGCTGGAAGAAATGGGCACTCTGGACGCCGCCGGCGTGTCGGTGCCGGGCCGCCTGCATATTTCCGAGGCCTGCCCGGTCATCATGCCGCATCATATTGCGCTGGACCAGGCGCGCGAAGCCGCCAAGGGCGCCGGCAAGATCGGCACCACCGGGCGCGGCATCGGCCCAGCCTACGAGGACAAAGTGTCGCGGCGCGGCATTCGTATGCAGGACTTGTTCCATCGCGAGCGCTTCGCCGCCAAGCTGGGCGAAGTGCTGGATTACCACAATTTCGTGCTGAAAAATTATTTTCACGCCGAGCCGGTGGATTTCCAGAAAACCCTGGAAGAAACCTTGGCTCTGGCGGAAAAAATCAAGCCTATGGTGGCGGACGTGCCGCGCTTGCTGTTCGATGCCGGCAAAGCCGGCAAGCATATCCTGTTCGAAGGCGCGCAGGGCACTCTGTTGGATATCGACCACGGTACTTATCCGTTCGTCACGTCGAGCAACTGCGTCGCTTCCAATGCCGCCACCGGCAGCGGCGTTGGGCCGCAGGCGCTAAGCTACGTGCTGGGAATCACCAAGGCTTACACCACCCGCGTCGGTTCCGGGCCGTTCCCCACCGAATTGTGCGACGACAACGGCAAGCATCTGGCGGAGCGTGGCAACGAATTCGGCGCGACCACCGGTCGCGCGCGCCGTTGCGGCTGGTTCGACGCGGCAGCATTGAAGCGCTCCATCCAGATCAACGGCGTCACCGGCCTGTGCGTCACCAAACTGGATGTGCTGGATGGCTTGGAAACCATACGCCTGGCCGTCGGCTACAAACTGGACGGCGTAACTTGCGACATCCTGCCGTCGGGCGCCGAAGCGCTGGCGCAGTGCGAGCCGGTCTACGAAGAAATGCCGGGCTGGAAAGACAGCACAGTAGGTGTCAAGCATTTCGACCAACTGCCGCAGGCGGCCAAGAATTATTTGAAACGCATGGAAGCCGTGTGCGAAGTGCCGATAGCCATCATTTCCACCGGCCCCGACCGGGAAGAAACCATAGTGTTGCATCACCCGTTTGAATAATATGCCTTGCGCGGGGGAAATTGTCCGGTTGGATTGCCCCCAGCGGGCGCACTGCCGCGTTGCAAATTGCTTGCGTGAGAACGACCACGCGGCACAATTTGCGCCTTGCATTGCATCCCGCTGGGAACAATCCAATCCGGACAATTTCCCCCGCGCAAGGCATAAAAAACGGCTGGTCGAAAGACCAGCCGTTTTTTTGTGGGCGAATGTTTCCTAAGCCGGACTAGCCGGAAGCCAACAGAATGCAGGGTGGATAAGCGAAGCGCATCCACCGAACGGTGTCCCGGAATGCTCAGGTGGATGCGCTGCCGCTTATCCACCCTACCAAGTCGAACTACCCGGAGAGCCGTGCCAATTGATCGCTCCCACGCTCCGGCGCTCATCGTTACACACATCTTTGCAAGCAATAACTGCTGCTCAGGTCTATGCAAAAAGACAGCGTAAAGCCCCTCTCCCGCAGGCGGGAGAGGGGTTGGGGTGAGGGACGTTGCACATAGTCAACGCCTTACCGAAGCGCAAACACCCTCATCCCCGGCCCTTCTCCCGCCTGCGGGAGAAGGGAGCAAACCTGCGCTCGCCTCTGCCC
>JBAYVP010000243.1:0-8151 GCA_041674485.1 Sulfuricellaceae bacterium
TCGATCGCGTGGCGTGGTCGTGTCGTCGTTCGGAATTGAGCTGTCGCCAAAAATGTGCCGCAGTTCCGGGGCAGCTGCGCGCGTTAAGATGCTTTCCTTACGGGTTTACCGAATGTTTACACTGGAAACGCTATCGTTTGAGTTATCTCTCTGAATGAACTATGCTTATTGCATCGTTTTTTTAATTCAGGGAGTTCCGCCATGGCGACGTTATTGCAATTCCTGAAACGGGCTGTACGGCTTGTGCTGGCAGGGGTGGTGCTGGTGGGCGCGATGGCGGCGTCGGCGAATGACACGCTGGATATTGCGCTGAAGCCGGGGTGGAACTTTATCGGTTTGCCGCGCGATATCGACGCCCGCGATTTGGCCGCCACGAATGCCGCTATCGGCGACGTGGCGGTGTTGCGCCAGGGGCTGATCGTCAATGCGCGCTGGAACGATCTCAAGCTCTTGCGCGGCGAGGGTGTGGCGGTTTACGGCAACGCCGCAAGCACCCTGAGCCTGCCGCTCCCGGCAAACGCCAGGTCCAGTGCGCCGCAGCGTAGCGATACGCTGGCATTGCAAGCCGGGCTGAATGCCGTGTCCCTGCCGGTGGATGCCACCGTTTCGCCGCGCCTGTTCGGCGACCGTGCCGTGCTGGGCTGGGAAAACGGCGGCTGGAGCGCCTATCCCAATGCCGCCGCGCGGCGTTATGGCTACGGGGATGCGCCGCCCCTGAAATCGCTCAAGGCTGGGCAAGGGTTCCTGGTTATCGGCGATGCGCCGTTGAGCGGCGCGGTGAGCGATTTGGCGAGTCAGCTCCAGCCTTTCGCCGGCGAAAGCGAAATGCTTGCCTATCTGCGCGAGCAGGCGAAGCTGCGGCGCAGTTATGCAACCGTTGCGGACAATAGTCTCAATCCTGTTGTTGCGCCTGCCAACGACGACTGTAGGCTTACGCCCTTTCCTTACCCTGTAACGACACTGTCGCCAAGCACCATCATTCCTCCCACCGCAGCCTCTTCCACCACGAGTTCCGGGGCGACCAACACCACCAGCACCAACCGTCAGGAACAAGGGGTGGACGAGTCCGACATCGTCAAGCATAACGAACGCTATATTTTTTATACCAACGCCCGCACCAAGCGCATCCTGGTGACCGATTTCGGTGCGCTGACCCAAAACGGCAAGCCGTTGGGTGAAATTTCCCTGGGGCAATGCGTCACTATCGAAGCCATGTATCTCAGCGGCGACCGTCTCGCCGTGGTGCATGGCGACGGCGGGGATTATTGGGGAATGTGGTCGCAGAGCGCCTATTCCTACTGGAATCGCAGCAGCCGGGTCGATATATTCGATGTGGCCGACCCCGCAAAGGCGCAGAAAATCGCCTCGCTGCAACTCGACGGCACGGTGGTGGATAGCCGCCTGCTGGATAGCCGCCTGCATTTGATCGTGCGCTACGTGCCTTATCTGGTCGTCGAATACGAAAAAATAAACGCCTGCGTCAACGATGGAAACAGAATATGCGTGCCGTCCGGCACGGTGTACAGCGGGAGTTACTACCTGTGTTACCCGGCTGCGCAGGCCCAGGAGGTGTCCGCCTCGTGCATCGTGCCCGATTTGGACAATCCGAAATTCAAGGAAGAAAAGCTGGTTCCCCAACTGACCGACCTGTTGATTGGAGAGCGCTCTCCGCTATTCCAGCCCGACAAGTTTTACGCGCCGGCCAAGCTCGACCAGAATTCCAACACCATCTCGGTGCTGGCACTGGACATCGGCAGCGGCAAACTGGTCGACAAGGTCGGCTTGTTCGGCAACCTGGATACGCTATATATGTCCACTGAGAACCTTTATCTGGTGAGCGCCGAATATCCCCGTTACTTCGGCTGGCAGGTGCAGGCCGATAACGAAACGCGCAGCAAGGTTTATCGCTTTTCCGTGGGCAACACCCTCGATTACACCGGCAGTGCGTTCGTCGACGGCACGGTGCTCAACCAGTTCAGCCTGGGCGAGCACCAGGGCGTGCTGCGCATTGCCACCACCCGCCGGTTCTGGGACCAGGACTGGCGCAGCAACACCGAAAACCAGGTTGCCACCTTGCAGGGCGGCAAGGGCGACTTTGTCCAGGCGGGCGTCCTCGGCGGCCTGGGCAAACCCGGCGAAACCATACGCAGCGCCCGCTTTCTGGGCGACAAGGGCTATCTGGTCACGTTCCGCAATACCGATCCGCTATACACCCTGGACCTCAGTGACCCGAAAAATCCCCGCAAGGTCGGCGAACTGACGATACCCGGCTATTCCAGCTACCTTCATCCGGTGGACGAACAACGCCTCCTGTCCATCGGGCGCGACGCCGACAGCAACGGACTCACCCAGGGGCTGCTGGTGCAACTTTTCGACATCGCAGACTTCGCTCACCCGAAGCTGGCCGACAAGCGCCTTTACGGCACGAACTGGACAACCCGCAGCAGCGCCGAAAACGACCACAAGGCTTTCACTTACCGTGCCGACGGCCTGTTGGCCTTCGACCTGGAATCGCAGGAATGCGGCGTCAAAGACTACTGGACATGCCCCACCACCACCGCCCTCAAGCTGCTCAAGGTGGACGGCTTGAGCTTCAAGGATGCAGGCGAAATAAAAGGCAGCGACCTCACCGGCTACTACTACAACGACAAGTTCCGCAGCCTGCTTTTCGACTACGACGGAAACACCTGGGCGGGGTTTCTCAAAGGCGAGGAATGGAAGACGGAGAGGGTGGGAGGGTGAAGTGGGTGAGGGGTGAGGGGTGAGGCGTGGTGATGGGTGATGGGTAATGGGGGATGAGAAACCTCACGACCATCGCCCTTCACCCATCACCCATCACCCATCACCTTTCACCCCTCACCCCTCACCCCTCACCCATCACCCATTACCCATCACCCATTACCCATCACCCATTACCCATCACCCCTCACCCATCACCCATCACCCATCACCCATCACCCATTACCATCCCCTCCCCCTCAGCACACCATACCGAAGCCCAGCAGGCGCGTTTTTTCGCGGAATTTGTCCAGAAGTTCGGTGCGCACAGCCAGCGTTTTTTTCCCGGCGCGCAGGCACAGGGGGCTGGTTTCCTTGTGGCCGGCAATGGCTTCGGCGGTTTCTTCGTCGCGGCACTCGATCAATAGCGCGTTGCCCACCGTCTTGAGCGCCTTGCCGTTGCGCTCGCACTGGCGGATAAAAGATTCGACAAACTCGGGCAGCGGGATGTCGTCGCGGCTTTCCAGAAAACCCTGCAATTCCGCGATATCGTGGCCTCTCTCGATGGCGGACAGCGCTTTTTCCCGCTCCAGCCGCCAACAGCCGGGCTGGAGCGGCACTGCCCAATTTTCGAGGAACAGGGTTTCTTCGGCGGCGAGGGCGCCGTTAACGACGTTCACCTGCAAGCTGGGCAACACCGACAAGGCCACGTTGCTGGAAATGGCAGCCGGTCGGTAGGCGGCGTCGAGACCGAGCACGTAAGCCCCGAGCGATGTCAGGCGAAAGGCGCTCAAGCCGTCGTAACGGCTGAGAAAGGTCAGATCGTCGGCGCCCCACATGTCGCGATAATCATCGCGCGCTTCCATCGGATCGTAGTAAGCGATATCCACCATGCCGAGCGTCGCCGCGTACTCGAACAGCAGCGCAAAAATGTAGCGCTCCTGCAGAATGTTCCAGCCGTTCGAGCCTTCATAACCCAAGCTTCCGTACTGGCGTTCGCTCACGTAGAGTTTCCAGGCTTCGTGCGCCACCTCAAAGTTCCGACCGGAAGCCTGCATGAAGCGGGAAAACTCCTCAACGTCCACCCAGCGACCGACCGGGCATAGCCGCAAAGCGTCCTCAATCGCCGCGCGCCGGGGAGCAAGGGCGGTCATCACGCGCCCCTTGGAATTCTGTCCCTTGATGACGTCGATACGGCTGAATTCGTCGAATGTGGTGGTTTTTAGCCACTTTCGCCATAGTCCGCGCAGCACTTCCAGCGGCGGCGCGCTTAAGGATTTGACGCCTGCCGGGCTGAGCGCGAGGCGTCCCCCCATGCACACCGCCAGCCCGCCGGCCTGCAAGAGCATAGGCCAGGCAAAGGCCTTGATCGGGCCAATTTCCTGATCCCATTTGTTTTTCTTTTCGACCCAGGGATAGAAATCGCCGTCCGCCAGTTTTTCCGTGAGCAGGCGCAGGGCGGCGACGCCCGGCAGCGCGGTTTTTTCACTGACCGGAATTCGCGTCTGCTCTATCGTGCGCAACATGACCACCACTTCCTGCAAGGCTACACGCTCGGTCGGACGTATCGTCAAACCGACTTCTTCCTCCAGCGCTTCCCGGCTTTCCAGTTCAAACGGAGCAGGTTGCGGCACGAATGCTTTCAGGAGCGTTTGCAGGTCGGCTGGGACAAGATAGCTGCGCCCATCGTGCGCGTAGTGAAAGAACAGCCCCAACGCCGACCTTTTGCTGCTGGAATAACCGTGTGATTTGGCGCCCACCACATGAAACGACGGGACGCGCAGGTACTTGGCGTGAAACCGTTGCGCCTCATACTCGCCGAGCGGATGATATATGGCTTCTGCAACGGCGGCCTGCTGCGTTTCGTCCAGCACTGACCAAAGCGTCTTCAACCCAGGGCCGTGCATGGCGCCATTGATGCGTTCAATCAATTCGTCCTTGCGCCCGGTCAATGCGGCGTTCGGCACATGGCTCGCCAAATCCTTCAACTCCGGCACCGTGAGGCGTGCCAGCGCGTCTCTCAGCATTATCGACATGATGAGTCCCTTCGGAAATTACGTTGCGCGCCGCGCCGGAATCAGCGGGACATTTCGCATGGGGGTTGATGAACAGGCGCAATCCTGCCCTGATTTTAAAAGCCGGAACCGGAGGTTATTTTACCGCAGAGACGCACGCGAGGAAATAACGAAACCTTTGCGCCTCTGCGGTAAAATGTTTGTAACTCGGTGTCGCCTTGATGCACTTCCTTATTGCCACTATCCTGAAGCGTTTTGGCAGGGTAAATTTGTTCTCGGCACGGAAAAAAAATTATTCACCGCAGAGACGCCGAGACGCTGAGAAATCAATGAAAAGGGTGAAACCATTCAATTCTACAACCCATTGTTTTTCCTCAGCGCCTGAAGCGTCTCTGCGGTGAATGGTTTTTCCCCAGGCGGAGAACAAATTTACCCTGAGCGTTTTGGAGTGGCATCCTGACAAATTATTAAAGCGTTCAACAGGAAAATCACCTATGCTCCAAAGAGTAATCTATTCATTGGCGACGGCCATTCTGCTCTTGGCGCCCTCTTTGGGGGATGCCGCCCAGAAACATGCCTTGCTGGTCGGGGTGTCGAATTATTCAGCGCTTAACGAGCAGTTGCAGCTCAAGGGGCCATCGAACGATGTGGTGCTCATGCGGAATGTTCTCCAGCAGTTTGGCTTTGCCGAGCGCGATGTGCGCGTGCTGGCCGATGGGGTGGAGGGGGCAGGTTCTCCGACCCGCGAAGCAATCCTGGGGGAATTAAAACGCCTCGCATCGACAGTGGAAGAAGGCGATTTCGTCTATCTGCATTTTTCCGGGCATGGCTCGCAACAACCCACCAAGCCCAGCAAGCAGCCGCCGGAACCCGATGGCCTGGACGAGATTTTCCTGCCGGCGGATGTCGGAAAATGGGATGGCGGCAAGGGCGAGGTTATGAATGCCGTCATCGATAGTGAATTCGGCAACTTCACCACCGCAATGCGTCGGCGTGGCGCTTTTGTCTGGGCGGTTTTCGACAGTTGCCATTCCGGCTCAATGACACGCGGCGCGGCGGTGGATGACGTGCGTTATCGCCAGGTATTGCCGCAAAACCTGGGGATTTCGGATAGTGAAATGCAACATGCCCAGGCAGGCGCAATTCGCACCCGTGGCGCCCCATCCGCCAAGGGCGGGACGCTGGTTGAAGAAACGTTGAAAAGTAAAGCAGGCGGCTTTGTCGCTTTCTATGCCGCGCAAAGCACGGAAACCACGCCCGAAGAGCCTCAGCCTGTCGATCAGCCGGTGCGTAAACCCTATGGCATATTTACCTACACGCTGGCCCAGACCCTGGCGACGAATCCCAACCTCTCTTATCGCCAAGCCGGGCAGCAAATACTGAACCGCTATGCGGCGCGAAACCGTTTTTCGCCCACGCCGCTTTTCGAAGGCAGCAGCCTGGATGCGCCGGTATTCGGCAGTGGGGCGGGCGAATTCAAGCCGCAATGGAAGACACGAAAGAAGGGACAGGAATGGGAGATACCGGCGGGCGCGCTGCATCAGCTATCCGACGGCGCGATATTCGCCATCCTGCCATCTCCGGCGGGGGAGGAAAAGGACATCGTCGGTTATGCCAAAGCGGTGAACACCCAATTGCTGCAAACCGGCATCACCCCCGTCGAATATGCCAACAAACGCGCGATACCGGCAAGCGACATTCCCAAAGATGCCTACGCGCGGCTGGTCAACTCCAAACTGGCGCTCGACCTGAACATCGCCTTGCCGTCCGGCGGAAACACGCCCGGCCATGCCAAAGTGGAGCGGGTGCTCGACAAGCTGGCCAAAGGCAAGGTGGAAGGCGTTAAGATCAACTGGGTCAAGAGCGGACTAGCGGCGGATATACGCCTGACGGTGCAAGATGAAAAAATCTGGCTATTGCCGTCGAGTGGCGTCATCGTCAAATCCGGGCCGCACAAAACCCACTCCATCGACTTGACCGCCGACGAGGAAAAACTGGCCGACACCCTGCAAACCAGCTTCCAGAAAATCGCCAAAGTCATCAACCTGCTGCGCCTGTCCAGCCAGATGGCGTCCAACCCCATCGCCGGCAACCTGGAACTGAAACTCCTGCATCAAAAAGCCGGAAGCCGGAACATAACCGAAGTCCACGCGGGCGCGATTCCCTCATTCAAGGCCGGAGACAAATTAACGCTGGCACTCAAAAACAACCACCCGCGCCCGGTGGATGTCACAGTCCTGTTCGTGGATAGCGAATACGGCGTCAGCCTGATGCACCCCTCCTATCCAGGAGACGCCAACCGGATTGAGGCTGCCGGGAAAAACGACACGCTGGTCGAGGTGGAACTGAACGCCGACACCCTCGGCCAGGAAAGCATGATAATGATCGCGGTCGAAGCCGAACCGCAAGCCCTGATGGCGGACTTCAGCTTTCTGACGCAAACCAGCCTGGACCGAACGCGCGGCGCGGGGCTGGGCGGCGAAGCCGACGATGGGGTGCATGAATTGTTTCAGCAAGCGGGGTTTGGCGGGACGATAACGCAGCGGGGCGCAAGCAAACAGACGACGGGTGCTATCGGCAAAACCGCAATTCGGGTTTTTGGTTG
Organism: Sulfuricellaceae bacterium; assembly: GCA_041674485.1. Lineage (GTDB taxonomy): Bacteria > Pseudomonadota > Gammaproteobacteria > Burkholderiales > Sulfuricellaceae > JAGXQV01. The sequence continues at coordinate 7,339 of JBAYVP010000243.1, forward strand.
GAGGACGGTGAAATAGGTTGAGAAACAGCCGTTATCGCGGTGTATTGACGATGGTGAAGCCAAATGATGCCTTGCGCGGGGGAAATTTGTTCTCGGCACGGAAAATCTGTAATAATCCGTCAATTGGCAAATTCAAAGCAGGTGATTTATATTTTGCGCGGCCACAATTTGCGGATTTAGCCGCGTCTCGCGGGATGCGATTGCTGCGCAAATTGCGCCGTGTGGCTGTTCCACACAAGCAATTTGCAACGCGGAAGCCGCGCCCGCGAGGCGATGGATAAATGCGCAAATTGTGGCCGCGCAAAGTATATCCAATATCCAAGTCCAGACAATAGGGGACAGACCACGGTTTTTTGATCGGCATGGCTGACAAACCGTGGTCTGTCCCCTGTTGTTGTTTGGTCTGTCCCCTGTTGTTGTTCTGACCGTGTCCCACAAGTCTCGCTGAACACGGGGAAATATGCATTCAACGAAGGAAAATAGATGGTTAACAGGCACAAAACATCAATTTCCGACCATATTTATTGAAAAACGTGGCCTTAAACCTCATCGTTTCCCGTGTTCAGCGGAGCCTGTGGGACAATGTCAGGTTGTTGTTCTGTTGTTGTCAACATGCCGAAAAAAAACCAGCAATTCAGAGTATCATAAAAGCCACAACAAAATAGAGGTTGTCTCATTAATGCCGAGCACATGAGTGTGCTCAACCAATTTGATGGCCTGATATTCACGTTCGGTGATGGTTGTTAAGCAAAATCTTTCAAAAGAAACGGTGCCAAGTTTCCCACTGACGCCGTTTTTCGTTGTAGAGATGCA
>JBAYVP010000244.1:0-8144 GCA_041674485.1 Sulfuricellaceae bacterium
CAATCAATGGTTGGAATTCTTTCATTATCTCATATATTACAATTGGTTGCATGTGTTTTTATGGGTTTTCCGGAGTGCTGCGCGGCTTGGGGTGGAAATTCTTACCATGGCATTTACGATGGAGTGTAAGTCATTGATTTTTCGTTATGAAGGGTTGTTGTTTTGGGGTAAAATAATTTTGCCACCCCTCGCCAGCCCTTGCTACGCAAGGGCTGCAGCGCAACGCAAATGGCTCTGGGGCGGGTTCAACAACGAATCAAAGCCGGGCAAGCCGGAACAAAAAAACATTTACCGCAGAGGCGCAGAGACGCAGAGACGCAGAGATTTTGTAGAGAATGACATGGCCTCGCCTTGATTTTCTCCGCGCTTCTGCGCCTCTGCGGTGAATATTTCTACGTGGGAAAAAATCCCATAGAAATTCCGCGCCCGCCCCAGCGGAAACATCACGCCATCCGCCCCGCCGCCTTGAGCAGTACGATCAGCGCGCCGGCGCCGCCATCGTTGGGCTTGGCTTGGCAGAAGGCCAGCACGTCTTCGCGCTGCATCAGCCAGTTGGCGGTTTTGATTTTCAGCACCGGTTCGCGGTTTTTTGAGCACAAGCCCTTGCCGTGGATCACGCGCACGCAGCGCAGGCCATGATGGCGGCATTCGTTGAGGAAACGCACCAGTTGTTGGCGCGCCTCCTCACTGGTGTGGCCGTGCAGGTCGATTTCGGACTGGATTTTCCAATGCCCGCGGCGCAGGTTCTTGAGTATCTGGTGGGTTAGCCCTGGGCGGCGGAATACCAGTTCATCGCCGTTGTCCAGCAAATCGTACCAGGGGATGTTGTCGCTGAGATTATCGACCGCCACCGCTTGCGCGTCGAGCGAGGCGGGGCGCGGCTCCGGCCAGGGGAGCGGCGGGGTAGGGCGGACGCGGTTGAGCGCGCGCAACGGTCGCACATCGGCGACCGCCTTGCGGAACAAGGCGATTTCCTCTTCCGACAAGGGCGGCGCCGATTTGGCGCGGCGCAGGCGCTTGCCGATCACTTTGCCAAGGCTACCGGGACATAAGGGTTGGCGGGATTGACAGTGAGCGTTTGCGTGGCGGGAGCCAGGACGAGGTCCATCATTTCCATCGGCACCGCGCCGAACAGGGGTTCGTCGCCCATCACCAGCGCCGACAGGTCGCAGTAACGATCAGCGAAATGGACGCGTAGCGGGCCTATCATCGGCACGGTTTTATGAGAGCCATCGGCCAGTATTATTTCGCGGGTGCTGACTTCGGTCGTGTCGAAACCGAGCTGCACCGCCAAGTGCTCGGGCACGGTCAGAAAAACCGAACCAGAATCGACCAGCGCCTTTACTTCCAACCGCCGTTTCTGGTATGGATTTTCGAGACCGATGTCTGCGTAAACGATGCCCATGATCGCGTTCCCCGCAAACGCTCACTTGCCCAGATTGTCGAGGTAGCGCTCGGCGTCCAGCGCCGCCTGGCAACCGGTGCCGGCGCTGGTGATGGCTTGGCGGTAGATATGGTCCTGCACGTCGCCGGCGGCGAACACGCCGGCTACGCTGGTGGCGGTGGCATTGCCCTTGTTGCCGCCGTGCGTGACGATGTAGCCGTTTTCCAGTTCCAGTTGCCCCTGGAACAGGTCGGTGTTGGGCTTGTGCCCAATCGCGATGAATATGCCTTGCAGCGCGATGTCCTTGGTCGATCCATCCTTAACGTTTTTGATGCGCATCCCGGTGACGCCGGATTTGTCGCCCAGCACTTCGTCCAGTTCGCAAAAGCATTCCAGCGTGATGTTGCCGTTTTTCACCTTGTCGTGCAGCTTGTCCACCATGATCTTTTCGGCCTTGAAAGTGTCGCGGCGATGCACCAGCGTGACTTTTTTGGCAATATTGGCGAGGTACAAGGCTTCCTCAATCGCGCTGTTGCCGCCGCCGACCACCGCGACTTCCTGGTTGCGGTAAAAAAAGCCGTCGCAGGTGGCGCAACCGGATACGCCGCGCCCCATGAACGCCTCTTCGGACGGCAGGCCGAGATATTTGGCGGAAGCGCCGGTGGCGATAATCAGCGCGTCGCAAGTATAAACGCCGCTGTCGCCGATCAGCGTGAAGGGACTAACGTCGAGCTTGGCGGTGTGGATATGGTCGAACAGGATTTCGGTGTTAAAACGTTCGGCGTGTTTTTGGAAGCGCTCCATCAGCGCCGGACCCATCACACCGTCCACATCGGCGGGCCAGTTATCCACCTCGGTGGTGGTGGTGAGTTGCCCGCCCTGCTGCATCCCGGTGACCAGCACCGGCTGGAGATTGGCGCGCGCGGCATAAACGGCGGCAGTGTAACCGGCGGGGCCGGAACCGAGAATCAACAGCTTGCAATGCTTGGTGGTCATGAATAACTCCTGAAATGGTAAAGGCCTATCGCGCTATTTTAACAAGAAAGACGGGGCGGCGTGTGCCGAATCCGTACTAAGCGCCGACGCGTAATCTTAAGCCGGACGAGCCGGAACAAAAATATTTACCGCAGAGACGCGGAGGCGCAGAGGCGCGGAGAAATAACAAAATCTCTGCGCCTCTGCGGTGAAAGAATTTCCGGGTGGAGAGCCGCACTAGTGCTTGATCTACGACAACGGAAACCGACCACGCTGAAAATAACTATCCTGAATTTTCAAAAGACATTAGAATTGCCTAATATTTACTTCCCCCCTAATCTATCGTTTTTTGGAGAATTTCACCGATGAAAAAAGCCCTGCTTCCGCTTTCGCTCATGCTCGCCTTGAACATGAATCCGGCAACCGCCGACGACCTGGCAACGTTCCAGGATGACAGCCGCAAAGTGGTCAAGGAACTGGTGGGTCAACTTGGCAGCAAAGTGCAAAGCGAAATGATGTCCAGCGGCCCGGTTGGAACCATTAGCGTGTGCAAGGTTATCGCTCCCATGGCCACTTCCGAAATATCGCGCAAGACCGGTCAGCGCGTGACGCGCGTTTCCCTGAAAGTCCGCAACCCGTTGCTTGGCATGCCGGATGCCTGGGAACAGACTGTGCTGATGAATTTCGAGAAACGCCTGACGGAAAAAGAATCTCCGGCAAACATGGAATTCGCCGAAGTCGTCACCGAACCGCAAGGCAAATATCTGCGCTACATGAAAGCCATCCCGACGCAGGAAGTGTGCCTGAAGTGCCACGGCGCGCCGGACGCCATCGCAGCGCCGGTGAAGGAGGTGCTCAACGCCGACTATCCGCACGACAAGGCCATCGGCTATACGCTGGGCCAAATTCGCGGCGCGATTTCGATCAAGAAGCCGATGTAAGGCCGGTAGGTATGCATTGTATCCCGCTGGGAACAATCCAATCCGCAATTTCCCCCGCGAGAAGGTATACAATACACCGGTAAGTCCAACAGGAGGTAGCTATGCAACCCGCCCAACTTGATCGCATCAACTTGCGCACCCCTCATGAAACCAAGGCCGTTATCGAACAAGCCTCCGAATTGATAGGCACTTCGTTGAGCGCCTTCATGCTCACCCACGCCTACGAAGCCGCCAAGCGCGTTATCAGCGAACAGCAGATGCTCACACTTTCCAATCGCGACCGCGACGCCTTTCTCGATGCGTTGGAAAACCCGCCGCCCCCCAACGACGCGTTGTGCGAACTGCTGCGCCGGTGAATTGGGTCATCGCGCCGCTCGACAGCTCGTTCGAGCGCGCGCAATTCGATTGCGGCGACGATGCATTGAACCGCTTCATCCGCCAACACGCCCGGCAGCAACAGGACAAGCATCTGGGACAAACGCGCGTGGCGGTGGCGGAAGGATTGCGGCAAGTAATGGGGTTTTATACCCTGAGCGCCGGCAGCATTGGATTCCAGTCGCTCGGTGAGCAATTGCGCCGGAAATTGCCGAAATACCCCATCCCAGCGGCGCGCCTGGGGCGACTGGCAGTGGACAAAGGCGCACAAGGACAAGGGCTGGGACACAAGCTGCTGGCTCACGCCTTCACCGCTGTCGTGGAGCTTTCCGGAAAAATCGGCATCACGGTAATGGTCGTGGATGCCAAGGATGAAAAAGCCGCCACGTTTTACCGGCGTTTCGGCTTCATATCTTGCCAGGATCAACCGCTGGCGTTGTATTTGATGACGGAGACGCTGTGCGGGGCGCAGTTTCGCAGGTTGGGTTAATAGCCCGGTTAGAGAGGGCGCGCTTTTTGCTGCCACGCGAAATTTATCGCATTGATCCGCGTGGACACGATAAAGCCATGCCCGCCCCACCCCGGCTGAAGATATTTTCAGCACCGGGCAAACAGTTCGGTAGGCTGGGGTGAGGAACGAACCCCAGCATCTTACGTAACCTCGACATGCTGGGGTTCGTGCCTCACCCCAGCCCACCGCACTAGCTTTTCACCGGAACCGAACGGTCATAGAGTGTTTCCGGGGCGATGTCCAAGTCTCCCGGCCAACACACCGTGTCCAATGCAACAAATGCCTGCTTGAACAAAGAGATGTCCAACAAGCGCGTAAACACGCCCCGCGTCAGATAAGGGCGGGCATCGAACAATCGGTGGTCTCCGGTGCTGAACCAAAGTTCCAGGGAATAGTCTTCACGGGGCACTACGCGGATAACGGCTTCCATGGTTGTTCCTAACGCAAGGGATCAATGGCGAATGGCGTTTGGCCATTGACGGCCAACTCCCAATTGGCCAACAGGGATTCGCGGTGAATTTCAATCCACGCCTGCACCAGCCGGACTTTTGCGGCAGGCATGTCGCCGCTCAGCAGCGCGCCATCGAGAATGGCGAACGAAGCCTCCTGCCCTTGGTATTTTGCGTGGATATGAGGCAATTTGTGACGTTCATCATCATAGAAATATAGGCAAATGATGATGCCGTAGAACATGCTTATAGCGGGCATGGCCAGCACTTTGCGAATTGAATGGAATCAGTATAACAAATAAACCTGGCTCGGTTGGGCGCGCTTTTTGCACCCACAGCGGCACGATCAACACCGGCGCCATGAACGGCAACCCCGCGCAGGCTAACGGAGAAAATTAAAACCAAACTGAGGAAGTGCGCATGACAACGCCACCCGCTGACCCGAGCCATATCGAAGCGCTGGAACAAAAAATGAGGGAAATGCAGGCCGAACTGGACGCCGCCAGACAAGCCGCGGCAACCGGTTCCGGCGCGGTGGCGCAAGGCGGTGGCGATGCGCTGGGGCGGCATAGCGTTAAGGTTGAAAATGCCAATTCGGGCACGATCAACACCGGCACGCAGATCGTCAACCACTACTACGCCGCCTGCAACCAGCGGCTAACCAAAGAAGAGATTGCACGGCGGGTAAGCGGTTATCTCGAATGGCTGGTGGCGCGCACGCAGAGCATAGAGCTACGCGGCATTGAGCGCGCCGGTGGAGCTGCGGTGGTCATATTGCCTCTGGAAACGGCCTATGTGCCGCTGCGCGCCAAGCCGCTGCAGCACCTGGATTCGGCGCAAGCGCGCGCCGGTTTCGAACGGATGAAAGACGGCGCGGACTTTGAGCGTGAAGCGGATATCGCCCTGAACCAGGTGCCGGCGCTGGGCAATCGTCTCGCGATCACAGGCGGCCCCGGCTCCGGCAAAACCACGGTGCTGCTCCATATGGCCTGGGCGCTGGCAACCTCGCTGCTCGCGAACAACCCCGAACCGGCCCGCTCCCGCCTGGGGCTGACGCTCGCCCCCAAGCGAGCTACCGTTGCCGATCTTCGTGCCGCTCGCCTCCTTCGCCCGCCGCCGCCGCGAACTGCCAGGCAACGCGCCGCCGCAGGAAACGACGCTGACCCACTACATCACCCACCACCTGATCTGCTGCCACGCCGAGTTCGATTTGCCCGATGATTTTTTCGTGCAACTGCTCAAGGAGGGGCGCAACGTGGTTCTGCTGCTCGATGGCCTGGACGAAGTAGCGGATGAGGACGAGCGCGCCCAAGTGCGCCAATCAGTCGAAGAATTGGTGAGCGGACGCCCGGCGCTACGCGTCATCGTCACCTGCCGCACCATCGCCTACCGTAGCGGGCGCACCGCGCTGGGCGCCGATTTTCGCGAAATTGCCGTCCAGCCGCTCGACCCAGAGCTGCACATAGCACCCATGGTGCGCCAGGCCTATGCCTGCATTCATCCCCACGACGCCACCTTGCGCGATAAGCGCGCGGAAGACCTGCTGCGCGGCATCCTCGCCCTGGAGGAAACGCGCCGCGCCCGGCTCGGCAAGGATGCGGACGCCCTCGTCGATAGCCCGCTGATGGTGAGGCTGCTGCTGATTGTCCACGTTAACGAACGCACGCTCCCGGATGAGCGCGCCGTCCTGTTCGAGAAGGCCATCAATGCGCTGCTGCAAGTGGACTATGGACGCGAGGAAAATAATAATAGCGACCTTGCGAAGGATTGGAAGCCGTATCGCGACATGGCGCAGCATCTCGCCTTCCACATGCACCGGCAAGGCAGCGACCAGGGGCGTGAAATTGAGGAGGCAGCGCTAAAACGCGCGCTCCGGGAAGAGGAAACGTTCGTCGCGCGCATCGACGACTTTTTGAGTCACGCCCGCCAGCGCGGCAGCGTACTGGAAGAGCGTAACGGCGTGTACCGTTTCATCCACCTGGCTTTCCAGGAGTTTCTGGTGGCGCGTTACCTGCGCGAGGTCATTGGTGGGGCGGGTCGCGCGGCCATCCTTGCGCAAATCGGCGCCTTGCTTGACGACCCCTGGTGGCGCGAACCGCTATTGCTGTTGGGCGGCTACTGGGCGGCGCATTCTTCCCAGGCGGCGCGCGAATTCCTCGGTGAACTGGCGCAGGCGGGTTCGACGCCGGACACCCGCTTTTCCGCTGCCGAATTGGCGGGCACGGCGGTGCTGGAATGGCGCGATAGCGGCGCAACTATTCGGGAGGGTTGCGCCCAGCGCATTGTGACGCTATTGGGAGACGGCACGGCGTTGCAAGGCTCAAAACCGGTCATCCGCGCCCGCGCGGGCGACGTGCTGGCCGCACTCGGCGACCCGCGCTTCGACCCGCGATGCTGCCACCTGCCGGGCGATGACATGCTCGGTTTCGCGCGCATCCCCGCCGACCCGGATTTTTGCATCGGCACGCGCAAGAAAGATGCACAGCGGCTGGGGGTGAGGAAATACGAGATTAACGATGAACCCACCCCCACGCGGGATTTCTACCTCGCGTGCTACCCGGTCACCGTCGCCCAGTTCCGCGAATTCGTCGGGACAACGAAATTCAAGCTGGAGAACGACGACGCCTTGCGCACCCCGGACAACCGCCCGGTGAAGTATGTAAGCTGGCACGACGCGCTGGCGTATTGCGACTGGCTGAACGCCCGGCTCGCCGCATTGCCGGACAACAGAATCGCCCAACTCATACGCGATGGTTGGCGCATTGGCTTGCCCAGCGAACTCGAATGGGAAAAGGCCGCTCGGGGCGGGTCGCGCGACCAGGCCTACCCGTGGGGCGATGAGCCGGATGCGAACCGCGCCAACTACAGCGACACGGGCATCGACGCCACCTCGGCGGTTGGCTGCTTTCCCGCCAACGGCTACGGCCTGCACGACATGAGCGGCAATGTCTGGGAATGGACGCGCAGCCTGTGGGGGAAGGATAGTCAGAAACCGGAATTTGCCTACCCGTATGGCCCTGAAGACCAGCGGCGCGAGGATATGGATGCGGGGGATGATGTTTACAGGGTCGTGCGCGGCGGTGGTTGGGCTGATCTTCCTGACGGCGCGCGCTGTGCCTGTCGCAACTGGAGTCGACCCGGCCTCCGTTACTACCTTCTTGGTTTTCGTGTGGTGTTGCGTTCTTCCCCTGTTTTTCCCCTCTGCCCTCGGTAACTCTGGACTCCGTTACTCTGATCCTCCGGCTCTGGAGGGGGCGCGGGGGAGACTTCCCCCGCTGCGCAGCAGTCGATTTTTTTGCTAAAATTCACCCACCGGATGGCGACACCCGGTCAGGCAGTCTGGAAAGGTCGTGCGCGGCGGTGGTTGGATCAACCTAGAAACCTCCGTTGAACGGGCTGGAGTGTGCGGTTTTCCGGGTGCAGGGCATACCCGACAGCCTACGGCTTGGGCACAAGAGGCGCAACGACGAAGAATGGTTTGTTCCATTCTGAGAAGTTGCAACGCCGCC
>JBAYVP010000245.1:0-8138 GCA_041674485.1 Sulfuricellaceae bacterium
CTCCCAAGCTCATCATCGGCGCCATGATGCGCAAGATCGTTCATGTCGCCTTCGGCGTACTTAAGTCGGGCAAATCCTTTGACCCAACTATGCATGGGTGTTGACAGCGATAACAGTATCTACGGCTCTTTTCAATGGGGGCAATAGCAAAAAAAATCGACCGCTGCGCGTAGCGGGGGAAGTCTCCCCCGCGCCCCCTCCAGAGTCACAGGATCAGAGTATCGGAGTCCAGAGTTACAGAGGGCAGAGGGGCTAAACAGGGGAAGAACGCAACACCACACGAAAACCGAGGTCGTAGTAACGGTTGTCGGGAAGATCCCAGTTGCGATAGGCACAGCGCGCGACGCCAGGAGGACCGAGCCAACCACCGCCGCGCACGACCCTTAGAACATCTTCCCCCGCATCCGTATCCTCGCGCTGCCGGTCTTCAAGGTTATACGGATAAGCGAATTCCGGTTTTTTCCAATCCTTCCCCCACAAGCTGCGCGTCCACTCCCAAACATTGCCGCTCATGTCGTACAGACCATAATCATTGGCGGGAAAGCAGCCGACCGCCGATGTGTCGCCGATTCCTGTGTCTTCATAGTTGGCGCGGTTCGCATCCGCTTTATCGCCCCATGGATAGGCTGTGGTGCGCCCGCCCCTGGCGGCTTTCTCCCATTCGAGTTCGCTGGGCAAGGCGACGCGCCAGCCGACACGCACCAGTCCGGTGATTTCGTTGCCCGGCAATTGGTCGAGTCGGTCGTTCAGCCACGCGCAATACGCCAGCGCTTCGCGCCAGCTTATCCGAGCCACCGGGCGGTTGTCCGGGTCAAGCAACGCGGCTTCGTCACCCAGTTTGGAACCCGTCGCTACGACGAATTCCCGGAATTGGGCGACGGTGACCGGATAGCGGGCGAGGTAGAATTCCGGCGTGGGGCTGGGTTGGTCGTTGATCTCGTTTTCGCGCGCCCCCACCCGCTGCGCATCCGCGTTGCGTGTGCCGATGCAAAAATCCGGGTCGGCGGGGATGCGCACGAAACCGAGTTTTTCGTCGTTCGGCAGGTGGCCGCGTTGCGGGTCGAAGCGCGGGTCGCCGAGTGCGGCCAGCACGTCGCCTGCCTGGGCGCGCCGGAGGGCTGCTGCGCCACCATCCAGCGGGTGCAGCGGCAGCCCGGCGGCAATCCAGCCGATGACGCGCCCGGCGATGGCGCGGGTGCGCTCGCCCTTGTGGATTGCGCCCAGGCCGATTTCCAGCAATTGGCTTCCGGCCAGCAGTGCGCACTCCCAGTCGCCGGCGTCCGGTTTATGCCGGGTGCGGTATTCGGCTATCGAGACGCCGTGGATCAGTTCGTCGGCAGCGCCCGCGCCGCGCTCGGCTTTGGCGAGGCGCGCCGCCAGCGGCAGCACCACTTGCCAGTGCGCCGCCGCAGCGCGCGCAAGGCGAACGCATTCGGCGGCGAAGTCGTCTTTAGCCGCCAGGTGGCAGGCGGCGAGGAATTCCTGAAAGGTGCGGTGCGGGAAGGTGAATTGACGCTCACCGTCCTTTTCGCCCTGGCCGATTAACAATCCGGCGCGTTTTTCGATATATTCGACGACTACGTCGGCTTTGTCCTTGCTGTTCAGCAGAGGGGTAAAGGCGCGCACCAGCCGGTCTTCGCCGATGTCGGCGGCGCCATCCCGGCCTGCGTTCTGTTCATGGATTTTGAAGGCCAGTTCTTCCAGGGCTTCGCGCAGGTCGGATAGTTTCAGGCCAGGGACTTCGAGTTCATCCAGTAATGCGCGATCCGCGCCGATCTGGCGGTTCCAGCGCAGCAGCAGGAGTTCCACCGAGTCGTTGTACAAGTCGGCGCGGTCGTCGGGCAGCCGTCCTCGGTTGGTGTGCAGGGTGGCCATTAAGGTCAGCAGCAGCGGGTTTTGCGCGAGCGGCAGCAGGTCGGGGCGCAGCCGCACTTTTAGCAGGTCTTCTTTTTTGCGCTCGGCTTCGCCCGGTGTCAGCCAGGCGCGTTTGGCCATGGCGGCGTACCAGGCGCGGATGAAGTGTTCGATTTGCGCGTCATTCAGGTCGGCCAGCGTATAGACGCCGCGCGCCGGGTCGGCGCCATCGGCCCAGGCATAAGGCCGGGCGGTCAGGACGAAGCGGCATTTCGCGCCCGCGTGTTGCATGAATTCCCGCACGGCGGCCAGCACCCGCCCGCGCCGTATGCTGTCGCCGCATTCGTCCAGGCCGTCCAACAGGATCAATGCGCCGTGGTCGCGCGCGATGCGCCGGACGCATTCCATCGTGTCGGCGGATAGGCCGTAGCCGCCGGCATTCAGGTCTTTGCCGATAAAAGCCCACAGGTCGCCGGCATGCACGGCTTGGTCGCCGGGCGGGAGTTGTTCGGCAAAGCGGCGCAGGATCACGCGGATGGGGAGCAGGATGCCGTGCTGCCATTCGTCGCCCAATTCCGCCAGACGGTTGTTGTGCCCTTGCCCGGCTTGCGCCAGGGTCAGGAGTACGCTTGCGCCGAAGGTGCTCTTGCCGCTGCCGGGCTTGCCCAGCAGGGTCAGTTCGCGATGTTCGGCCAGGGCTTCCAGCGCGGAAACCGGGCGTGTTTCGCGTTGCGGGTCGATTTCGTTGCGCGCGGTATTCGCGTCGCGCGCCAACCAGTGCGCCAGGGGGATGTTTTGTGGAATAAGCTGGGTGGTGGCTAACGGCACGTAGATGTCGGCAAGCTCCAGCGGCGATTGTCCCGGCTGGCCGGCTGCCGTGTCGATTTCGCTCAGTTTCAGCCCGGCCAGGTCGCTTGCCAGCGCGTGCAGATAATGCGCGATGACTGATTTTGCTTCTTCGGGGGCTACACCCGCAGGAGGGACTTGGGTGATGGACTGGATATGTCCATTCGCGGCAAGCTTGTCCAACTGGCCGGTGAAATGGAGTTTCAGCGCGTCCACGTTCCGGTAGGGCGTGTGGAAATGCCCCAGCGCTTTCAGCTTTTTCTTGAACGTCAGCAGGCTCATCAGGGCGTCATCGTCGGCGTCGCCGGTGCTGATTGTCGCATCCTTGAAATAGGTGAAGATAAACGGTTTGCCGGTCGCCTTGAATTGCCCGAAGGCGGTTTCGAATTCTTCTTCGGTGTATTGCCCGACTTTGGTCTGGAACAGCATCACGAACAGGTCACACGCCCGTATGGCCTGGTTGTACTCGTCTTGCAGGCGCGTCCGCGAAACGGCGTCGAGAAAATCTTCCCATATGACGAGTTCGAGAAAGATGCCTTTGCCGACCCAATCTTTGTTTTTGCGATTGATGAAAATCTCGAATTCGTCCCGATCCGCTTTCAGTTCGCTGGAAGAGGCGAGAAATATTTTTTTGGTCTGCATTGTTGAAATGCGTATTTTTTTATTCGAAAAGGCGGTCGATTTTCGCGGCGCAAATGAAATCGTTTTCCGACAACCCGCCGACGGCATGGGTGGAATAGCGCATGCTGCATTGGTTGTAGCTCACCGCCAATTCGGGGTGGTGGTCTTCGCGGTGCGAGACCCAGGCGGTGGCGTTCACGAACGCCATGGTTTCATGGTAGTTCTTGAAACGGTAGGTTTTGACGATTTCGTCACCCGCCTGTTCCCATCCGTTCAATTCCTTGAGCAGCCGGTCGATTGCCGCTTGTTCCAGCGGCGCTGTTCCGCTTGCGCAGGGTTGGCAGCTTTTTTTGCTGAGGTCGTTGCATACTGTGGCGTTCATCAATCATTCTCCTTTGGCGTTGGCTTGCAGGCGCGCTACCGTTTCCGGCTCGATGTCGTAGCCGATTTCCCAGCCGGGGTTGAGGGAAATGCCCATTCCGGCTTCCATTTTTTCCAGTATCCATTTGAATTCGGTCAGCAGTCCGCCGCCGAAACCGGGGAATTCCTGCACCACCGGTTTGGCTCTTTCCGGGCTGGTGAACAGCAGCATGACCGGGATGCCGCTTTCGTCTTCCACCACCAGCGGTTGGGCGCTGGTGGAACGCTGTATGCCCGATGTGCTGTTATCCTGGATCGGCATGAAAATTTCGGTGACGCTCAATTGCCGCTGAAAATCCGTCTCGGATATGCTGCCGGCGTGCAATGCTTCAAGCTGGCGCTCCAACTCGTTTTTGGCTTCGAAAACCGCTTCGTGCATCATGATTTAATCCTTTGTAAATCCGAAATTGTAGCCGCTTTTGCCGACGGCGTATTATTTCATACAAAATCAGTCAGCCTTTGCTATGATGGAACATGCCAATGCGGAATCGTAACCGCTACGCATGACAGCCCAACCGTATTCATGAACAAGGAGGTGCATCATGTTCGATATCAACCATACCATCCCCGCCGAAAACGCCTACCGGCTTGATCCGCATGGACATCTCGCCGAGATCGACGACTGGTCCGAGGAGGTGGCCGGTACGCTGGCCGCCGAGGAAGGCGTGATGCTGACCGAGGCGCATTGGGACGTAATCCGCTATCTGAGGGAATATTATCTCGATGGGGATAAGCTCATGAACGCCCGCGAGGCGCTACGCAGCCTGGAAAAAGAATTCGCCCGGCAAGGCGGCGGGAAATTCCTCTATCGGCTCTTCCCCGGCGGTCCGGTGCGCCAGGGCGGCAAAATCGCCGGTCTCCCGGAACTGGACTACACCGCCGACCGCTCGTTCGGCAGCTTCCACTGACCACTCGCTTACTCGCCGGTTGCCGCCTCCCCGGCGGGGGCAACCGGCGTCTTGGGCTTCGGTTTGGCCGGCGCTTTGACGAAACGGGGCGGCTGGTCGTGCGGCATATCGAAGACGCCCTGGAGTTCGCCGGGATCGGCAATAATGCTTTCCACCACGGACATTGAGCAATCCGCCAGGTTGGCCGTGTATTGGCCGGCTTTGTCCTTCAGCACATAGTAGCCGTCGCCGGCATCGTAGAGCGTTACTTTATCTATGTCCCCCTTATCCGCCGGCATTTTGTAGCGCACGGAGCATTTCGGCATGGACATCACCACGATCGCGCGCCGGTATTCATCGTCCCACGGATATTCCTTTTCCCGCAACAGCGTGAACGCCTGATCCGGCCCGACCCAGTAGGAAACCGTTTCGCGGGAACAGGCCGCGAGCAGGGAAAGCAGGACGGGCATGAGGATGAAGAGGAGTTTGTTTTTCATGTCGGCGTCTGTCCCATGGGCAATGTGCGGTTCAGTCTAGTACGGCAGCGCGCAAATATTGATAACACTGCATAAGCTTGCGTTGATCGTTCCCACGCTCCGGCGTGGGAATGCAGCCAGGGACGCTCCGCGTCCCGATATGGAAAATGATGTAGGTGGAACAGTTGCACAATGACACTGGAGAAGCAAGCTTGAGATTGACTCATCGATTTAATACGCGACGCACAGCGTCGGCGGCTGCATTCCCACGCCGGGGCGTGGGAACGATCAGACAAGTCGTAGGGTGGATAAGCGTAGCGCATCCACCTTTCTACGCGGATTCGGTGGATGCGCTACGCTTATCCACCCTACGCTTGCCCGAGAACAAATTTACCTTAAGCCGCATATGCTGAGGCTGGAAATGACGTTTCTCGGTAAGCCCAAAACCGGGAATCAGCCTAACAGCTTTGCCTTCGCCGGGAATTCGAGCGTCATATCGCCCCGTTCTGCGGCGGCTTCCTCAAACAGTGCAACCAGCCTGGCATAGTCGTCGCCGAGGCCGGCGCGGGATAATTCCGGGTTTTCCCAGACAATTTCCAGCGGGCCTTCGATGTCGGTCGTCAGCACATCCCACAGCGCATCGAGATTGCGCCCGAAATGCGGGGGAAAACCGAGCTGGCGCGCCAACTCGTTATACAATTGGTCGAGCGAGCGGATGTCGGTCAAGCGGCAGTGTTTCATCGGCACTCCGGGATTTCGACAAAGGTACGGTAATGATCCACGGTCACCCGTCGCCGTCCGTCGGCGGAAAACAGCAGGCGTTTGGCGCCGCGATGTCCGCCCCGGTAATCGAGATCGGCCTCGCGCCAGTTGCCGTTGGGCAGGCGCCCCTCGCGGTTGCCGAAGCGGTCGCCGCCTATGCTTTTGCTTTTGAGCGCGGGGATGCTCCATAAATCCCTGCCGGGTTGCCAACCCAGCCGTTGCGCCTCGCGCTTGACGACGAATTTGTCCGGCAGCCTGGCGTTGTTGCTGGTATTGAGCGCTTTCAGGGCGTCCGTCAGTTCCGCTTCGTCTATCTTGATTTGCAGGCGCTGGTTCAGCGCGCGCACTGTGTCGTCACAGCCGGACGCGCCGACCGGCAAGGCCATCGCGGCAAAAAGGACGGCAAGCGCCAGCGCGCCGATGGGTTTAATATAATTTATCATAGCGTAAGTTTACACCAACAGTGCTTGAAAATACCTGATGCTTTTGTTAAGGCATGACTGCTTTATCGTAAAGAGAGATCAACATGGAAACCACCCAACCCCATCCCGCCGCCCCACCCAACCTGTCTTTCGACGAAACGCTGGCTTATCTCGCTGCGGAAAACACTGCCGCGTTTGCCTCCTTGCCGGTGTTCGAGGACAACCCGGAAGAAGCGAGTGGCGCCCGCGTGCTGGTGCTGTTCCGCGACCGGGACGGCATCAAGCTGCACTATGCCGCAGGACCGCTATTCATGCACGCCTTTTTCGAAGACGAGATTATACCGCTCGCCGACATCCCGGAAAAAGCCATGGCGCTACGCTATATTCCGACGATCTACCAGGCCGAATTTTTTAACACCAACCTGCAAAACGCCATTCAGTCCCTGCTGAAAGGTGCACGGACGTTGATGGGCGATGATGATGATGCGCCGCCGCAGAAAAAGATCATCCCGCTGCATCCGGTTTGAGCGGGTTTGGAATAGGCTCCCGGCGGTAATATTGCGCAAGCTGGCGATACACCGCCGGGTATGCGTCGAGCAAGCGCTGCGGATCGACGAAAAACGCTTCGCTCGCCACGGCGAAAAATTCCGCCGGGTGCTCGGCGGCGTAGGGGTCAAGCGGCAACTCCCCATCGGCGTCGAAACGGCTTACGAAATCATCGAAAGCGGCGGAAAAATCCCGCTTCCACGCAGCAAAGCTCATGCCCGCGTGCAGCGGCGGCAAGCCGTTGGCGACGCCATTGAGCATATCGAGCTTATGCACGAATTCGTGGATCACCACATTGATGCCGGCTGCGGAATCGCCTTCCTGCGGCCAGGACAGCACCACCGGGCCGCCTTCCCACGCTTCGCCCGAAATCACGTCGTCGTATTCATGCACCACGCCGGCCTCGTCCGCGACACTGCGCGGCACTACGAATTCGCCGGGATAAACGATCACCTCCACCCAGCCCGCATAGCACTCCAGCCCCAGATTGAGCACCGGCAAACAGGCTTGCAGCGCAATGGCGAGACAAGCGTCATCGGAAAGCGCCAACCCCTGCCCGCCGTACAGCGCTTTTCCGCCGAGAAAACCCAACGCCATCCCGCGCAAGCGGCGACGCTCGTCTGCGTCGAGAAACCCGAGGAACGGCATGTGCGCCTCCATCCGCGCCCACTGCTCCGGCGCGACCTGCATCGCAGGCGGCGCGCTCCGGCGCAACCATTTTTTCAACCAAGCAAACATCTCAATATAATCCTTGCGGCGTTTGTATGCGCGAAGTATGGCACGACGAAGGCGGCGCTCCCACAAAGGCCGTAGGATGTGCTGACGATAGGAAGCGCATCAATCGCGCATCCCGGCGGCAATACGCGATAGGGCAGCACTAGGCTGTCGAAATTTATCATTTTTTGACAAAAAATCAGCACCGTTTTTTGGATTTTATCAACTTGCGCACAGGGTCAAATTTTCCCGTTCATGGTTCGACAGGCTCACCACGAACGGGAAAATTTGACCCTGTGCCTCGCACGTATGCTGAGGTTGCACGATGACAACCTACCTTATTTTTAATCCATTCACCCTTCGACAGGCTCAGGGCGAACGGATTAAAAATAAGGTAGGTCGTGACGTTTCCGGGAATATCCAAAAACCGGGAAGCTAAAATTTGATCAAAACGCTGTATTTCGACAGCCTAGGAGTCTGTCGGACTTACCCTAATTCAATCACTTTGAGTTAGAATGGCTTATTTATATATATTTTAAGGTAGAACCGCCATCAGCAAGCAATTTATCACCATTGATCGAAGCAAGCCC
>JBAYVP010000246.1:0-8101 GCA_041674485.1 Sulfuricellaceae bacterium
ATTGGGGTATTTTTGAGGGCGCCTCAAAAATCATGCCAAAATTTCCACCCCAATATAAATATCAATGACTTAACAATAATATATTTTTTATTGGCATTGTTTGCACTGTAACCCATTGATTTTACGATAATGCAGATGAAAATTTATACAGCGCAAGTGGCTCTCTACAAGAGTCTTGACGAGAGGTGAATGAAGCGATAGCATCATGATGCACTGATGATATAATCCTAGAAACCTCCGTTGACCGCGTTTCCAAGATGCGTAACATAGTGGTTCTAATAAACTTTGTCATATATTTTACGTTCACCCGCATGGTGAGAACGCTACGGGCTGGATTGCACGGTTTTCCGGGCGCATGGCGGCGTTGCAACTTCTTGCAATGGAATGACCATTGCGCGTCGTTGCGCCTTGCCCTGCACCCGGAAAACCGTACACTCCAGTCCGTTCAACGGAGGTTTCTAGGATAATCTGTTTTGGGAAAGGAGTTCCATGCGCACCACAATCGATATTGAAGACGATGTGCTGGCAGCCACCAAGGAATTGGCGCGCTTACAAAATGTTTCGGCGGGATTTATCGTGTCGAAACTGGTCAGGGAGGCCTTGGCAGGACACCAATCGCCGGATGCCGTCCACCCGCCGGAAATGCGGTCGGTGGGTGGTTTTCGGCCTTTTCCGGTGCGCGGGGGGGTGGCAACCAACGATTTGGTGAATAATTTACGCGACCTGGAGGGCGTTTGATGCGCGCACTGCTGGACGTGAATGTACTGATCGCTTTACTGGATGCAGGGCATATTCATCACGTCTCGGCAACGTCCTGGCTGGAACGCGAGCTTCAGCACGGATGGGCGTCCTGCCCGATCACGCAGAATGGATGCGTGCGCATCATGTCCCAGCCCGCCTACCCCGGCGCTCTGCCGGCGGCTCTCATAGCCGCGCGCCTGACGGAGGCTGCGGCAAGCCCGTCTCATGAATTCTGGCCGGCGGATGTCGATTTGCTGGAAGTCGGCGCGTTTGACTGGGCGCGCGTGCTGGGGCATCGCCAGGTTACGGATGCCTACTTGTTGTCTCTGGCCGTGCGCCACAATGGCCGGCTGGTGACGCTGGACCGGCGTATCGTCCCCGAAGCGGTGGCGGGCGCCTTGCCCGAACACCTTGTTGTCCTTGATTGAGCGGATATGACAAAACTTTTTTCACCGCTCCCGCTTGCCGAAAACCTGCCTGCAAGCTAAAGTTAGCGGATTCATGAAGGCTGTTCCGCATTCCGGCGGGGAGGAAATCTAGTGTTTGCGATTATTGAAGCGGCTGGCTGGCCAATCTGGGCGATTATCCTGGCATCGGTGGTGGCCTTGGGGATCATAGGCGAGCGCCTGTGGTCGTTGCGTGCCGGCGAGGTGGCGCCGTCCGGCCTGTTGGAGGAGGTGGCGCGGGAATGGAAGCAGGGCGGCGTGAGCGATGCGCTGCTGAACCGCCTATCGATGCAGTCGCCGCTCGGGCGGGTGTTCGCGGCGGGGCTAAAAAACTCGGACCGCTCGCGCGAAGTGATGAAAGAGGCGATAGAAGAAGCCGGGCGCGGCACGACCGGCGAACTGGAGCGCTTTCTCACCACGCTCGGCACGATAGCCTCGGTTAGCCCGCTGCTCGGGCTGTTCGGCACGGTGATCGGCATGGTGGAGATTTTCGGCGCGCTGAAACCGAGCGGCGGCAGCCCGGCGGAACTGGCGCACGGCATTTCGGTGGCGCTGTACAACACCGCGATGGGGCTGATCGTGGCGATCCCCAGTATGATCTTCTACCGCCATTTCCGCGCCAAGGTGGATGCCTTGGTGCTGGATATGGAGTTGCAGGCGATCAAGCTGGTGGAACTGGTGCATGGCGAACGCAAATGAACTTTCAACGCGGACGCAAGCGCGAAGACCTGGAAATCAATTTGATTCCCATGATAGACGTGTTGCTGGTGATCCTGATTTACCTCATGGTCACCACTACATTTTCGCAACTCGCCGAACTCCAGATTAATTTGCCCACCGCCAACGGCGAGAAGACGGCGGAAAAATCCGCGCTGGTCAACGTGATGGTGGATGCTGGCGGGCAATATCTGATAAACGGCAACATGCTGGCCGACACCGGCGTGGATGCAATCAGCCTCGGCCTGCGACGCGCGGCGGGCGACAAGGCCGATCCGGTGATCGTCGTCAACGCCGATGCCAAGGCCACCCACCAATCGGTGGTCAACGTAATGGAAGCCGCGCGGCAAAGCGGCTACAACCACATTACCTTCGCCACCCAATCCGCCGCAGCGCCATCCAAGAAGAAGTAGTCCGCGTGGGTTGGACGGAGCGTCTATGGTATCGCCTCAGCCCGTGGCATCTCCTGCTGCTGCCGCTTTCCGCCCTGTTCCGGCTGTTGGCGGCGGCGCGGCGCGGGTTGTACCGTAGCGGCATATTGCCTTCCTATCGGCTTGCCGTGCCGGTGGTGGTGGTCGGCAACATCACCGTGGGCGGCGCCGGCAAGACGCCATTGGTGCTGTGGCTGGCGCGTTTTTTTAGCGAACTGGGTTTTCATCCGGGGATAGTCAGCCGCGGTTACGCATCCGCCGCCTGCGCGCCGCGCGCGGTGACGCCGACGAGCGACCCGGCGCACTGCGGTGACGAGCCGCTGCTGCTGGCGCGGCGCAGCCGCTGCCCGGTATGGGTCGGAGCGAATCGCGTGGCGGTGGCACAAGCGCTGCTGAAAGCGGAGCCGCAGTGCAATCTGCTGCTGTGCGACGATGGCTTACAGCATTACCGGTTGCGGCGCGACGTGGAAATCGCGGTGGTGGACGGCGCGCGCGGTTTTGGCAACGGTCTGCTGTTGCCTGCCGGCCCGTTGCGCGAGGGCATAACCCGTTTGCGCTCGGTCGATGCGGTAGTCGTGAACGGCGCCGGAGCGGTAAGCGGCTATGCCATGTCGCTGGTCGGCAATGTTTTCCGCAATCTTGCCGATGCGTCGCTGACCGCCGACGCCGCCCAGTTTCATGGCATGCAGCTCCATGCCGTGGCCGGCATCGGCAACCCGCAACGCTTTTTCGACCATCTGCGCGGGTTGGGGTTGAATATCGAGGCGCACCCCTTTCCCGACCACCACCGCTACCGCCCGGAAGAGCTGGTTTTCCCCGGAGCGGATGCGCTGCTGATGACGGAAAAGGACGCGGTGAAATGCGCCGCTTTCGCCGCCCCAAACTGGTGGATGCTGGCGGTGGAAGCCCAGGTGGACGCCGCATTGGGCGAGAAAATTTTAGAAAAATTGAGGAAATCGAATGGACGCCAAATTACTTGAGATACTCGTTTGCCCGCTGTGCAAAGGTCCGCTGGTCTACAAAAAAACCGACGGCGAATTGATTTGCAAACCGTGCCGCCTGGCCTACCCGGTGCGCGACGACATCCCGGTGATGCTTGAAGACGAAGCGCGCAAGTTGCCGGCTGAAGAGGAGGTGTGAGGTTAATGTAGGTATAACCTCAGCATACGCGCGAGGCACAGGCACAGGGTAAATTTGTTCTCGGGGAAATGTAGGGTGGATAAGCGTAGCGCATCCACCTTTCTACGCCGATTCGGTGGATGCGCTACGCTTATCCACCCTACGACTTGCCCAAGATTCATGAATGCTAGGCATCATTGATTTTCATCATGAACTTCCGAGAACAAATTTACCCTGAGCACAGGCGCGAGGCACATGGTCAAACTTCCCCGTTCGTGGTAGAGCCTCTGTCGAACCATGAACAGGGAAGTTTGACCCTGTCCGTAGCAGATATTATCCAGCCAACCAAACAGACCTCCGCCAGCCGTGTCCTCAAAACCCAATATGAGCCACCGCTTTTACTTATTTCCCGCCACGCTCGCGGCGCACCAGGTTGATCAGGTATTCGGTGACTTTCAGCGCGGCTTCGTGGCTGCCGGCCATGGCTGCCGAGGTTTGGTACTTGCCTGCCACCACGATGGCCGGAACGCCGTTGATGCCGTAGGCGGTGGTTAGCTGCCTGGAGCGCGCCACCTTGCCTTGCACGCCGAAGCTGGCGTAGGCGTCGGTGAATTTCTTGGCGTCTATGCCTTGTTTGGCGACCCATTCGGTTGCGGTTTTTTCGTCGGCGAGGTTGATGTCCTTGCTGTGTATTGCCTGGAATACTTCCGCTTGCAGGCGTTCCATTTCGCCGAGCGCTTCCAGCGTGTAAAACAGTTTGCCGAGCGCCAAGTATTTCGGGTTCATGACCGAGTGCAGGCGGATGAAGGACACGTCGCCGGGCTGTTTCTTCGACCATTTGGAGATGATCGGTTCAAGGTCCATGCAATGCGGACAAGCATAGGAGAAGACTTCCGCCACCTCTATTTTTTTCATATCCGTCGGCTGGGGTTGCGCCGCCATGCCGTATTCCTTGCCGAGTTGCGGGTCTGCGTGGGCGATAACGGCCAGACAGGCGAGCCAGGCAAAAGCCAGGAGTTTTAATTGTTTCATATTGTTACCTCATTATTGAAAGAGTGGGTTGGGGAACGAATAGCTTGGCGCCGCTCCTTATTCGTTTATCTTGATCAGGCCGGCCTGAATCCCGGTATTCGACAAAGCGGAGCGCGTCTTGTTCAATTCCTCAATATCGGTGTAAGGTCCGACGCGCACCCGGTGCCACACGCCTTTATCGGGAATAGTGGCGGTCTGGATAACGGCTTCCACCCCCAGCAACGCCAGCTTTGCTTTCAGGTTATCGGCTTCGGCCTCGGTTTGGAACGAGCCGGCCTGTAGGAAGTAACTGACCTTGGGCTTGTTGACGCCGGGTTTTTGCGCGGCGGAAGCCTTGATTTCCTGCTCGGTGGCGGGCGCTTCCTTACCTTGCAAAATATCGTAGAATTCGAAACGCTGTTTTTCCGCCGGCTTGGCGGTTTTCTCGGCGCCCTGAGCGTCGGGACTGGCGGTGGCCGCATCGGGTTTGGCGGCGGCATTGGGCGCGACCGGCGCCACTCCGCTATTGACGGCGGGCTGTTGCGCCTGCACGGATTCCGGCTGCTTGGGCTTGGCGGTGAACGGGGTCGGCGCCTTGTTGACGTAGATCGCCACCCCGATAGCCGCCGCCAGCCCGACGAACAGGCCGATCAGGATGCCGGCCAGCATCGGGTGGCCGTCCTTTTTCGCGGAGGAAGGCGGGGTGCGCTCGTTGCGTTTATAGTCGTGTGCCATCTGAAATTGCTTCTTTATTCCGATGCTACATTTTTTCCGGGGCGCTCACGCCGAGCAGCCCCAGGCCGTTGCGCAGCACCTGCCGGGTGGCGGTGATCAGCGCCAGACGCGCCAGCTTGACGGCTTCAATGGACACCAGGAAATGTTCCGCATTGTAATAGCTGTGCAACTCCCCCGCCAAATCCTTGAGGTAATAAGCGATCAGGTGGGGCGCCATGTCGGCGGCTGCGCTTTCCAGCGTTTCCGGGTATTCCGCCAGACGATTGAGCAGCGCCAGTTCATGGCTGCCGGAAAGCGGCGTCAGATCGACATCGTTCAAGTCGCTCAGCGCGCCGCCCCATTGCTCCAATACGCTGCAAATGCGCGCATGGGCATATTGGATGTAGTACACCGGGTTTTCGTTGCTCTGCGATTTGGCGAGTTCCAGATCGAAATCGAGATGCTGGTCGCTCTTGCGCAGCACATAGAAAAAGCGCGCCGCATCGTTGCCCACCTCCTGCCGCAATTCGCGTAGCGTGACGAAGCTGCCGCTGCGGGTGGACATGGGCAGCTTTTCCGCGCCGCGATACAGCACGGCGAACTGCACCAGCGCGATAACCAGGCGCTCCGGGTCTTGTTCCAGCGCTTGCAGCGCGCCCTTGACGCGCGCGATGTAGCCGTGATGGTCGGCGCCCCAGATATTGATGACGCGCACATAGCCGCGTTCGAACTTATTGAGGTGATACGCGATATCCGAGGCGAAATAGGTGTACAAGCCATTCTCGCGTTGCACCACGCGGTCTTTTTCGTCGCCGAAGTCGGTCGAGCGGAACCATTTTGCGCCATCCTGCACATAAATGTGGCCGTGCTTGCCCAGCAGCGCCATCGCCCGATCCACCAGCCCGCTGTCGAACAGGGATTTTTCCGAAAACCAGGAATCGAAGGTCACGCCGAATTCGGTCAAATCGTTGCGGCAGTCGCCCAATTGTTCGGTGAGGGCGAAATTGTGGATATACGCGAAATCCTCGCCCAACAGCTTCTTCGCATTGTCGATCAATGCATCGAGATGCGCTTCCGCGTCCTCCCCGTGCGCCGGAACGTCGGCCATCACTGCGGTGGGCAAGTGAATGTAGCGGTCGCCGTGGGCTTCGATAATGAGCTTGGCCATATCGCGCACATAATCGCCCTGGTAGGCGTTGCTCGGGAAGGGCAGTTCTATGCCGTAATAATCCAGGTAGCGCAGCCAGGTGGACAACGCGAGGATGTCCATCTGCCGACCGGCGTCGTTCACGTAAAATTCGCGGGAAACCTGATAACCGGCTGCGGCCAACACGCTGGACAGGCTCATGCCGAACGCCGCCCCGCGCCCGTGGCCGACATGCAACGGTCCGGTGGGATTGGCGGAAACGAATTCCACCTGGATTTTCTGCCCTTGCCCCAACGAACCGCGCCCGTAGCCTTCTTTTTCGGCAAGGACGCGTTTCACCCCGGACTGCTTGGCGGCGGGGCTGAGAAACAGATTGACGAAACCGGCGCCGGCGATCTCGGTTTTTGCGACATAGGGCGAAACCGGCAGCGCGGCCAGCAACAAGGCCGCCACATCGCGCGGATTGCGGCGCATCGGTCGCGCCAATTGCAGCGCCAGATTACAGGCATAATCGCCGTGCTGCGCCTGACGCGGGCGTTCGATCACAAATTCGGCGTCGCGCAATTCGGGCGCCACGCTTTCCAGCGCCTGGACAAAAAGTTGGGCAAGATGGTGTTTCAAGTGGAGGCACCGCTACGGGTTTTTACAGAAACGTAATTCTATCAGGTAGCAAGGGCGACGCGTAGCGGTTGCCGGAAAATCGTTGGGGTAAATTTGTTCTCCGCCCAGGAAAAAACCATTATACCGCAGAGACGCAGAGGCGCTGAGGAAAAACAATAGGTGGTAAAATTGAATAGTTTCACCATTTTCATTGATTTCTCGGCGTCTCGGCGTCTCTGCGGTGAATAATTTTTTTTCTGGGCGAGAACAAATTTACCCTGGGAAAATCGTTGGGAGGGTGGGCGCGCTGCACCCACGCGGTATGCACTCAGGCGATATTCATCAGCGCATCCATCGCTGCGGAATAGTCGGGTTCCTGGGTGATTTCCGGCACCAGTTCCGAATAGACCACCCGGTCTTCCTGATCCAGCACCAGCACGGCGCGGGCGCACAGGCCGGCAAGCGGGTAACTCTTGATCAGCACGCCGTAATCCTTCTGGAAATCGCGTCCGCGCAGGGTGGAGAGCATAACCACGTTATCCAACCCTTCCGCACCGCAAAAGCGCGCCTGGGCAAACGGCAGGTCGGCGGAAATCACCAACACCACGGCGTCCTTGACAATGCCGGCTTCCTCGTTGAAACGCCGGGCGGAGGCGGCGCACACCGGCGTGTCTATGCTGGGCACGATGGAGAGCACTTTTTTCATGCCGCGAAAATTGCTCAGGGAGACATCGTTCAGATTCTTATCCACCAGCATGAAACTGTGCGCCATATCCCCCGGCTGGGGAAAATTGCCGATGATTTCGAGTGGAGCGCCTTCAAGGGTGACGTTGGCCATAATTCTATCCTTTGCAAAAAAGTTGGCGTTTACTGGTCGCGGCTGCTTTCAGTTTCGCCCGCACCCGCAGCGCATTGCCCAGTCGCGTCAGTATGCCTTGCGCTGCCATGGTGTGCAAGATGAACTTGTTTTTTCAGCGCGGAGGATGTGGAGGGCAAATTTTTTCCTCGTTTCCACGCGGCGCGGTCATTGGAACTCCAACCCGGTGAGCAACATCCTAGGAGTCTGTCGGACTTACCCTAATTCAATCACTTTGAGTTAGAATGGCTTATTTATATATATTTTAAGGTAGAACCGCCATCAGCAAGCAATTTATCACCATTGATCGAAGCAAGCC
>JBAYVP010000247.1:0-8063 GCA_041674485.1 Sulfuricellaceae bacterium
TCGGACTTAAAGGAAATCGGCTGCAAATCCGCCTGGACGGTCCATATTTCACCGATTTTTTGGTCAATAGAATGGCTATTGACCAAAAAATCGGTGAAATCTGTCCTCGCCCAGCCGAATTTTTGCTTCGATTCTTCAAGTCCGACAGGCTCCTAGCATTGCAACAAAAAGCTGGAATGTTAGACTTGTCCCCTTGATGTCTGACCTTAGCTTTTTGAGCCGCCAACGGCAATAATCAAGCTATTGCTTCCAAGCCGTTTTTTTCAACAAGGGATAGCAGTTTCAAGGATGGTCCGGAGGGATGTTTCTCGCCACGCTCCCATTGGCTAACGGAATCTTTCTGCACATTCAAGTATTGGGCAAAAACCATTTGGCTCACCTCCTCGCGTTTGCGCAGCGCACAGATTTCTTTGGCGGTGAATTCATGCACCGGTGTCAGACAAGATTCATCGAAACCGCGCATGGTCTTCTTGTCCATCAGGCCAACCTCATAAAGATCGCTTGCCGTCTGATGGATGGCGGCCTTGATGTCGCTTTTGTATGTTCTGGTTTTCTTCATCGAATTTTACCTCTTCGTACAGCAAGTAGGGCGCAATCATTATTGCGCCGAATGCCCCCCAGCGCAATGCATAGCACTGGGTCAGGTTGAACACCGGTGCTCGCAAGCTTGCAGATTGACAAAACGTGCGCTAATCCGTACCGTTGTGCCTCTACAGGAGGCATCAAATGGCTACACTCACGGCAAGCGAAGCGCGCGCCCATCTGTATCGCCTTATCGACCAAACCGCTGAGTCGCATCAGCCAATTCACATTGCCGGCAAGCGAACAAGCGCCGTTCTTCTGTCCGCTGAGGATTGGCAGGCAATTCAGGAAACGCTCTATCTGCTGGCTATTCCAGGCATGCGCGAATCCATCAAGGAGGGCATGGCCGAGCCTCTGGGCAATAGCGCCAGGGAACTTGACTGGTGAGCTGGCAAGTCGTCTTTTCGAAACATGCCGGGAAAGATGCGAAGAAGCTGGCTACTACAGCGCGCAAATATTGATAACACTGCATAAGCTTCGTATTGATCGTTCCCACGCTCCGGCGTGGGAATGCAGCCAGGGACGCTCTGCGTCCCGATATATGCCTTCTCGCGGGAGGAAATCGTCCGGTTGGATTGTCCCCAGCGGGCGCGATTTTCGCGTTGCAAATTGCTTGCGTGAGAATAACCATGTCGCGCAATTTGCGCCTCTCGTGCCCAAGCCGTTAGGCTGTCGGGTATGGGCACAAGAGCCGTCAGGCTGTCGGGTATGCATTGCATCCCGCGAAGGAACAATCCAATCCGGACAACTTCCTCCCGCGAGAAGGCATATCGTCCGTCACCGCCCACTCTCTATTCTCGACTAAGCTTTAAGGAACAACCATGCAATTCGAAGTCAAAGTCCCGGCGCTGTCCGAATCCGTGTCCGAGGCCACGCTGCTTACTTGGCACAAGAAAGCCGGCGAGACGGTTAAGCGCGGCGAAAACCTGATCGACATCGAGACCGATAAAGTGGTGCTGGAGTTGCCTGCGCCGCAGGACGGCGTGCTGTCCGCAATCATCAAGGGTGACGGCAGCCTGGTTGTCGGTGGCGAAGCGATTGCGATGATAGATAACGCAATACGCAGCCCTGAACCGGCAGCAGTGGATTCCAATGCCGTTCAGCACGCGTTAAGCCCGGCGGCGCGCAAGCTGGCGGTTGAAAACACCGTCGATGCCGCCAAAATCGCCGGCAGCGGGCGCGACGGGCGCGTCACTAAAGGCGATGTATTGGCGGCGATACAGCCCATCCCGGAACCCTCCGGCACTCCGCACTTAACACTCAGCACTGATTCTCCCCCGCGCCCGGAACAGCGCGTGCCGATGACCCGGCTGCGCGCCCGCATTGCCGAACGTCTGGTGCAATCCCAGCAGACTGCGGCAATCCTCACTACTTTTAACGAGCTGAACATGGCGCCGGTGATGGCGCTGCGCAACCGCCACAAGGAGCGCTTCGAGAAGGAACACGGCGTCAAGCTTGGCTTTATGTCGTTTTTCGTCAAGGCGGCGGTTAACGCGTTGAAGAAATTTCCGGTGGTCAATGCGAGTGTGGATGGCAACGACATCGTCTACCACGGCTATTTCGACATCGGTATCGCAGTCGGCAGCCCGCGCGGCTTGGTCGTGCCCATTCTGCGCGACGCCGACCGGCTTTCCTTCGCCGATATTGAAAGGACAATCGCCGACTTCGGAACCAAGGCCAAGGATGGCAAGCTGACTCTGGAAGCGCTGACCGGCGGCACTTTTTCGATTACCAACGGCGGCGTGTTCGGCTCGATGATGTCCACTCCCATCATCAATCCGCCGCAAAGCGCCATCCTTGGTATGCACGCCACCAAGGAGCGCCCGGTGGCGGAAAACGGCCAAGTCGTGATCCGCCCTATGATGTATCTGGCGCTCTCTTACGATCACCGCATTATCGATGGGCGCGACGCGGTGCTGACGCTGGTGGAAATCAAGGAGGCGCTGGAAGACCCGGCGCGCTTGCTGCTGGAGTTGTGAGCGGGTGCGTTTCGGATGAATTGTGAAACCCTGCGGCGATTCGCTGGGTTCATCTGTGCCAAAAAATGTTACAACCGACATTATTTTCAATCCGTTCACCCTTCGACAGGCTCAGGGCGAACGGATTGAAAATAATTTGATCGTTCCCACGCTCCAGCGTGGGAACGCCGTTCAGGACGCTCCAGCGTCCCGAACGAAAAGACACGCATGGGAAAAGCGGCTACCGATTCTGGAGCCGGACAAGCCGCCTGGGTCTATACGGCGGTCGAGTAGCTGCCCGCATTTTCCCGCCCGGATTCGATGCGGATACTTCCGGTTTGTTGGCGCCATTTTGCGCGCCAATAGCTGATTGCGGCTCCCCGGCTACGTGATACGGGACGCTGGAGCGTCCCCGGCGGCATTCCCACGCTGGAGCGTGGGAACGATCCATTTTTCCTAACTTCAGACCACCTGATCTCGCGGATTTTAATTGAGACGGTTGACTGAACAGAAAAATAGACAATACAACATAATCAATCACATAAAATTCGTTTCTACAAAATTTCGGGTCAAGATAAATCTGACCAAATACAATAACCCATTGATTTGTCTATCCTGAGATCAGGTGCTCTGAACTTAACGGCAGTGACGCTGGAGCGTGGGAACGATCAATCAAACCGCAGAGGACGCGCCGGACTGTGAAAATAGCCGCTTTATGGCACAATCCCGGATAACTCCCCCTTAGCTTCCATTCCGTGCAACCGCCCCATGCCGTCACTTCTCCCATCGCAACAAGCGTTATTTCTGCCTGATTCTTATTGGCGTTCGTTGCATTATTTCAATTTATGCAGGCTGACCGTCGCGGGCTCTTTAGTTGTCGCTTATATCCAGTTCGGCACCGCACCTTTCAGCGAAAACGATCCGGCGTTTTTTTTTCTGGTGAGCATTCTCTACACTTTGTTTGCGATTTCGGCGATGGTGGCGATAGGGATGCATTGGCCGAGATTCAATTTGTCGTTGAGTTTGCAGATGAGCGCCGATGTGCTCTTCATCGTTGCGCTGCTCCATGCCAGCGGCGGCATCCGTAGCGGCGTGGGCTTGTTGTTGGTGGCGTCCCTGGCGGCTGCGGGCATGGTGCGGCGGGGACGCTTGGCGATGTTCCATGCGGCGCTGGCGAGCATCGCCGTGTTGCTCGAACATACGCATCGCGTCGTGGCATTGGGGGGGGATATACGGGATTACCTGCAAGCCGGCTTGATGAGCATGGTGTTTTTTGCTACGGCCGGCTTGGCCTACACTTCCGCCAAGCGCCTGATGGCCAGCGAGAATCTGGCGCAGAAGCAAAGCGTGGATTTAGCCAATCTGTCCCAGGTCAATCAACTGGTTATCCGCGATATGGAGGACGGCGTGCTGGTGGTGGATGAACTGGGAAAAATCTGGCAACGCAACGCTCAGGTAGAGGCGCTGTTGGGGCGAGCGCCGCGCATTCGGCGCGATTTACTGCTGAACGATTACTTTCCGGGATTGGCGGTGCAACTATGGCACTGGCGCAACTACGACGCCAAAGATATTCCGCCATTGCGGGCGTCGGCCAGCGGGCGGCAGGTGCAGGCGCGCTTCGTTTCCATCGGCGGTACGCGCTCCCAAGGCGTTGTCATCTTCCTCGAAGATGCGAGCCGGATGCAGGAACGCGCGCAGCAATTGAAGCTGGCGGCGCTCGGGCGGCTGACCGCCAATATCGCCCACGAAATCCGCAATCCCTTGAGCGCCATCAGCCACGCCACCGAACTGCTCCAGGAGGAGGGCGGGCAGGATGCCATCCATGTACGTTTGTTGCAGATCGTGCATGACAACACCCAGCGTCTCGACCGCATGGTGCAGGATGTGTTGCAGTTGAACCGGCGCGACCGGGCAAAAGCCGAAATGATCGCGCTGGACATCTATTTGCCGGAGTTCGTCGAACAGTTTTGCGCAACCGGAAAGGCGCCCCATGAAACTTTCGATCAGGCAACCCTCAATGCGTCCTGCGCCTTGAAAGCGACGCTGTGCTTCGATCGGCACCATTTCGACCAGGTGCTGTGGAACCTGTGCCGCAATGCCTGGCGGCATAGTCGCAAACAGGCCGGCAGCATCAGGCTGAAAGTTACTATTCCAGCCAGGGGGAATCTCGTACAATTGGACATTATCGACGACGGGCAAGGCGTGCCGGAAGCGTTGCGTCCCCAGTTGTTCGAGCCATTTTTCACCACTGACAGCAAGGGAACCGGCTTGGGGCTGTACATTGCCCGCGAACTGTGCGAAAGCAATGGGGCCACCCTGGATTACATCGAAAGCTGGCAGGGTGGTCAATTCAGAATCAGCGGCAAGGGGACATGCGGTGAAACAGCGAACGCAACACGCGACGAAGGATAGCGAATCGACCGAGCAGCGGCCCCATATCCTGATCGTCGATGACGAAGCCGACATTCTCGAACTACTGGAACTGACTCTGCTGCGCATGGGGCTGGATGCCTCGCGCGCCTGTGATTTGGCACAAGCCCTGGCGCTGCTGCGCGCGCGCGATTTCAGCCTGTGCCTCACCGATATGCGCTTGCCGGACGGCGATGGTTTGCAGTTGGTGGAATATATCAACGAGCATTGCCCGAACCTGCCGGTTGCGGTGATTACCGCCCACGGCAACACGGAAAACGCGGTGGCGGCGCTTAAGGCGGGCGCTTTCGATTACCTTTCCAAACCGGTGTCGCTCGAACAATTGCGCGCGTTGGTCAAATCCGCCCTCAACCTGATGACGCCGCCGACCGCGAAGCATGACGGCTACGATTTGCTGGGCAATTCGCCGGCTATCCAGACGGTGCGGCAACTGATCTCTAAACTGGCGCGCAGCCAGGCGGCCGTTTACGTCACCGGCGAATCGGGCAGCGGCAAGGAATTGGCGGCGCGCCTGATCCACGAGAGCAGCACGCGGCACGCGCTCGGGTTCGTCGCGGTGAATTGCGGCGCGATACCCGAAAACCTCATGGAGAGCGAGTTTTTCGGCTATCGCAAAGGCGCTTTCACCGGCGCGGAGCAAGATAGGGACGGTTTCTTCCAGGCTGCCAATGGCGGCACCCTGTTTCTCGACGAAGTCGCCGATTTGCCGACGCCGATGCAGGTGAAGCTGCTGCGCGTGATCCAGGAAAAAAAAGTGCGCAAGATCGGCGCCACTCAGGAAGAAAGCGTAGACGTGCGCATCATCAGCGCCACCCATCAAAACTTAAGCGCCTGCGTTGATACCGGGAAATTTCGCCAGGATTTGTACTACCGCCTCAACGTAATCGAACTGAAAATGCCGCCACTGCGTGAAATGCGCGAGGATATTCCGCTGCTGGTCGAAGCAATCTTGGGCAAGCTTTCCCGCCAGGCGGGCATGACCGTGGCGCCCACCCTGACGTCCGCCGCGCTGCGCGCGTTGCAGGATTACGGCTTTCCCGGCAACGTGCGCGAACTGGAAAACATCCTGGAGCGCGCCACGGCGCTGTGCGGCGAAGCGCATATCGGACCGGACGACCTATACCTCTCGCAGCCGGAAGCAGGGCTGCCCTGCACCGAATCCGGCGACAAACTGCCGTTGCCGGATTATCTCGATCAATTGGAAAAACAGGCGATTCTGGACGCGCTGGCCAAAACCCGCTACAACAAAACCGCCGCAGCCAAACTGCTGGGCATTACCTTCCGCGCATTGCGCCACCGGCTGGAACGGCTGGGGATAGATTAAAATTAAAGTGCTGAGTGGTGAGTGGTGAGTGCTGAGTTCCAAGTGCTGAGTGCTGAGTGGTGAGTGGTGAGTGCTGAGTTCCGAGTGCTGAGTGCTGAGTGCTGAGCGTCACGAGGATCACACAGCACTCAGGTTATAGAAACCGGAGCTAGTAAAGTGACAGGATTCTACAGAGTTAAAAAATAAGTATGACGGTAGCTGGTGTAAGAACTTAGCACTCAGCACTTGGAACTCAGCACTCAGCACTCAGAATTCAGCACTCACGATTCAAATCTGCCCTCGCATCACCAGTTCCTTTTTCAGATAAGCATAGTAAATGGGCGCAGCCACTACGCCGGTTACGCCGAAAATCGATTCCAGCAGGAACATTGCCAGCAGCAATTCCCAGATGGCGGCATTGATTTGATGCCCGACTATCTTGGCATTCAAAAAATATTCGAATTTATGCAGCACCACCAGGAAAGCCAGCGAAGCCACGGCCAGCAAGGGCGATACGCTGAGGCTGATCACCACAATGGCGCTATTGGACACCAGATTGCCCAACACCGGAATCAGCCCGAATACGAACGTCGCCGCCACCAGCGTTTTGCCCATGGGCAAATGAATGCCCATCATGGGCAACACCGCCAACAAATAACACGCGGTTAACGCCGCATTGATGCCGGCAATGCGAATTTGGGCGAACACCACGCGATGGAAGGCATCGGCCAGACAGGCCGCGCGCTGCTTCATGGCCATGCCGAGCGGCCCCAGCGGAATGTTTTCCGTGGCTTCGTGCAATGAAATAAAAGCGCCGATCAACATGCCCACCAGCATGTGCATGAAAGTGCGCAAAGTCTCGCCGCCGATGGTGCGCAGCTCCACCGCATGTTCGCGCAGCCAGTCGGCGGCCAGGGTTTGCAGCGCCGTCGCATCGCCGTCGGGCACCCATTGTTGCAAACCTTCGGGCAAGGCCATGCGCGTATCGCTCAGGATGCCGGCCATGCGGTGCATCAACTGGGGAATACTGCCCATTTCCCCGCGCAAAAACGTAGTGGCGATCCATCCCAGCAGGCCGGTGGCAGTCACCACGAACAAGGCGATCAAAGACACGATCAACACCTTGGATTTTCCCCGGCTCATTTTAACGCGCGGCGCCAGCGAAATCACGATCTGATGCACCAGCAGCCCCGCCAACAAGGCCGGAAGCAAATGCAGCAACAAAATCGCAACCAGGAAAAGAAAGGATAAAAAGTAAGACGCCCATTCCTGAGCGGTGATTTTATTCATTTGTCCAAGCTCCGGCAGAAAACCACAGATGCCCACAGTATGCCATAGACCGTCTGTCTTTATGCTCGGGGACGCAACTGCGAAAATGTTCCTGAAAAATCTTTAATGTATATTGACTGAAGTTTCACCGTTTTAAAATCCCTTTGTGGCCATGTGGCCGTGTTTACAGGGGATATAAAATTCGACGGGATTTGCTATTGATACAGCAAACCTCGTCAAAATAGCTTTTCCTTATACGCCACGACTGCTTAAAACCGTGAAACTTCAGTATATTCAGACCACCTGATCTCGCGGATTTTAATTGAGACGGTTGGCTGAACAGAAAAATAGATAATCTAATATAATCAACCATATAAAATTAGTTACTGCAAATTTCGGTAAATATTCGGTAAACCCGTCCCCCGTCAGCCAGCAGCTTGACCTCTCCGCGGGCGTGTAGCGCCCGTCCGTAAATATTCGGTAAACCCGTCCCATAATTGAAAAGTCCTCTAGGTGCCGCA
>JBAYVP010000248.1:0-8053 GCA_041674485.1 Sulfuricellaceae bacterium
CCGTTCATGGTTCGACAAGCCCTGTAGGTCGGTTCAAGCCCGGTAGGCTGGGGTGAGGAACGAACCCCAGCATCTCACGCAACCTCGACATGCTGGGGTTCGTTCCTCACCCCAGCCTACGGCGCTGTTGATTCACGCGAAGACGCGAAATTCGTGTGCTTGTTGAGGCGGACGGCGTTATGCGCTCAGCCCTGTTCCAGGTTGTTCCGGCGCACCATCTTGCTCAGACAGTCGGGGGCGATTGTCCAGGCTCCATTTGCATTGCCGCGCAGGTCGTTGTCTTCGAAGATACCGTAGCCGCCCTTGGATATGGTGATTGCGCGAAAACCATTTTCTCCGATTCGGTTGCGGCGCAGGGTAGGGTGCGCTTCGTCCGTAATAAACACTCCCCAGTGCGTATTTGCGTAGATTTCGTTATCCTCGAAAGTGCCGATCCCCTTTCCTGAAACGACAATTCCATTCTTCCCGCAATTATGGATACGATTGCGCCGAAGCCGTGGATCGGCGCCCCCGACGACGACGACGCCGCTACCGCCTGAGCACATGATGTCGCAGTCCTCAACTTCCAGCCGCCCTTGGGTGATGTATATGCAACAGACCTGTTCGCCCCCGGTTCGATGCAAGGTGAGGTTGGCAATGCGCCCCATGTTGGCGCGAAAAAGGATCGTATGCTTATTCTCTATCTCCGACACGATCACCACCTCGCCAGCCGCACCGTCCCCGATAATTTCCACGGGCTTGTCGATGATCAGCGCTTCGCGGTACAGACCGGGGCGCACCAATATCCGGTCGCCCGGCTGGGCGGCTTGCAGGGCTGCGGCCACGGTTGCATGGTCGCCGCGATGCAGCGCATCGACGATGCGCGTGGGCGGTTCGGATTTGTGCTGCGGCGCGCGCATTGCTGCGCTTACTTCCCGCATGGCAAGGTTTTCCTCGACAGGGTTGCGGGGTGGCATGGGCGCTTTGCGGGAGGTCGGCGGGGCATGACCGCGCTCCATCGCGACGATGATCTGCTTCGCCATGGCGGCCAGGGTCTTGCCGACTTGCGGCGTGGTGAAAGGCTCGAAGCGCAACTCGCGCCAATCGGTGAAATTACGACCGGCTATCACCTCGACCAGCGCGTTGCCGGCGCGCTTCTGTGCATCGTTGAGCAGCGGGCAATCGACGTAATAAAGCGGCAGGATCAGGTCGCCGCGTCCAAGTTCTTGTTCCCGTTCAAGAAAAAGGTGCAGTTCGTCGCAACAAGGCTGACTTTTAAAGAAACTGGGGGTGATGATGGGGATCAGGAATGTCACCGCATTGAGCGATTCCTTGATGCGCTGTTCCCATTGCTGCCCCCAACCGATGTCGTTGCGGTCCTGGAATATCGGGAACGTCTCCCCACCCTGCATCTTGACCTCGCCGCTGAGGCGTTCGCAAAACTGGGTCAATCGACCGTTTTCATGCGCGTCGTCGGAACGGACGTAGCTCATGAAAGCAAGCGGGGTGTGGCTCATGGCGGGGTTCCTTGTTTTTGAGAATGGGTGAGCTTGTCTGCAACCCCGGTATTGTAGCCACGCAGCTTGGATTAGGCACGGCTTTTTGCGTCGCAACCCAACGAATCCAGCCGGTTAGGATGCGCCGGGGAACGAGGCGCATCGGTCGCGCGTTGCCGCCACCCTGCCCGGCTTGCCCAAGGTAAATTTGTTCTCAGAAATTCATGATGAAAATCAATGATGGAAAATGTTCATGAATCCTAGGCAATCTTAGCGCAACTTTGCTCGACTCATGGCAACAACCCATAAACCTAGAAACCTCCGTTGAACCGCAGAGACGCAGAGGCGCTGAGAAAAAACAATGAGTTATGGCGTCGTGCGACACTGCCCATTTGGTGAAGCGGAAAATTGTTGTAACTCATTGGTTTCTCTGTGTCTCTGCGTCTCTGCGGTTAAGCAAATGCGGTTTCTAGGATAAAGACAAAACCTTTTTCACCGCAGAGGACGCGGAGGACGCAGAGGAAAAACCCCTCATGCTCTTCCTCTGCGTCCTCCGCGTCCTCTGCGGTGAATCGGTTTTTTTCCGTGCCGAGAACAAATTTACCCTGCCGGCTTGCCAATCAGGTCTTGACAAGCGGTCAACCGGGCTTTCCAAGGTTTAAACCTAAAAACCGCATTTGCTTAACCGCAGAGGCGCAGAGACGCAGAGAAACAAACGAGTTACAACAATTTTCCGCTTCACCAAATGGGCAGTGTCGCACGACACCATAACTCATTGTTTTTTCTCAGCGCCTCTGCGTCTCTGCGGTTCAACTGAGTATTTTAGGTTAAATATACCGGGCGTCACATCCCGCGAGACGCGCCCAAATCGGTAAATTGTGGCGAGGCAAGGTATAATTTCGCCACTTGAAGACCACTTGAAGCCCATGAAAATTCTTGCATTCGATACTTCCACGGAATATTGCTCGGTCGCCCTATGGGCGGACGGTGAGGTGTCTGCCCGCGAGGTCTTGGCCGGCCAGCGCCATTCCGAGTTGTTATTGCCGCTGGTGGGGGAAATGCTGGCGGAACGGGGCATGAATTTGCAGGCGCTGGATGGCATCGCTTTCGGCAGCGGGCCGGGTTCTTTCACCGGCTTGCGCATTGGTTGCGGCGTGGCGCAAGGTTTGGCCTTCGCTGCCGGTTTGCCGGTGATCGGCATGTGTACGTTGCTGGCGCTGGCGCAGGGCGCGGATAGTGAACGCGTGATCGCTTGTCTCGATGCGCGCGTGGGCGAAGTCTATCATGCTGCCTATGAGAGGGAGGCGGACGGCTGGCGCGTCGTGCAGACGCCCGGCCTGTATGCGCCGCAGGATACGCCCAGGGTGGCGGGCGAGGGCTGGAGCGGGTGCGGCAGCGGGTTCGCCGCGCACGGCGAAGCACTGCGCGGACGCCATGCCGGACAATTGCAACGCGTTTTTGCCGATGCGTTTCCGCTGGCGCGCGACATCGCCCGCTTGGCGGCGCCCTGCTTTGCGAACGGTGAGGGGGTTGATGCGGCGCTGGCGGCTCCGCTGTATATTCGCAACAAAGTCGCCCTGAAGACCAGCGAGCGATGAACGCCTTATTGCAACCGGTTTCGCATTTTCGCCCCATGGCCGTGGAGGATGTCGAGCGCGTGGTCGATATAGAGCGCAACATTTATGCTTTTCCCTGGTCGCACGGCAATTTCACCGATTCGCTCCATGCCGGTTATAACTGCTGGGTCAATCAGCGGGAGGGCGGGATCGTGGGCTACGGCGTGATGATGCTCGCGGCGGGCGAGGCGCATCTGCTCAATCTCGGCATCGCCGCGCAGTGGCAGGGCCAGGGGCTGGGGCGCGAGGCACTCGGACACATGATAGAGGTGGCGCGCGATCACCGCGCCGAGGTCATGTTCCTGGAGGTGCGTACTTCCAATATCGTGGCGCGGCGGCTTTATGCAACCAGGGGGTTCCGGGTGCTCACCATTCGCAAGAATTATTATCCCGCCGCCCAGGGACGGGAGAATGCCGTGTTGATGGAGCTGGCGCTGTGAACGCCAGACAGGCGCTGTACCTCAAGGAAATGGGGCTGGGGCCGGTCTGGCGTCTGCGCGCGCCGCCACAGTTGGACGGTGTGGAGCCGGACTTGCCGGACTTACCGGACTTACCGGACTTACCGGACTTACCGGACTTACCGGACTTGCAGGCCTTGCAGGAACCGGCGGCGGAGAGCTCTCCCCCCGTGGCTATCGACCGGAATGCGGCGATCAGGGGCATGGAATGGGCGCAACTGCGGGATAACATCCGTTCCTGCGCGGCCTGCCGGCTACATGCAACACGCATCCAGGCGGTGCCCGGCGTGGGCGACGAACAGGCCGACTGGCTGTTCGTCGGCGAAGCGCCCGGCGCTGACGAGGACGCCCAGGGCGAGCCGGTTGTCGGCCAGGCCGGCAAGCTGCTCGACAACATGCTGGCGAGCATAGGCTTGAAGCGCGGCAACAACGTTTATATCGCCAACGTGCTCAAATGCCGCCCGCCCGGCAACCGCAATCCCCTGCCGGAAGAGGTTGCGCTGTGCGAGCCGTATTTGCAACGCCAGGTTGCGTTGATTAACCCCAAGTTAATCATCGCCCTCGGCAAATTCGCCGCCCAAACCCTGTTGCGTCAAGAGGCGAAAATCGCCGACCTGCGCGGTCAGATCCACCGTTATCAAGACATCCCGCTGATCGTCACCTACCATCCTGCCTATCTGCTGCGCAGCCTGACGGAAAAAGCCAAGGCGTGGCAGGATTTGTGCCTGGCGGTTAAAACCATGCAGGAATTGTAGATGCGACCTCCCGGTCGCGACTGTCTCTGTAGGTGCTGCCGTCGCTCCTGCGACCATTCAGCCTAGAAAGCTCAGTTGAACGGGCTGGAGTGTGCGGTTTTCCGGGTGCAGGGCATACCCGACGGCCTTACGGCCTGGGCACAAGAGGCGCAACGACGCGGAATGGTCATTCCATTCCCTTCTCCTTCTTGAGAAGTTGCAACGCCGCCATGCACCCGGAAAACCGTGCAATCCAGATCAAAGCGCTCTCACCAAACGGGTGAACGCAAAATAGATGACAAAATTGTTTAGAGCCACCCTATTACACATCTTGGCAAGCGGTCAACTGAGCTTTCTAGGCTCAGGCATATATCTTGATATATCCCACCGCTAGACATATACTTTACATCGTCATTCATTGCACGAGGAAGCCGCCATGCACCAAGTAGCCAAGCTGTTCACCAATGGCCGCAGCCAGGCGGTGCGTCTGCCGGTCGCTTATCGGTTCGACGCCAAGGAAGTTTTTATTCGCCAGGATGTGGAAACCGGCGACGTGATTTTGTCGCGCAAGCCGACAAGCTGGGATGATTTCTTTTCCACGCTCAAGGGCGTCGCTGTGCCGGACGATTTTCTGGGCGAGAAAGAGCGCAGCCAGGGGGCGCAGGAACGCGACCCCTTCGAGGCGTGGCGCGAATGAGGCGCTACCTGCTCGACACCAACATAGTGAGCCATTTGATAAAGGCGCATCCCGCCGTTTCCCGGCGCGTGGTTGCCGTGCCCATGGCATCTCTATGCATCTCGGCCATCACCGAAGGCGAACTGCTTTTTGGCTTGGAGAAGCGACCGGCTGCAACGCGGCTCCATCTGGCCGTGCGCGAGTTGTTAAAGCGCGTCGATGTGCTGCCCTGGGACAGCGCTACGGCAGAGTGTTATGGGACGGTTCGCGCCGATCTGGTGCGGCTGGGCAAGGTGTTGGCGCCGCTCGATTTATTGATTGCCGCACAGGCGCTGAGCGCTGATGCGGTGCTGGTGACGAACGACCAGGCTTTCCGCCAGATTGCCGGGCTGCATATCGAAGACTGGACACATGAATAACCTGAACACATGAATAACGAGGAAATATACCGTAATTTCATCAACCTGACCTCGGAAGGGTACTGGATGATGAATGCGGCGCGGGAGATCGTCGATGTTAACGATGCGCTGTGCCGGATGCTGGGTTATACGCGGGAAGAGATACTGGGGCGCCGACCGGGCGATTTCGTGGACGAGGCGAACCGGAAGATTTTCATTTTCCAGTCCGGCCTCATTAACGAGACGCTGCACCGCATTTACGACATCACCCTGAAATCGAAAAGCGGCGAGGACCGGCACGCCCGCTTCAACGCGACTTCCGTGTGCGACGCAGCGGGGAACCTGCTCCATTCCTTCGCCTTCATTACCGACGTGAGCGAGTTGCGGCGCGTGGAAAGCGAACTTCGCCTGTCCTTGAGCGAGCAGGAAATCATCCTGGAAAATGCCGGTTTCGGCATTGCATTGACCGTCAAACAAAAATTTGTATGGGTCAACCGCCAATTGGAGGAATTGCTGGGCTATGCGCGCGGCGCGCTGCAAAGTGTGCCTACCGCCCTGATCCATCCCTCGCGCCAGGCGCTCGCCGATTTCGCCAACGGCGCGCGCGCCGTCATGCGGCACGGCCAGCCCTATCGCACCGAGCGCCAGTTGCGCCGCCGGGACGGCACGCTGGTGTGGTGCCGCATTGTCGGCAAGGCGCTCAACGCATCCGACCTGCTTAACGGCGCGCTGTGGATCATCGAGGATATGTCGGGCTACCGCGAGGCGGAAGAAAACCTGCGTCTCGCCGCCAAGGTGTTCGACAGCAGCGTCGAGGGCATACTCATCACCGACGCCGCCAGCCGCATCGTCAACGTCAACCGCGCATTCACCCAGATCACCGGCTATACGGCGGCGGAAACCATCGGCCAATCGCCCACGTTGCTAAGCTCCGGCAAGCACGACGCGGCGTTCTACCAGAATCTGTGGGCGTCGCTCAAGGAAGTCGGCCAATGGCGCGGGGAAATCTGGAACCGCCGCAAGAACGGCGAAATTTACCCGGAATGGCTGACAATCAGCGCGGTGAAAAACGAGAAAAAAATCACCACCAATTACGTCGCGGTGTTTTCCGACATCACCTCGCGCAAGCAGGCCGAGGAACACCTCAATTATCTTGTGAACCACGACGCCCTCACCGGCCTGCCCAACCGCACCCTGTTTCTGGAGCGGCTGATGCTGGCGCTGGCGCATGCCCATCGCAACGACAAAATGGCGGGCGTCATGTTTTTCGACCTGGATCGCTTCAAGATCATCAACGACACGCTGGGACACGCCAGCGGCGACCTGCTGTTGCAAGCGGTGGCGCAACGGGTGGGGGCGATTCTGCGCGAGGGCGACACCGTGGCGCGCCTGGGCGGTGACGAGTTCACCGTGATCGTGGAAGGCGTTTCCAGCGAAAAAGACATCGCCCACATCGCCCAGAAAATCATCGACGCCATCGCCAAGCCGCTCGATTTATGCGGCCAGGAAGTGTTCGTCACGGCCAGCGTCGGCATCAGCGTTTACCCCAACGACGGGGTGGATACGCAGACCTTGGTGAAAAATGCCGATGCGGCAATGTACCGCGCCAAGGATCAGGGCAAGAACAATTACCAGTTTTTCAAGGCGGACATGAACGCCCGCGCGTTCGAGCGCCTGACGTTGGAAAACAGCCTGCGGCGCGCGCTGGAACGCAGCGAATTCGAATTGTATTACCAGCCGCAACGGGACATAGCCACCGGCCAGGTGGTCGGCGCGGAAGCGCTGATCCGCTGGCGCCACCCGGAAATGGGACTGGTGCTGCCCGACCGCTTCATTCCCATCGCCGAGGAAACCGGCATGATCCTGCCCATCGGCGAATGGGTGATGCGCACCGCCTGCGCCCAGAACAAAGCCTGGCAGGACGCCGGTTTTCCGCTGATGCACATCGCAGTAAACCTGTCAGGACGGCAGTTCAAGCAAAAAAACCTGGTCGGCGTAATCAAGGGGATATTGGCCGAAACCGGGCTGGATGCGGAATACCTTGAACTGGAAATCACCGAAAGCGTCATCATGGAACAGGCCACGGAAACCATCGCCACCCTGGGCGAAATGAAAGCACTCGGACTCCAGCTTTCCATCGACGATTTCGGCACCGGCTATTCTTCCCTGAGCTACCTCAAACGCTTTCCCATCGACACGCTGAAAATCGACCGCTCCTTCGTGCGCGACATTACCACCGACGAGGACGACGCCGCGATTACCACCGCCGTCATCGCGCTGGCGCACAGCCTCAAGCTGATGGTGATCGCCGAAGGCGTGGAAACCGCCGAACAGTTGGCATTCCTGAGCGCGCATGGTTGCGACGAGATGCAAGGCTACTATTTCAGCCGCCCGCTCACGGCGGAAGCGTTCGGCGAAAAGCTGGCAAACCGCTGGATAATGCCGGTGTTATAACCAGATCAACTTGTCGGCTAAGTCTTTATGCCTTCTCGCGGGGAGAAATTGTCCGGTTTGGATTGTCCCTTCGCGGGATGCGATTGCTGCGCAAATTGCGCCGTGTGGAAATGAGGGTGCTGGTTCAGTTTGATTTATTTATCAACACATTGATTTTTATAAATAAAAACGCATCGGTGCGTCAAGGATGCTTACATTCAGCGCATCAGGCAGCCTTCTGGAGCATCAACATCTGCTGCCAG
>JBAYVP010000249.1:0-8041 GCA_041674485.1 Sulfuricellaceae bacterium
GAAAACCGTGCAATCCAGCCCGTAGCGTTCTCACCAAACGGGTGAACGTAAAACACATGACAAAGTTATTTAGAACCATCATGTTATACCTGTTGGTAAGCGGTCAACGGAGGTTTCTAGGTTGAATGGCGGCCTGTTGCGGAAAGCGATCTGGATGGAATTATCGATTTCATCGCGGAAGACAACCCCGACCGCGCCGTCTCTTTTGCCGCCGAGCTACGCGCCAAGGCCGAAGGTTTGCGCGAGCATCCGCAAGCGTACCGCAAGGGCCGAGCGAAAGGAACGCATGAGCTTGTCGTGCATCCCAATTACATTATCGTTTACCGCATTGTCGGATTGACTGTCGAAATTCTGCGCATCAAGCACGCGGCGCAACTATGGCCTTAATTCCGCCCCCGTCCGCCTGCTGCGCCCCGGCTTCCCAGCCTTCCAGCCCGCCGGGCAAGCCGAGTTGCTCCGCCAATTTTTTCAGCGCGTCCAGCGCTTGTGCCAGATTGATCTGTTTGGCGATGCGATAGACCTTGCCCCACAGGCGCATGGCTTCATCCTGTTCGGCGTTTTGCCAGTGGATAGACGCGATGTTGAACAAGGTGGCACATTGCCCCGCCGTGTCGCCGATTTGCTGTTGTATCGCGAGCGAGCGTTCCAGGTAGCCTAGCGCGGTAGCGGAGTCGCCGCGCGCTTTATGGATTTGCGAGATATTGTTGAGCGTCGTTCCTTCGCCTTTTTTGTCGCCGATTTGCTGTTGTATCGCGAGCGACTGTTCCAGGTAGCCTAGCGCGGTAGCGTAGTCGCCGCGCGCTTTATGGATTTGCGAGATATTGCTGAGCGTAATTCCTTCGCCGGATTTGTCGCCGATTTCCCGACGTATCGCGAGCGACTGTTCCAGGTAGCCTAGCGCGGTAGTGGTGTCGCCGCGCGCTTGATGGATTTGCGAGATATTGTTGAGCGCCCTTCCTTCGCCGGATTTGTCGCCGATTTCCCGAAATATCGCGAGCGACTGTTCCAGGTAGCCTAGCGCGCTAGCGTAGTCGCCGCGCGCATCATAGATTTGCGAAATATTGTTGAGCGTCGTTCCTTCGCCGGATTTGTCGCCGATTTCCCGAAATATCGCGAGCGACTGTTCCAGGTAGCCTAGCGCGGTAGCGTAGTCGCCGCGCGCTTGATGGATTTGCGAAATATTGTTGAGCACCGCCCCTTCATTTTTTCTGTCACCGATTTCCCGGTATATCGCGAGCGACTGTTGGTAATAGCCCAATGCTTGCGGGTAATCCCCCAAGGACTTC
Organism: Sulfuricellaceae bacterium; assembly: GCA_041674485.1. GTDB lineage: Bacteria > Pseudomonadota > Gammaproteobacteria > Burkholderiales > Sulfuricellaceae > JAGXQV01. Next base: position 1,287 of record JBAYVP010000249.1, read on the forward strand.
ATCAGGTAAGCCAAATCATTGAGCAAGCCGGCACGCCCAGCATCATTTTCAGTATGCTCTTGCAGCAGTTCCCGCAGGGTATGCAACCAGCGCTGCTTTTCCGCTTGGCTCAGGCGGTTGGCGGCGTGGATTCCGTTTTCCGACCAAATGGTCCGCAAGCTGTTGCGCTCTTCCTGCGCTTGCTGTTCGGCGGATGCCTGGAAAACGAATACGCCGCTGTACCAATCGTAAAAATCCGGGGTGTGTTCCGCCAGCAGGTCCAGCGCGTAACGCGGCAGCCAGATCACCAGCGGGCGGTGCAGGCGGGCGAAACGGTTGCGCCGCCAGTTGAGTTGCTGCACGGTCGATCTGAGCCGTTCGCTGGATAAGGTGGGCAGCCATTGCTCCAGGCCGAACAGGAAGACCGCGCCGGGGGGGAGAGCCTGATCGGTGTCTTGGATTTGCGCGGCGATCAGTTCATCCAGTTGCTGCGCTTCGCCGCTCGGCGTAGATAGCTCCACCCGCACCGGGGGCGGGGTCATGTCCGCAGCCAGCACGCCCGCCAGTTCGTTGCGCAGGCTGGGGAGGTTGCATTCGACGAAGAACAGCGCGAATTCGTCGCCGGCCCGTTGCACGGCTTTCAGCAGGCGTTTCAGGTCGGGGTGGTGCTGGTAGGCGGTGGTGGGTTCAGCCATTTTCCCGTAACCGTTTTTGCACCCAAGGTATGCGGGTGACGGCGGGGTGCAGGTCGGCCCAGCGTTCGCCGTTTTGGTATTCCAGTATCAGGCGCAGGTTGAGCATACGGGCATAGACTTCCTCGCCGGTGACGCGGTGGTTCTCGTTGACCCATTTAATCTGGGGAAATTCCTGGTCGCGCAGCAGGCGGTCGTATTCGCGGATCAGCGTGGTTTCGGCATACGCCACTTCGTCGCCGGTAATTTTGTCCCCGCCGGTGTCGGTTGCCAGCCGGATCAGGCGCATCAAATCGCGCATCACGCCGCCGCTGAGTTGGGTGAGCCTATCCACCAGTTCGGGCGGCTCGAACACCTGAGCGATAGCCATCCGCCGGGCAATCACTTGGTGCAGGCAGGCCATGCCATCGGCGGTGGTTTTTACCATGGGAATGACAAGGATGTTGTCAAAGTCGTTCCCCAGATTAGCGTTAAACCCCAGCGAAATCGGCATGGTGTAAACGATATGGCATTTCGGCGCTTTAAGCTGCTCCGCATGGAGCACGAATAAATGCGCGTGAGTGGATTGCCCATCGCCAAGCAGGCGGTAGTGCATTTTTTCCAGCCCATCGACGATCAGCACCAGGTCCTTGCGCCCGCGTTGGCGCACTTTGGTGCGGGCGTCATCGATCAGCACATTCAGCTTTTCGATAAACACCGCCAATTCCCGTTCCAGGTTTTGGCGGGTGGTGGTGCGTCGGCTGCTGGCGGTCTTGATTTCCGCAGTAAGGCGGGACATGAGTTTGGCGAAGAAAGGCAAAGTCGCGCCGGCTTCGGCTTGGGTTTTAACCGCCCCGGCCAATTCGTGGGTGCTGCTGTTTTCCACCACCCGTTCGGAAAACCAGGCGCTGAGGTTTTCCAGCAGCGTGTCGTTCAGCGTGATGCCGGCGCTACGCAGCACGTTTTCGGTTTCCTTTGCGATGCTGAGTAAAACATCCAGGTAATCCAGATCAACCAGATCAAGCAATTCTTCGACATCGATATACACCACGAAGAAATTTTGCGTTTCCAGTTCCGCTTTCAGGCGCAGCAGTTCGGTGGATTTGCCGCAGCCGCGATGCCCGGTGAGCAATTGCTGGTGAAATTGCGCGGCGTCGCACCGGCTGATGCTGCGCGCTATGGTTTCAGCGATCACCTTGGTGCCGCGCACTTCGGATAAATCGACATAGCGTTCGTCCGTCGCCGCCAAGGGCTTGTCGGGGTCGCAAGCCCGATATACTTCATCGAGGTTAGTCGCCAGGGTCATGAGTGTGTACCGTCATTATTGGGGGGTAGGCGCCTGCCGTGCAGGTTGAAAGCCGTAGCGCCTTGCTGCGTTTTTTGCGTATTCAGTCATGCGCCAAGGTAGGCGCGACTTTGTGCCCACCCGGCTGATAGCATCAGGTACGCATTGTGCATCCATGCATGGAAAAGTCAATGCCAAATTTCGCACAAACCGGGAGAAGGCGGGGAAATGGGTGTCCCCTTACTTCTGCAACGCCATTCCGGGCAGGAATGGTATGCCAAAATTGACTCTGCGTGTGCATTGAGTAATACTGAAAATATTTGATGAGATCAACAATGCTACCGGAGCGCATGGCAACGCAGATCAATGCCATTTGCGAAGCAGAAGAACGCAACCGCCTGCCAGCAAAATCACGCGACCCGCAACTTCTCATGCCAACCGGCGAAGAAGAGCGCGAAGACAATCCGTTCCATATATTCAGCGAATGGGATTCGGAAGCGGATAGCATCTATGACACGCTTCGCTAAACCGAGCTGTCGGAGAATGTGTCATAGATCAAGCACTGGAGCGGTTTTCCACAAAAAAACAATGACCGGATAAACAGGATTGACAGGATGGGTTTTCTATCCTGTTCATCCTGTCAATCCTCTCTCAAATGTCTGTTTGATTCCGGCTAGTCCGGCTTAGTCACTTATCGACCAAATTGATCGTTCCCACGCTCCGGCGTGGGAATGCAGCCAGGGACGCTCCGCGTCCCGATATGGAACAATGATATAGATATAGTGGAACACTTGCGCAATGACACTGGAAAAGCAAGCTTGAGATTGACTCATCGATTTAATACGCGACGCACAGCGGCGGCGGCTGCATTCCCACGCCGGAGCGTGGGAACGATCAATGACAGGATGAACAGGATTTACAGGATGGGTTTTCTATCCTGTTCATCCTGTAAATCCTCTCTCAAATGTCTGTTGGCTTCCGGCTCGTCCGGCTTAGGATAAATCAATCTGATATGGATTCCATACCGCAACTAAAAGTGTTATTCGTCTGCATGGGCAATATTTGCCGTTCGCCGACTGCCGAAGGCGTGTTTCGCCGGATGGTTGAGGAGGCCGGGTTGGCCGGGAAGATTTTGGTCGATTCGGCGGGTACGCATGATTATCATATTGGCGCTGCGCCGGATAAGCGCACGCAGGCTGCCGCTGCGCAACGCGGTTACGATTTGAGCCGCTTGCGCGGGCGGCAGGTGAGCCGGGCGGATTTTACGCAATTCGATTACATTTTGGCGATGGACGCCGAAAATCTGGCGGATTTGCACCGCTTGCGCCCGCCGCCGCATGAAGGCAAGGTGGGGTTGTTTCTCGAATATGCCCGGCATTGTAAGCTACGGGAAGTGCCCGATCCCTATTACGGCGGCGCGCAAGGATTCGCGCATGTGCTCGACCTGGTGGAGGATGGCGCTGCCGGGCTGCTGGAAGAAATAGTGCGGAATCGGGGAATGCGGGGCTAGGTGTAAGAATATCGGAGCACCTGATCTCGCGGATTTTAATTGAGACGGTTTAATGTAAACAACGGGTTGCTGTTAACCACCGCTGCTGGATTCCCGCCTTCGCGGGAATGACGAAGTTCCCGCGTAGGCGGGAATCTAGAGCGCCGAGTCTACCTCCGCTGCTGGATTCCCGCCTTCGCGGGAATGACAAAACAGGCGCAGCTAAATCGGTAAATTGTGGTACAGGACAGGGGCGCGTTGCGCCTGTCCCGGCATTCGTTTACTCGGTGGTTTTGCGGGTTTCTATCATCACCAGCGGGGCGCTTTCCTCCACTACGGGAGGGGGGACGACGCGGCGCGGTTTCTGGGGCGGTGGGCTTTCAGGCTGCTCGATAGGTTCGGCGCTGGCTTTGATTTTTTCCGGCGCGGTTTCTATCATGACCAGTTCGCCCAGAGGGGGGATTTCTTCCACCACGACAGGGATTTTTCTGCGCCGTGTTGCCGCCTTGGGTCTTGCGTTTTCATCCTCTGCCCGCGAAGATGGGATTTCCCGTACTTCCGGCTTTGTTTCCACCGGCTTTGTTTCCACGCTTTGAACTACAGCTTCCGCTGGGCTGGCCGGCGGGGCAATCGCGGTTTTTTCTTCGCGCGGCACAGGTTGGGCTTCGGTCTGCACAGCGGGAGCGGGCTTTTGTTCCGTCACTGCCACCGGGGGTTCAATGATCGGCGCAGGGACGACGGGCGCCGGTTTTTCCGCGACGGTGACGGGCTGCACGGGCGCACTCGCGGCGATGTTTTCCACCACGTTTTGCTGGAAGACGGCATCGTTGCCGCCTTCGGCTGTTTGAGGTTTGCCGCCCTCGCGGTCGCCCCGTTCGCGCCGTCCGCCACGGCGACCGCGGCGACCGCGGGATTCGCCTTCAGGTTTTTCGGCTACGGCGTTGCTTTCCCGCCCTACTTCCAGAGCCGGGGCAATTTCCTTCTTGGGCTGTGCTTGGCGCTGCGGTTTGGGGGCTTCCTTTTCCTCACTACGGCCACGCGCCTCGTTTTTCGATGTGTCGCGCTCGCGCCGGTTGCTGTCGCGGTCACGGTCGCGCCGGGGCGGGCGCCGCTCCGGCTGGACTTCGCTTGCCTTGGGTTTGACGGGTTTTTCTTCTTCCTTTTTGGGCGCGCCGACGCCGAACCACTGTTTTACCTTGCTCAGCCAGGATAGGGGCTGCGCTTTGACTTCCTGCGCGACAGGCGCCGGCTGTTCCGGCGTGATGCCCCGCACTGCGGCGATTTGGCGTTGCGGTTTGGCCTCGTTGCCGCTGGGTTTTTCTTCGACGGTTTCGGCCAGCATTTCCACCATCTGGTAGCTCGGCAGCGGGGCTTCTTCGCCTATTTCGTCCTGGCGCAGCCGCTGGATGCTGTAATGCGGCGTTTCCAGGTGGATGTTGGGGATCAGTACGATATCGACTTTGAAGCGGGATTCGATGGCGTGGATTTCGGCGCGTTTTTCGTTGAGCAGGAAAGTGGCGACATCCACCGGCACTTGGGCGTGGATCGCCGCGCTGTTTTCCTTCATCGCCTCTTCCTGGAGGATGCGCAGGATGTGCAAGGCGGAGGATTCGGTGCCGCGAATATGCCCGGTGCCGTGGCAGCGCGGGCAGGGGATGTGGCTGGATTCGCCCAGGCTGGGTTGCAGGCGCTGGCGCGAGAGTTCCAGCAGGCCGAAGCGCGAAATTTTGCCGGTTTGCACCCGCGCGCGGTCGTAGCGCAGGGCTTCGCGCAGGCGGTTTTCCACTTCGCGCTGGTTGCGCGAGATTTCCATGTCGATGAAGTCGATCACCACCAGGCCGCCCAGGTCGCGCAGGCGCAATTGGCGGGCGGTTTCGTCGGCGGCTTCGAGGTTGGTGCGGAACGCGGTTTCTTCAATGTCCGAGCCGCGCGTGGAGCGGGCGGAGTTGACATCCACGGAAACCAGCGCTTCGGTGTGGTCGATGACGATGGCGCCGCCGGAGGGCAGCGCGACTTCGCGGGCGAAAGCGGTTTCGATCTGGTGTTCGATCTGGAAGCGCGAGAACAGCGGCACGTCGTCCTTGTACAGCTTGACCTTGACCACGTTCTGGGGCATCACGTGGCCCATGAACTGCACGGCCTGATCGTAGATGAGTTCGGTGTCGATCAGGATTTCGCCGATGTCCGGCTGGAAATAATCGCGGATGGCGCGGATGACCAGACTGCCTTCCTGATAGATGAGGAAGGAGCCGCTTTGCGATTTGGCGGCGCTCTCTATCGCGCGCCACAATTGCATCAGGTATTTGAGGTCCCACTGCAACTCTTCCAGGCTGCGGCCTATGCCGGCGGTGCGGGCGATGATGCTCATGCCGGTGGGCATGTCGAGCTGCGACATGATGTCGCGCAATTCGTTGCGTTCTTCGCCTTCGATACGGCGCGATACGCCGCCGCCGCGCGGGTTGTTCGGCATCAGCACCAGATAGCGCCCGGCCAGGCTGATGAAGGTGGTCAGCGCAGCGCCTTTGTTGCCGCGCTCGTCCTTTTCGATCTGGACGATCAACTCCTGGCCTTCCTTCAGCACATCCTGGATGCGCGCGCGCGACAAATCCACGCCTTCCGCAGCGTTGAAATTGATGCGCGAGATTTCCTTGAAGGGGAGAAAGCCGTGCCGATCCGTGCCGTAATCGACGAAAGCCGCTTCCAGACTGGGTTCGATGCGGGTGATGACCCCCTTATAGATATTGCTTTTGCGTTGCTCTTTACCTGCGGATTCGATGTCGAGATCAACGAGCTTTTGACCATCGACAATCGCAACGCGCAGCTCTTCGGCTTGCGTTGCGTTAAACAACATGCGTTTCATATTTTTTATTCTCCCGCGCTCGACAACAACGGGGGGGCGGCAAACCATGATGGGCATGGCTGGCGTGAAGTCTAGCCCGGATATTTCTAACCCTAAAGGGCACAAGTAAATTCGCGTGATCGCGCAGGTTTCGACTGAAGCGCCGCCCACGTTAAGCGGACGTGAAGTTTTGAGTAGGAGCGTCGTAGTTGTTCATACGACCGGCTGAACAAAATCTTTCATATCAATCAAAAGAACAGCGAGGTGCGCGTTAATTTACCGGTGCTGCCTGAGCATGAAACCTCCGGGCTTGCAGGCGGTTCTAATTCTACTTGCCCGTCATATACTTTGTGCGGCCACAATTTGCGGATTTATCCATCGTCTCGCGGGCGCGCTGCTGCGTTGCAAATTGCTTGTGTGGTAATGCCACACGGCGCAATTTGCGCCTTGCATCGCATCCCGCGAGACGCGGCTAAATCCGCAAATTGTGGC
>JBAYVP010000250.1:0-7999 GCA_041674485.1 Sulfuricellaceae bacterium
GTCGATGAAGATCACGCCGCCGTGGTCGCGGCGGCGATGCGCCCAGCCGCACAGGGTCACGGTTTGTTGCAGGTGGTTACGATTGGGTTCGCCGCAGTAGTGAGTTCGCATAATTGAATTTCAAAATATTTTAAAGAGGGGGGTGATAATGCTTACTTGCAGCCGAAGCCCTGTTTTTCCAGGGCGGGTTGCAGGTCGGGGAAATAGATGTGGTCGTAGAACCCGGACACCGTCTGCGACCAGGTGTGGGTCAGCCGCCCATGGGTCGCCGCCGTCATGTGCGCGGCCAGCCGGGTGTCGTATTCCTCAATTAGCGGCTTCAGATCGGGTTGGTATTTTTCGCGGTGGAACACCGCCGAGCGCGCCAGGCGCGGCTTGATGGCCGACGGATCGGCGGGGCGTCCCACCACCAGGCCGCAAATCGGGAATACGTGGCGCGGGATGCCCAGCAATTCGATCAAGGCTTCCGGCTGGTTGCGCACGCCACCGATAGGCACGATGCCCAGCCCCAGCGATTCCGCCGCGGCTGCCGCATTGGCCAGCGCGATGCCGACATCGCAGGCGCCGACGATCAGCGCTTCGGCGCTGTCGGTGATGGTCAGTTGGCGGTCGTGCATTTCGGCGGCAATATGGGCGCGATGGAAATCGGCGCAGAACAGCAGGAACGCGGGCGCCTGGTCTATCCACGGCTGGCCGCCGCAAAGCTCGGCGATGCGCTTTTTGGTCGCCTTGTCCTGCACGCAGACGATTGTCGCCTGCTGGCCGTTGATCGACGAAGGGGCGGCCTGCGCCGCGCCGGCGATGGCATCCAACTCGGCGTCCGTCACCGGCTGCTCGGTATAGTTGCGGATGGAGCGGTGGTTGGTCAGGGTTTTCAGCGTATCGTTCATGTTCTAATCGCCTGGGTAAATTCCGGCGATGCTGGCGACCTTATCCGGCGGCGCCACTACGCCCATTGAAATAATGCATTTCAGCGCATCGTCCACGCTGATGTCGAGTTCTATGGTGTCGCTCTTCTTCACGAAAAAATAGAAGCCGTTGACCGGGCTGGGCGTGGTGGGAATGAAGACGCCGACATATTCGCCGTCGAGCTTCGCGCCGATGTCGCGTCCCGGCGCCGCAGTCTGGAATGCCAACGACCAGGCTTGCGGGTGCGGATAGCGCACCAGCAGCACTTTGCGGAAGGCTTCGCCGTTGCCGGAAAACAGCGTGTCGCTGACCTGCTTGACGCTGTAATAGATCGATTTCACCACCGGGATGCGCGCCAGCAGCCCCTCCCAGAAACGGATCAGGCGCTGGCCGACGATGTTCGCGGTGAGCACGCCGGTGAGCAGGATCACGCCCAAGGTCAGCACCACGCCCAAGCCGGGCAGGGATGCACCCAGCCAATTTTCCGGGCGCAATGCTGTCGGCAACAGCAGCAAGCTTTGATCCATGGTGCCGATCAGCAGATTGAGCACCCACACGGTGATGCCCAGAGGCACCCAGATCAGCAGGCCGGTGATGAAGTAACGTTTCAACATCCAGTTCAATGCCTAGCCCGCGCAGCAGCAACCGCCGCCGGCGCACGGCGGGACCGGCGCCGGAGCCGCCGACTCTTCCTTGGGTTTGGCGCCGCCCTTGAAGTCGCTTTGATACCAGCCGCTGCCTTTCAGTTGAAAACCGGCGGCGGACAGCATCTTGGCATAGGTTTCCTTACCGCATTCCGGGCAAACGGTCAGTAATGGATCGTTCATTTTTTGCATGTGCTCTTTCTGGAAATTGCAGGAAGAACAACGATATTCGTAAATAGGCATGAAGACCTCCAAAATCGAAAAACGTGAAATTATATCAAAAATACAAAGACTAAATTGGGGATAATTTTTTTGATTTCAATAGGGCGCGCTAATGCGGAAATGGGTTTGCCCGCGATAGGCATAACGTCTGGATACGATTTTTAATCCGTTCATCCTTCGACAGGCTCAGGACGAACGGATTAAAAATCGTAATCTGACTTGGGTGCATAGCGGTTTAAGGCACGCCCCCCGCAGCCAGAAGCGAGTGATACAGGCTGACCGTATTGGGCAGGCCGAGCTTTGTCACCTCCCAAGGGGCGTCCGGGTAGACCAGCGTGGCCGACAAGGTTTCGCCGGTTGCGGCGCGCCATGCAGCCGTCGCGAAATCGGTGCAGTTGTGCCAAGGCGTCCAGGCGGATGTTCCCTGGGCGGCATAATCGTCGATGACCGCCGTCAGGCGCGCCCATTGGTCGGCGTTCACCGGCGCGGTCTTGCGCAGGTCCGGCGTTCGTCCGATTTCCCGGAAAAAGTTGATGCCGGTGGATACGCCATCGCCCACCAATCCGCTGTAAGTCCCGGCGGTGGCAAAGGCGACCGGCGCTTGCGGCGACCAGGCGCGGAATTCTATCCAGGCGTGACCCACATCTTCCCGGATCAAGTTCGACCAACTCAGGGTGGCGCCGTTCGCGGGCTGGGCGACGGCGATGGTGATTTCGCCCACATAGCCGTCTTGCCTGCTGGGGCACGCAGCTTGATCGAGGTCGAGAAGCTTCAGTTCCAGCGAGGCGTCCAGCGTTTGCCGGTAAAGCGTTTCGTGTTCCTTCGTCACGGTCAGCGTCGCCGCTCGAACCGGCTGTTGCGCGTCGATGACGAGGTGCAGGGACGCACCATTGCCGCACATGGCGACATCGGGAAGCACGGCGGCGGTTTGCCGGTTTTTGCCGACAAACTGTAGCACCGGCGTCACCGTGACGCCGGCCTGTCCGCCACGCTGGTCGCGGACATCCAGCGCATATTGACTATCCTGCGGCCACTCCAGAGAGAGCATATATGCCTTGCGCGGGGGAAATTGTCCGGTTGGATTGCCCCCAGCGGCGCGACTTTCGCGTTGCAAATTGCTTGCGTGAGAATCACCACGCGGCGCAATTTGCGCCTCTCGTGCCCAAGCCGTTAGGCTGTCGGGTATGCATTGCATCCCGCTGGGAACAATCCAATCCGGACAATTTCCCCCGCGCAAGGCATACAGCGGCGCATCCGCCTGCGCCGCCGTCATGCCCGCAACGGCCAAGCCCAGAACGGTGGCAAGCGCGCCCAGCCGCCACAGCCCGCGCCGGCTCATTGCAATGTGTAACCACCGTTACAGCGTTGGTCGAAAACTGCGGTCCAGGTGTTCCCGCCCGTACTGAAAACCGCGTTTCCTGCAATCGGGTAAGCACTACACACTTTGTCGTTGTAAGTGATGGCATTCAGCGTGACCGAGTATTGATTCACCGTGCCGGGCGTTGTCGTGCTGATAACCTGGCTGCCATCGCTTGCGGTGTTCGCGCTCAAGGCCAGCCGGGTTTGCACGTTGTTGCTGTTGGACAACGCCAGGTTCACGGTAAAGCTCGAACTGCTTAACATATTGAAATCCACCGTGCCGGAGAGGCGGGCGCCACCCGCCACAAGGAAATTGGTCATCTGGATGCTGCCGCTGCCGGCGCCGTCGCCTCCCAGGCCGATGCTGAAATTGCCCGCCACCGTGCCATCCGCGACGACTTGGCCGTTCTTCGTCAGATTGGACGAGGTCAGCCCAAAGGATAGGGCTATTTTTTGGGTGTTGGGGTCGATGGTGAGATTATCGATCCGCAATTCTACCGTCCCCGCCATCTTTTCCCCCGATGCGGTAGTGCATCCATTGCCGTAATTGACGGTGACCAGCGTCGGTTTCGGCAAATTCAGCAACAGCGCGCTCAGGTCGGTGGCATTGGCCAGGTTCACGTTCATTGTCACCGTCGGGCAGGTGCTTGCCTGCCCCATGGCAGCCGAAAGAATCGGCTGCAACTGGTTTTCCACGCCGCCGCTCAAGGTGGCGTTGCTCAAGCCCAGCACCGTGTCGAGATATTGACGAACTTCGGTGTCTGAAGCGTCGCTCGACGCTCCCCAACATTTTCCGCCACAAATCAAGCGATTGGCGTCAGCCAGCGAACCGAAAAAAGTTAAGCCGCCGGCGCCGTCGATCAGGTAATAGACATCCTCGCTCCCACCATGCCACCAAGTCGCCAGCGTATTGCCGTTGGCGTAGGTGCGGTAGAACACGGGGCCGGCGCCATTGTAGTCGGCTGCGGATTGATCCTGGGGATGGCCGGGGAAATATTCGGAAAACGAGCGTTCGACATAATCGAATAGCGCATCGGAATGGCTGGTAAAGGTGGCATCCGCACTTGATGCGCCGAACGCAGCACCCGCCGTCAGCAGCACCATGGCGCCCAACGCAATCATTAACTTTTTCATGATTTCCTCCCGATTGAATGTTATGAAAAAACATGCGCAACTGATCTGATTCTAGCCGGAAAAAGCTATTTCATCCGGGAAGCCAACTGGATCGTTTCGCCGGCGACCATGAACGCGCCTTCCCCACGGTGATGGATCGTGCATGGTGGCTGCGCCGATGGGAACACCCATGCCTCAAGCACTTCGAGGATGAAAAAATTGTATAGCGTCGCCATGCTCCCATCGACGATCTTGCATTCGAGATTGGCGTAACACTCGTCGATCAGCGGCGCCGCAACACGCGATGCGCTTACCGGCGTGAGGCCGAACGTCTGGAATTTATCGACCGTGCGCCCGCTGGTGTTGCCGCAGCCTACTACTTTTTCCGCCAGTTCCACCGTTGGGATATTGATCACGCATTCCTGGGTTGCCTGCAAAATATCGAACGTGTAGTTTCGGTTGCTGATTACGCAACCCACGAGCGGCGGCTCGAATTCGATCATGGTATGCCACGACATGACCATAATATTAGCCCTGTCCGCGCCGGATGTCGTCACCATCACGACGGGTCCCGGTTCGAGCAGGGTATAGACTTTGGACAGGGGGAAGGGGGTTTTCTTCATCGCGTTATTTCAGTCGCCCAGGGTGGATACATATGCCAGTATGTCACGAATTTCTTCCGGTTTTAGCTGGTTCAGCACATCTTTTTTCCAGTCTTTCAGGTCTTCGTCGTGCAGGCGCTCGCCCGCGATGAATTTGCCGATCTGGCGGTTCAGGTACTGGGTGTATTGACCGGACAGCATCGGTGTGCCTTTTTTGCCTTCGCCCTTTTTGCCGTGGCAGGATTGGCATTCGGTCTTGTAAAGCTTGGCGCCGGCATCCGCGTCGCCTTCGGCGCGCGGCACGTTGAACACCTTGTCCACCGCTTGCAGACGCGTCAGCGCGTCGTCGCTGTCTTTGAATATCGGCATCGTGGTGTCCAGCTTGATGGATGCCAGGTAGGCGGAAATATGCACGATGTCCTCATCCGACAACTCGCGTTCCAGCGTGTAGGGAAACATCGGCAGATTGACGCGTTTGCGCGCCTTGAACTTGAACAGTTGCTCCATGATGTACCCCATGGAAAGCCCCGCCAGGCGCGGATATTCCCCTTTTTTGCCGCCCGCCCCCAAAGCCCCGTGACAGGCCGCGCACACGCCGTTGATCTGACGTCCGGTTTCCAGGTCGGGTTTCACTTCCCTTTTGTCCGCAGCGCCGGCGGATAGCGCCAGCATGACCAGTCCCGCCGCCAGAGCGGTTTTTTTCCAATGCGCCATCACTTGCCGAAACCTCCAGAGTTGATCTACATCATAAAAGCGGCATTTTAACCTAGAAACCTCCGTTGAACGGGCTGGAGTGTACGGTTTTCCGGGTGCAGGGCAAGGCGCAACGACGCGCAATGGTTATTCCATTGCAAGGAGTTGCAACGCAGCCATGCGCCCGGAAAACCGTGCAATCCAGCCCGTAGTGCTCTCACCATACGGGTGAACGCAAAATAGATGATAAAGTTGTTTAGAACCACCGTGTTATACATATCGAAAAGCGGTCAACGGAGGTTTCTAGGTTTAAGTGAAAAGTCATGGGCGAACAAATTCAGGGGCTAGGGATCAGGGGCTAGGGACTGGCAAAAACACGGCGCGTAGCGCCCCTAGCCTCTAGTCTCTAGTCCCTAAACGCCTATTCCCGCCTCCACTTGTTCCGGCGTCAATTTTTCCAGGCAGTCCAGATGACCCAGCGGGCATGTGCGTTTGAAGCATGGGCTGCACGGCAGGTTCAAGGTGAGCACGCGCGCCTTGTCGGACAGGGGCGGCGTGAAGCCGGGGCTGGACGAGCCATAGAGGGCGGCCATCGGCTTGTCGAGCGCGGCGGCGACATGCATCAGCCCGGAATCGTTGCTTACCACCAACGCGCTGGTTGCGATCAGATCGACCGCTTCGCCCAAGTCGGTTGCGCCGCATAGGTTGCGCGCCGCGCCATGGCTCAAGGCTACGATTTCCGCGCCGATCGCGGCGTCTTTTTGCGACCCCAGCAGCCAAATTTCGTAGTCCGCCGCCAGCAGTTGCGCCAAGCGGGCGAAATGGCGCGCCGGCCAGCGTTTTGCCGCGCCGTATTCGGCGCCTATGCAGAACGCGGCGACCGGTTTATCCGCCGCCAAGCCGAGCTTATCCAGCGTGGCGCATTGCTGCGCAACATCCACGCTGAGCCGGGGAAAAGGAACGGGGCGTTGCAGCGGCGCGCCGGGGCGCTCGGCCAGCGCGGCGAAGCGTTCCACCATCAGTGGCAAAGCCAGTTTATCCAGGCGACGCGCATCGTTGAGCAGTAGATGGCGCATTTCGCCGATATAGCCGGTGCGTAGCGGAATGCCGGCGAAAAAAGGCAGCAGCGCCGACTTGAGGGAATTGGGCAGGACGATGGCATGACGGTAAGCGTCGCGCCGCAGGCTGCGCCCCATGTTCCAGCGCACCTTCAGGCGTAGTTCACCATGGGCGAAGGGGTTGATGACGACGCGGTTGATTTCCGCCATGCGCTCCAGCACCGGCGCCACCCAGGAAGGTGCAAAAGCGTCGAGAACGCGTTCCGGGTCGTGTTCGCGCAGCCGCCGAAACAACGGCTGCGCCATCACGGCGTCGCCGACCCAGGAGGGGGCGATAATCAAGGCCTTGGACATGGCGCCGCGTATGCTTAGATTAGAGCGTAGCGTTCCACGGGTACGGTGATGGCTACGGCGGGCGTCTTGCTGCCATGCTGCACTTTTTCAAAGTCCTTTTCGATTTTGCGCAACGTCGAACCTTCAAAGTAGCGTTCGCCGCAGAAGGTGCATTCTTCGCATGGCACATCGGTAATGATCATATAGTCGCCGTTGTGCCGATAGACGTACTCGACGAAACGAGGCTCCGTTGTTGCGTGACCACAAAAGTTGCAGGTTTTTTCCATAACGGTCAACCTCGCTCGTAGGGCGTTTTGAATTTTGGCGGTTTGGGAATGTAGGTAGTGACGATAACCGGTAAGCCGCCACGAATCCCGACGACGGCATGAATGGGGATGCCGCCGTCCGAGAATCCCGCGATTAGGCAGCTTTCTCCTCTACCTGTATCCGGGTAGCACTCGATAACCCGCCCACACTCGATGGCGTTTTCCACTTCGGCGATAGTCAAATTGTCCGCTTGCCTTTCCTGATCGCCGTGATATGACCAATAATAACGGCCAATCCGTATCTGCTTACAGACCCAATCCAGTTTCAGTGCAGGCGGCTGATCCATTGGACTTGGCTAATGATGCCCCTTCGGCGCTTCGCCCTTTAGCTTGTAATGCGTTCCGCAATACGGGCACATTGCTTCGCCGGTTTTTTCGACCGCCAGAAAAACGCGGGGGTGGGTGTTCCACAGTTGCATTGCCGGGGTTGGGCAATGCAGCGGCAGGTCCTTGGCGCCGACTTCGTAATAGCGGGACTTGATCTCGTTATGGGACATGTCGTCTTCCTTAAACCTAGAAAGCTCAGTTGACCGCTTTCCAGATCGTATAATATGGTGGTTCTAAACAGCTTTGTCATACATTTCGCGTTCACCCGTATGGTGAGAGCGCGACTGGCCGGATTGCACGGTTTTCCGGGCGCATGGCGGCGTTGCAACTACAAGAGAAGGCAATGGAACAACCATTGCGCGTCGTTGCGCCTCTTGTGCCCAGGCCGTAAGGCCGTCGGGTATGCCCTGCAC
>JBAYVP010000251.1:0-7988 GCA_041674485.1 Sulfuricellaceae bacterium
GTAAGATATTGATTTTAGCCTGTGTCGTTCTACCCCATCCCCCTCCCGGTTGCCCCCTCGCTACGCTCTCCCCCTTGAAGGGGGAGGGGCTTCCCGCTCCGACTTGTGTGTAACGATGAGCGCTCCAGCGTGGGAACGCACGCATGGGACGCTCCAGCGTCCCAATATGGTGGATAGAACGGTAAGCGCATAGATATTTCGGCAGGCGAATCATCAAAGCAGTTTTGTGGTTTTGCCGGTTGGATAGGTAACGCTGCGCGACGCTGGAGCGTCCGGGGCGGCATTCCCACGCTGGAGCGTGGGAACGATCAAAACCTGCCTTGGTTTTTCTTCGCGTTCTTCGCGGCTTCGCGTGAGCACGTTTTTTGGTTCCGGCAATTGTCCGGCTTAGGATAAAAGATGTTCATCGACACTCACTGCCATCTGGATGCCGCCGAATTCGATGCAGATCGCGCCGAGGTTGCGGCGCGCGCCCGTTCTGCCGGCGTGGAAATACTGGTTGTTCCGGGGGTGGCGCGCGCCGGTTTCGGCTCTGTGCTGGAAACCTGCCGCCGTTTTCCCGGTTGCCGTCCGGCGCTGGGCATTCATCCGATGGTTGTGGGGGGTGCGCAGCCGGAAGACCTGGATGCGTTGCGTAGTGCGATTTCAGCGCATAATCCGGTTGCCATAGGCGAAATCGGGCTGGATTTTTTTGTGCCGGATTTCGACCGCGCGCGCCAGGAATTCTATTTCGCCGAGCAGTTGAAAATCGCCCGCGAATTCGGCTTGCCGGTGTTGCTGCATTTGCGCCGCGCCCAGGATACGGTGCTCAAGCACTTGCGCCGCGCCAATCTGCCGGGCGGCATCGCGCACGCGTTCAACGGCAGCCGCCAGCAGGCCGAAGCGTTCATCCGGCTGGGGTTCAAGCTGGGTTTCGGCGGCGCGATGACTTGGCCGCGCGCGCTCCATTTGCGCGAGCTGGCGGCGACGCTGCCGCTGGACGCTATCGTGCTGGAAACCGACGCGCCCGACATTCCGCCGGAATTCGTCGGCAGGGGCGGGCGCAACAGCCCGGAATTCCTGCCGCGCATCGCGCAGATTCTGGCCGATTTGCGCGGCGCGCCGCTGGAGGAAATTGCCGCTGTGACGCGCGCGAATAGTTTGCAGGTTTTGCCAAAACTGGGGGAAAAATGAAACTGACAACTTTTTTCACCGCCTTGTTGCTGCTGGTTTCCAGCGTCTGCGCTGCCGCGCCGGTGTGGCGCGAAAGCGATGCGCAGGGAGCGACGCTGGTCCATTTGTATTTTTTCTGGTCCAAGCGCTGCCCGCATTGTCTCGAAGCCCGACCTTTCATCGAGTCGCTTCCCGCGCAACACCCTTGGCTCAGGCTGCATTCCCACGAAATCATCGACCACCCGGAGAGCCGCCAACTCTATCAGGAAATGGCGCGCGAGGTGGGGCAGGAGGTGCGCTCGGTGCCGGGGTTTTTCCTGTGCGGCGAGTTGAGCACCGGTTTCCTATCGGCGCAGGCAACCGGCGCCGAGTTGTTACGCAAAGCGCAGGCGTGTCGCGACGGCACACTGGCGGTCAAGCCTGCCGTCACCGTGCCGGGGATGGGCGCGTTCGAAGCGGCGGATTACTCGCTGCCGGTGCTGACGGTGATCATCGCCGGGCTGGATGCGTTCAACCCGTGCGCTTTTTTCGTGCTGCTGTTCCTGCTTTCCCTGCTGGTTCATGCCCGCGACCGTAACAAGATGCTGCTGGTGGGCGGGGTGTTCGTGTTTTTTTCCGGGCTGATTTATTTTCTGTTCATGGCGGCGTGGCTCAACGTGTTCCTGATCCTCGAAGAGTTGCGCTATGTCACGCTGGGCGCGGGCATCGTCGCGGTGGTGGTGGCGCTGATCAATATCAAGGATTTTTTCTGGTTCAAGGCGGGCGTTTCGCTGACCATCCCCGACAGCGCCAAGCCGTTGCTCTATCAGCGCATGCGCGGGCTGGTCGCGGCGGCGCACTGGCCGTCGGTGCTGGCCGGCACTGCGGCGCTGGCGATAGTTGCCAATGCCTATGAGCTGCTATGCACCGCCGGTTTCCCGATGGTGTATACGCGCATCCTCACGCTGCGCGGCCTGACGGTGCTGGATTATTACCTGTGGCTGGCGCTGTACAACGTGGTCTACGTGGCGCCGCTGGCGGTGATCGTGGCGATTTTCACCTACACCCTGGGCGGACGCAAGCTGCAAGAGGCGGAAGGCCGCCTGCTCAAACTAGTGTCGGGCAATATGATGCTGGGATTGGGGCTGGCGCTGCTGTTCGCGCCGCAATGGCTTAACAACCTGGGCTCCGGCGCGCTTTTGCTGGTGGTGGTCGTGCTGGCGAGCGGAGTTATGGTAATGCTGGGTAGAAAGGTGAGGGGTGAGGGGTGAGGGGTGAGGCGGGGCGATGGTGGATGATCGGGGGATTTTCATTACCTATCACCTCTCACTCCTCACTTAACCGACCGGACATCGCGCGTTGCCGACTTGATATTATTAACGGAGTGCGTTATTATTCAACCATGATACAAAGTTTCCACTGCGCCGAAACCCAAGCCCTGTTCAAGGGCGAGCGCATAGCCCGGTTTGCCAATATTCAGGCGGCGGCTATGCGCAAGCTGGCGCTGATTGCGGCTGCGGCCACGGTCGATATGCTGCGCGCGCCGCCCGGCAATCGGCTGGAAGCTTTGAAGGGCGATCGCGCCGGGCAGTACAGCATTCGCATCAATGACCAGTGGCGCGTGTGTTTTGAATGGCGCGACGGCCATGCCTGGCGCGTCGAGATTGTCGATTACCATTGAAGGAGCGTGACCATGCCCCGTGAAGTTCCGTACCCGCATCCCGGAGAAATTCTGCTGGAAGAGTTCCTCAAGCCGATGGGCATCAGCCAATACGCGCTTGCCAAAGCCATAGAAGTTCCGCCCCGCCGCATCAATGAAATCGTGCATGGCCTGCGCGGCATCACGGCGGATACGGCCTTGCGCCTGGCGGCATTCTTCGGCACCGATGCGCAAAGCTGGCTCAACCTGCAAACCCATTACGATGCAGAGACGGCGCGCGATGCGATGCAGGCCACGCTTTCGCGTATTCGCCGGTTTGAGCCGGTGCAGAACGAGGCGGCTCATGTGTGAGTCTTAAAACCAGTTGCGCGGACAGCGGGGGCGCCCCTAGTACAGCAGCGCGCAAATATCGTTAACATTATTTGTACTGATTGCTTGTGTGGCACTACCACACAAACAATTTGCAGAGCGGCAGCCGCGCCCGCGAGGCGGTGGATAAATCGGTAAATTGTGGCGAGGCAAAGTATAACTAAGGAATTTCCATGCAATTTGCTGACGTCAAAACAGACATCGCCTTCAGAAAAATCTTCGGCAACGAGCAGCACAAAGAGATTTTGATCGGTTTGCTCAATGCTGTGCTTGATTTTCAAGGGGACAAACGCATC
This sequence comes from Sulfuricellaceae bacterium, assembly GCA_041674485.1. Taxonomy (GTDB): domain Bacteria; phylum Pseudomonadota; class Gammaproteobacteria; order Burkholderiales; family Sulfuricellaceae; genus JAGXQV01. The sequence continues at coordinate 3,457 of JBAYVP010000251.1, forward strand.
AAGGACATCACGCTCAGAAATCCCTGGCAAGCGCCGGATATACCGACGCTCAAGGAAACCATCCTGGACATCAAGGCGGTCGATCATCGGGGGGTCACCTTCATCGTCGAGATGCAGGTGAAAAGTCAGCCCTATTTCGACAAACGCGCCTTGTATTACACCGCAAAAGCCTACACTGCTCAGATTGATGAAGGTGAAGACTACCCGAAGCTGAACCAAGTCATATTCATCGGCATACTGGATTTCAACTCGTTCGAGGGCGACAGCTACCTGACCCGCCACCTGATACTGAACAAAGAAACCCTGCAACAGGAACTGCGCGATTTCGAATTCAACTTCATTGAATTAAGAAAATTCAACAAACAGGAAGCCGAACTGGAAAGCATTGTCGAGAAATGGATATACTTCATCAAAAACGCCCGCAACCTGACCATACTCCCCAAAAGCGCGGAAGAAATCCCTGAATTAAAAGAAGCCTACACCCAAGCCGCCATGTACACCTGGAGCCGGAAAGAATTGGAAGCCTACGAATATTGGCAATTACGCGATGCAGCGGACAGGCTCGGCACGGAAGCAGAGGTTGAAAAAGGAATTGAAAAAGGAATTGAAATAGGGATTGAAAAAGGAATCGAAATAGGGATTGAACAAGGGATTGAAAAAGTCGCCCGCAATATGAAATCCGTCGGCATCGCGGTTGAAGCCATCATGCAGGCCACCGGATTGAGCCGGGAAGAGATTGAGGGGTTTGCATGCCCTCCGCCGGACTGAAGCACCCGCAGCACCCAACCAGACAAGTAGGATGGGCACAAAAAACGTGCCCACCCTTCTATGGCGTTTCTCCATAGTTTATACTTTGCGCGGCCACAATTTGCGGATTTAGCCGCGTCTTGCGGGATGCGATTGCTGCGCAAATTGTGGCCGCGCAAAGTATAGTTGAACCTAGAAACCTCCGTTGATCGCTTGCCAATATGTATAACATGATGGTTCTAAATAACTTTGTCATATGTTTTACGCTCACCCGTTTGGTAAAAGCGCTACGAGCTGGATTGCACGGTTTTCCGGGCGCATGGCGGCGTTGCAACTCCTTGAGAAGGGAAGGGAATGGAACGACCATTCCGCGTCGTTGCGCCTCTTGTGCCTAGGCCGTAAGGCCGTCGGGTATGCCCTGCACCCGGAAAACCGCACACTCCAGCCCGTTCAACGGAGGTTTCTAGGTTGAAATAAGGAGTGGGTCATGGAATTCATCGTTGCGATTGAACCCGGTTACTCCTCACTTAATACACACCGACCGCACCTGTTTCATGTCGGTGATGCCCTGTAACACCTTTTCGATGCCGTCCTGTTTCAAGGTGCGCATACCGTCTTCCAACGCGGTGGCGAACATTTCCGCCACGCGGGCGTGTTCCTGGATGTTTTTCTTGACGGCGTCGCTGCCTACCAGCAGTTCGTGCAGGCCGAGCCGTCCTTTGTAGCCGCTACCGTTGCAGGTGTCGCAGCCGATAGGTTCATACACGGTGAATTCGCCTTTTTCGTTGGCGAAGGATTTGCGCCATTCCTTGTAGATGTTTTCGTAGGCGGCCTTGGGGTCTTTTTTCCAGGTTTCGGTGTTGGTCAGTTCCGTGCAGTATTCGCTGAGCATTTGCTTGATTTCGTCCATGCCGGCGATATGCGGTTTTTTGCATTTCGCGCACAGGCGCTTGGCCAGGCGCTGGGCGAGCACGCCGAGCAGCGCGTCGGCGAAGTTGAACGGGTCCATGCCCATGTCGAGCAGGCGGATGATGGATTCCGGCGCGCTGTTGGTGTGCAGCGTGGCCAGCACCAGGTGGCCGGTGAGCGAAGCTTCGATGCCGGTGGAAACGGTTTCCTTGTCGCGCATTTCGCCCACCATGATAATGTCCGGGTCGGCGCGCAGGAAGGCGCGCATCGCGATGGCGAAGGTGAGGCCCGCCTTGGGGTTCATCTGCACCTGGCGCAGACCTTTCTGGGTGATTTCCACCGGGTCTTCCGCAGTCCAGATTTTGGTTTCGGGGGTGTTAAGATATTTCAGCACCGAATGCAGCGTGGTGGTTTTGCCGGAACCGGTCGGGCCGCACACGAAGAACAGTCCGTAGGGTTTATCCACCACCTGCTTCAAGGTGGTGAAATTGCGGTTGCTCAAACCCAGCTTTTCCAGTGGTATCGGCTCGCCGGCGGCGAGGATACGCATCACCACATCCTCCACGCCGCCGGCGGAGGGTATGGTGGCAACGCGCAGCTCGATGTCGAGCGGGCCGAATTTCTTGAATTTGATCTTGCCGTCCTGGGGTCTGCGCTTCTCGGAAATATCCAGGTCGCACATGATTTTCAGGCGGGCGATCAGGGCGTTGCGGTAGCTGGCCGGAATCTCGGTGTAGACGCCCAGCGAGCCGTCGCGGCGAAAGCGCACCTGCACTTTGTCTTTGCCGATGCCGGGTTCGATATGGATGTCGGATGCGCCCTGGTTGTAGGCGTCGATGATGACTTTGTTGACCAGTTTCACCAGCTCGTTGTCGGATGCCGCGCTGACATCGTCGGCGCTCCCGCCGACATCCTCGCCATCGTCATCCATGCCGGACAACATGTCGCCGATGGAAGATTCATCCACACTCGCGCCGAAGAATTGATTGATCGTGTGGATAAATTCATGGCCGGAGCAGACTTTGAATATCAGCTTGTGCTTGGGAAAAACGTTGGCGGCGATGCGCGAGGAACGGATCAACTCGGGGTCGGGCGTGAGTATGGCCAGGCCTTCCTGGGTTTCCTCTATCGGCAGCCATTTGCTTTGTTCCACATATTCGCGCTTGAGGTTTTTCAACAAATCCATCGGCTTGATGCGGTCGGATTTGAACGGCTCGTAGGGCGCCTGGTAAAACGCGGCCAGCGAGCGCCCCATCGCATCCGGCTTGATCTGGAATTCCTCGATCAGTACATCCTCGACGCTCTTGCTTTTCTTGCGCGCGGTGCGCGCGGCCAGCTCCAGTTCCGTGGCGGAAATCAGCCCCTCGCCGATCAGCGTATCGAACTTGGTCTTGATGCCGGGGCGCAGGCGGCTGCGCTGCTCGAAGGCGATGGCGAGGGTTTTCGCCAGTTCGCCGACGCCTTCCAGCGCCACGTTGGGAAACGGCAAGCCGGACAGGGAATTGATGACTTGCACCACGCCGAGCAAATCGCCTTCGTCGTTGAGGATGGGGGCGACCAGCATCTGCTTGGTGCGGTAGCCGGTTTTGTGGTCCACCTCCTTGAGGAAACTGATTTCCGGCGCGAATTTCTTCAGCTCGTTGTCGTCGTAAACGTCGGCGATATTGATCACGCGTTTATGAAAAGCAACATAGCCGGCGATGCTTTGCGGCGAAATCGGCAGGCGGATGTCCTTGAACGATCCCAGCCCGATCTTGACCTTTGAGACGATAGTGTTTTTATCCTCGCCGGTGACGTAGATAGTCAGGCGGTCGGCCTCGAACAGCGCGCAGATTTCGCTGGAAAGTTCCAGCATGATCTCGTCGATATTTTGCGTCGCGTGAATCTTGTTGGTGACGGTTTGCAGCTTCTTGGTAAAAGCCAGCCGGCTTCCCAGGTCGGAAACCGCGTCAGCCGGAGGAGATGTAGCCATTATAGGGTAACTTTAAAATTCGAACACATGGTGATGTTCCAGCATCTGCGGGTGGTGCGCGGCGGCGTATTCGTGGACTTCCTTCATTGTGACGGCGATTTCCGCCGGTTTGAGGTGCGTGATGAAGATTTCCGCCGGGCGGCGCAGCTTTGCCAGTTCATCGGCCAACAGGCTGGGGCATAAATGCTTGGCCAGCACCGCCAGGTCATGGTCGAGGTTGGAAAAAGCCGTCTCTATAATCAAATAGCGCAGGTTGTCGATGCGGTTGACCGCTTCCCACAACGCGTCGTTGGTGGTGGTGTCGCCGCTGAACACCAGGCTGCCGCGCCCACTGTCGAGATGGTAGCCGACTGCCGGCACCACATGGTTGGCGGGGAGCGGCGTAATCTTGCGGCCTTGCAATTCCACGGTTTCGCCGATTCGGATCGGGCTGAAAACCAGCACCGGATCGTGCCTGTCGGGTATCTCGCGGAAGTCCGGCCAGATCGTCCAGTTGAACACATGCTGCTGCAATGCCGCCAGGGTTTCCGGCAGGGCATGGATAGTGAGCGGCGCGTCGCGCTGCCCGCCCACCGTATCGACCAGGAAAGGGATGCAGGCAATATGGTCGAGGTGGGAATGGGTAAGGAAAATATGATCAATGCAACGCAACTCGGGAAGCGTCAAATCGCCCACGCCGGTGCCAGCATCGACCAGAATGTCGGCGTCGAGCAGAAAAGAGGTGGTGCGTAGCCGTTGGCTGATGCCGCCGCTGCAACCTAGAGTGCGTAGTTTCATCATAATCCTAGAAAGCTCAGTTGAACGGGCTGGAGTGTGCGGTTTTCCGGGTGCAGGGCAAGGCGCAACGACGCGCAATGGTCGTTCCATTGCAAGGAGTTGCAACGCCGCCATGCGCCCGGAAAAC
>JBAYVP010000252.1:0-7937 GCA_041674485.1 Sulfuricellaceae bacterium
AACCATTTGATCCGTTGAAATATTATTTGGTCAAGTTGCGTGATGGGGAAACACCCCTAAGCATCACGAATTTTGATCAAAAACACAGCTTTTCCCATCAAGATAGTTGATCACACTCACCAACACTTCTTGAGCCGGTTGCAAACGCGGAGTCCATGCTTGTATTTTCGTGTTCCCGTCCCCGCGTAGCCCCTGCCCTAGCCCCCTGAGGAAAGAGTGCCGTAGGATGTGCCGAGGAACGAGGCGCATCTGTCGCGTATATGGGATGCGCTACAAAGCCAGACCTGACCCCGTGCTTCCTTCACCTCCCGCAGACTGGCGAATAAGGAGGGCGAGAAATCGAAACGGGACAACTCGGAAACGCCGGCATCGAAGAAGAGGATGAAGGCGACGCCGACGCCCTCCCCCGCTTTCGTTTGAGCGTTTGGACGGGTACACTCCCGAAATATTGAAAGGAGAAAATTATGATCGACAATATAGAAAGCCTAGTCTTGGAACAGCTACGCGCCATCCGTGCAGATATAGCCTCAGTTAAGGAAGATACACGGGAAATCAAAAATAGACTGGCAATCGTAGAAAGCGGTATCGCCACGCTAAGAAGAGACGGCTCAGATTTTGCGGCAAGCATCGCAGACCAGCACTTGCGTTACGACAGAATCAACGACAGAATCGAACGCATTGAAAAACGGTTGGAATTGGCAAATGCTTAAATTAACACTTTCAAAGTGCAAAGTGCAAAGAACAACAGGGGACAGACCTAGGTTGTCGAAACTTATCATTTTTTGACGAAAAAACAGCACTGGTTTTTGGATTTTCTCAATTGACGGACTGAGTCAAATTTCCCCGTTCATGGTTCGACAGGCTCTCAAGAAACAGCTTTTTTAGTCATATATATCAATGGCAAAAATAACCACAACAGTGGAATGAAAGCCATTAAACGAACGCCAAACAGCAACCATAGCCCCTGTTTCTTGCCAACGCCTTTCGACCTACGGGCGAATATTTTACTCACCACGAACGGGGAAGTTTGACCCTGTGCCTCGCACGTATGCTGATGTTATACCTACATTATTTTTAATCCGTTCGTCCTGAAGCCCAGCCTGCCCTGAGCTTCGCCGAATGGGCGAAGGGTGAACGGATTAAAAATAATGTAGGTTGTGACGTTTCCTTGGCATATACAAAATGCAAGGTGTCGGGAATGCGCTTTATCACCAGGGCTAAAACAGCCTTTGCCGCAACCCGAAATATGTCCTCAAAACCCAATATGAGCCAAAAATATAATATAAACAATTAATTCCAACTCAAAGTAATTGAATCAGGGCAAGACCGACAGACTCCTGACCCGGATAGGAAATGCGGGAGGGAGATGAAAGCCATACCCTGCGCCAGCCGCTCACGGCTTGTCCTGTGTCGCCTCGGTCGCCTCGGTGACAACGGTAACGACAAATTTGCAGCCGCCTTCGATGTTGGATGCCTTGATGCTGCCATCCATGTTGTGCTCGATAATCATTTTCGACATGTAGAGACCGATGCCGGTGCCTTTTTCCTTGGTGGTGAAGTAGGGGTCGAAAACCCTGGGCAGCACGTCGGGCGGGATGCCGCCGGCGTTGTCTTCCACCGCGACCACGGCGCGCCCCGCCTGGTTTGCGATGGCGATGCGCACTTGTCCCTGGGCGACGTGACGTTGCTGGATGGCTTCCTTGGCGTTGGAGAGCAGGTTGATCAGCACCTGGGAATATTCGTTGCGGTAGCCGTAGGCCATTACGCTTTCGTCCTGTTCCACCGAAACCGCAATATTGTTGCTTTTGAAAGCCGCTTCCAGGATATTCAGCGCGTCCGCCACCGCTTCGTTCACGCTGAAGCGGGCTTTTTCCTTGTTGGGTTTGAAGAAGTTGCGGAAGTCGTCGATGGTGGTGGACATGCGCTGGATGATGGTCTGGCCGGTTTTCACCGACTTGTCGAGGTATTCCCGGCTCAGTTCGTTGAATTCGTAGGCGTCCTTGATGTTGGCCAGCAGTATCGTCAGCGCGTTGATCGGCTGGCGCCATTGGTGGGCGATGTTGCCTATCATCTCGCCGAGCGCGGCGAAGCGGGATTGCTGGATCAGCAGGTGATCTTTCTCGCGGTTTTTCGCCACTTCTTCCTGCACCCGCAGCTCCAGAGAGGCGTTGAGTTGTTTCAGTTCTTCGGTGCGCTGCCGGACGGCGTCTTCCAGCCCCGCCTGATAACGGCCAAGCGCCGTTTCCCGGTCCCGGATGGCGGCCAGCATCGCATTGAAGCCCTGCGCCAACAGGCCGAATTCATCCCGGCTTTGCACCGGCACCTGCACGGAGTAATCGTTTTTCTGCGTGACGTGCGTCATCGCTTCGACCAGCTTATTGACCGGACCGCTGATGGCTTTCTGGAGGCGGGTGAACAGGAATAACGCGACCGCCAGGGAAAGCGTCATCGCGGCGGCGATCAACAACAGTTTTTTCAACAATTCCCAAAAGACGATGCTCAAATCGGATTGCAGGTACAGGATGCCGACGGTATCCCCCGAATGCACCACGTTTTTGGCATAGATCAACTGGCCGGCGAAAAACAGGTATTCGCCCGAAGCGGGCATGGCCGGTGGCTGCCGTCTTTGCCCGGCAAGCTGGAATTGCGCGATGATGCCGCCGTTCTTGCCATGCAACGCGGCGTAAACGATGCTGGTTTCCTTGCCGAGACTCGCCAGCACTTCGCGCGCGGCATTTTCGTCGGAAAACATCAGCGCGGGCGCCGCATTGTCGGCGATCACGCCGGCATGAACCGCCAAGGTGGTCATGGCGCGGCTGCGATAGCTCACCCATTCCCCCACGCCCAGGGTAATGCTGAGCAGGATCACCGCCACGCCGTTGGTGACGAGGCCGATGAGCATCAGCTTGCGCTTTATCGGGATATTGTCGAGCAGTTTCATGGTGGTTTCATGACCGGTTAACGATCTTGCTGAAAATCGACGATCCTGGCGAGCGACAGGAGTTTTGAGCTGATCTTCAGGCCGCCTTGGCGGGCAACGTCCAGATTGATTTCGAAACGGACTTTCCCGTTTTCCAGGTAAAAATTGACCATCGCGCCGCGTTTGGCAAATCCTTCCGTATCGCCTATCGTCAGTATGCCTGCGCCGCGCGAAATGGCAACGATGCGTTCCAGATGTCGTTCCGCCGGGGACGCGATGAACAGCATGGAGCATTCGCGAATGTCCGCCCCCATGTCGAGCAATGTGACTTCCATTTTCCGCTCAGGGGACGGAGACGGTTTGCCGCGCAAGGCTTCCAGCGCCGCGCCGAACGGATTGCCGCCGAGCACGCACAGGCGTGGCGGCGCACTGCCGGCGGGCCACTCGACGAACTTAGCGATCTGAAAGATGAACGCGGCCTTGAGGTCATATTCGGACGGCACGGCGTGCGCCGGCGTGAGCGCCAGCAACAATAGCGCGCCGCACAACAGCCGCATTGTCATAGTCGTCAAAAGCGCCATGTGGCCGCTCCGAAGAGGCTCCGCGAAACCTCGCTGGTTCTCGGCCCCGATGTGTTGACGAACTCGGGTTGGCGGGAATCGAGCAGATTGCGCCCGGTCAGGCTGAGTTCCAGGTCGCGCCGGATGCGCCAGCCGATACGCGCGTCCAGGCGGACGTAGGCGGGGACATTCAGGCTGGGCAGGCTATCCACGTAATAAAGCGCGCCGCTCAGATCGACATGGGCGGACGGGGAGTGGAATACATGAAGCTGGAACTGGTTTTGCGGCGAGCGCCCGACCTCGCTTTCGATGGACGTGTCCAAACTGTCCGCATCGCGGCGGATGTTCATTTGCAGCCAGGTATAGGCAGCCTTGAACTGCCATTTGTCGCTCGGCTGCCAGTTGCCGCTCCATTCGAGGCCATAGGTCGTAGCACTCGCCTTGTTGTAGAAAATTCGCGGCATGATCCGGTAAGGCTGCGCGCCGGCAACGAGATAAGGGTCCGCCGGCTCGATAGTCATCAGATTGCGGTGCGCGTTGTAAAAAGCGGAAACATCCATCTGCGCGCGCGTGCTGGGGTGGATGCGATAGCCCGCCTCGAAGGCGCGCACATGCTCGGATTGCACCGCCGGGTTGCCTTGCAACTGCATGACATTGGCTATCCCGCCGGTAGCGGGGAGCAACGTGGTGGTGACCAGACCGTCCGCATCGGTGCGGGAAGGCGTATGCACGGCGCGGGACAGCGCCGTCCAGACGGTGCGTTGCTCATCCAGCTTCCAGCGCAGGCGCACATTGGGCTGGTGCTCGAAACCGGTGTAATCGTTGTGCTCGAACTTGGAACCGACGATCAGATGCAGGTCTTTGTCCCGGTTCAGCGCGATCTCGTCCTGGAAAAAGGCGCCGGCGACACGGTCGTCGCGCCGCGCCGGATCGAACGCCACCACGATGGTGTTATCCATTCGATCTCCGGTTTGCCGATAACCCGCGCCCCACACGATGTCGTGCGCGTCACCCCACAGAAAGCGGTGCTGGAAATCCAGATCGTAAGTGTCGCGCCGCTCGTCGACATTCAAGTAGCGCCGTTCGTAATAATCGTAATAGAACTGCGCCGTCCATTCCGAGGTGGTGGACAGTGCGCGCTTCCAGCGGGTCAGCAGGTTGCCGCCCTTCTGGTCTATCGTGTAGCCGATCGGCGTGCTGGAAGGCGGCGACAACGAGATGGCCGAGCCGGTGTGGTCCGAATCGCTGGCGTAAGTATCGCCCTGCACGGTAAGCGAATTGCCGCCGGCCAGCCCCCAGTCCGCGCGGAAGCCGGCGCTGCGCAAATCGCGCTGATCGTGCGCATCGGCGCCGGAAGCCAGACGGAAATTGTCCTGCGCAATATTTCTGGCATAGATGCGGAAATTGCCGGTTTCATTGATTTTTCCGCCATAGCGCACCGTTCCCTGGCGCTCAAAATTGCCGCCGCCACCGCTTACCAAGCCGCCCTGGGTCGCCGACGCACTTTTGGTGATGATGTTAATGACGCCGCTAACGGCGTTCGCCCCCCACAGCGCGCCGCCGGGACCGCGAATGACTTCGATGCGTTCGATGTCCTCCAGCACTACGTCCTGAGCATCCCAATACACCCCGGTGAAAGTCGGCGTATGCAGGACGCGCCCGTCCAGCATGACCAGGAGATTGTCGCTGTTCTTGGCGTTAAAGCCGCGGCTGCTGATGGCCCAGGTGGAACCATCGATATGCGCCACCTGCATGCCCGGCGCCATGCGCAATAGTTCGGGCAGGCTGGTCATGCCGGAACGGCGTATGTCCTCCTGAGTAATCACATAAATCGCGGCAGCGGCATCCTCCAGCTTCTGCGGTTTGCGCGCTGCGGACGTGACCGCTACGCTCAGGTCCATCAATTGTTCCAGCGAATAATCGGTCAGCGACGCGCTGTCGTCCGCCGACACATTGGCGGAAACGCCCGTCGGCTGGAGCAGCAGGCAGAAAAAAAGCAACAGCCGACGCGACATACGAAGGGCTTGGAGGTTTCGGTTCATGACGATGGGCGCATTACCGGGCATTCGATTTGCGAAACATCGAACCCGGTCGTAGGGTGGATAAGCGTAGCGCATCCACCAAGCCAGCGTGGGAAGGTGGATGCGCTACGCTTATCCACCCTACATCTGAGAACAAATTTACCCTGGCGATCATATCTTGAGCCGTTCCACCACCTTGCCATTGACCAGATGCTGCTCGACGATTTCATCAATGTCGTTCTTATCCGCGTAGGTGTACCACACGGCTTCGGGATAAACCACCAGCACCGGCCCCTTGTTGCAACGGTCGAGACAGCCGGCGCTGTTGATGCGCACCTTGCCCTGGCCGTTGAGGTCCAGCGCCTTGATTTTTTTCTTGGCATGGATGCGCATTTCCTGCGCGTTGTGGTCGCTGCAGCAGGCTTTCCCGTCTTCGCGGACGTTGTTGCAAAAAAACACATGCCGTTGGTAATAGCTCATCGTCTTCTCCCGTTAAGGTGGCACTATGTTGACAGTATAGCCGTTAACCCCGTCTGGCCGGTTTTTCGGGGAACGTCACATCCTCATAGAATGCTTCGATAGGCGCGCGCAAATCCACGCCGGCGAGTTCCACCGTTTCTCCCGCGCCGAACGGATACAGCACCCAATGACCGGTGGCGTCGCGGCGGAAACAATCCACGCTGAAACGGTCGGGATCGACCAGCACGTATTCCCGCAGGCTGTCCAACTGTCGGTAGAATTCGAATTTCTTTCCCCGATCGTAAGCGGAAGTGGACTCAGACAGCACTTCGACGATCAGCGCGGGATGGCTCTTGAAATAATCGGCTGAACGGTCCGCTGGGTCGCAAGTAACAAGCACGTCGGGGTAGAAGAGCTGGTTGGCGGCTTCCACCCGCACTTTCATACCCGCCATATAAACGCGGCACGGACCGCCGCGCAGATGGTTTTTCAGCAGGACAGAAATATTTCCGGCAACCGTGACATGCGCATCCTTGGCGCTATCCATCGGGTATACCTCGCCGTCGAGGTACTCGTGCTTGATCTCATTGCCCTTTTCCCATTCGAGATAATCCTCGGCGGAAAAGAAATCGGCTTTTTTCGCTAACGGCATCGCATTTCCTTTCCTTCAGTTTCGCCTATACTGTCCCGTTCCTCCCCGCTTTTCAAGAGCCGCATGAAAGCGGCAAGCGCTTCTTCCACCGTGATGTCCGTCACCTCCCGGCTTTCCGGTTGCAGCACGATATGCGGCACGCCCCACGGATGCCAGCGCGTCACGCCGGACTTGCCGAAAAAGCACAGGATGGGCTTGCCTAAGCCCGCCGCCAGATGCATCGCGCCGCCGTCGCTGCATATCGCCGCATCGCACAGCGACAGTCCGGCGATCAGTTGTTCCAAGCGCACGGTGGGGTAGGCCAGCAGCGGGATGTCGGGCAACGCCTCGACAATCTGCCGCGCCTTGGCGTCGTCGCCGGGATGAAACGGGTTGGCGTCGTCGCCCGGCGACCAGAATAGCACGAAAGCACAATCGGTTTCCCGGTGCAGACGGCGCATCAATTCGACAAAACGTTGCGCTGGCCAGCGCTGGCTCGGCTTGCGCGCGCTGATGTGGATGGCGATGCGCATGGCGGCGACCGGTGCTTGCGCGGCGATGGCGGCGCATTCCGCAGCGCCGGGAAAAACCCGCGCCGGCGGCGGCGCGCCGACGATGCCCAGCGGTGCCAGCACGCGGAATACGTCTTCGGCCTCGTGCAAGGCATCGTCCGGCAGGTAAGGCGTATTGATGTCGATGGCGCGGCAGGCGCGGTCGTCCGCTACGCTGAAACCGACAATGTGGCGCGGCGCCACCAGCCGGGCAAACGCCAGGGAGCGCGGCTGAAATCCCGGCGCCGCGAGTATTGCGTAATCGAAACGCATGGCGCGCAGGCGGACGACGGTTTTCAGGCGGTCGCGGTACACGCCGAACAGGCTCTGCCCCGCCGGGCGATGCTTGGCCTTGGTGTAGGCGAAAATTTCGTCTATGTCCGGGTTGTTCCGCAATACCGGCAGATTGTAGCTATTGACCAGCGCACAGATGCGCGCTGCGGGAAAACGCTCGCGCAACGCGCGAAACACCGGCGTGGTGCAAACCAGGTCGCCGATATTGTCGCGACGGATTACCAGGAAGCTGGGGGTCAAATCCGGCAAACTATGGGGCCGCCGCTTTTTCCAGCAAAGCCGAGCCAAGCTCGACCTTGCCGACGCCGCGTTCCGCCCTGAGCTGAAAGCGCGTTTCGGCATCGAATTCGGCCAGCATCAGGGTGGGCATTTCATCGAGGCTCATATTGGGTTTTGAGGACATATTTCGGGTTGCGGCAAAGGCTGTTTTAGCCTTGGTGATAAAGCGCATTCTCGACACCTTGCATTTTGTATATGCCAAGGAAACGTCACAACCTACAT
>JBAYVP010000253.1:0-7888 GCA_041674485.1 Sulfuricellaceae bacterium
AGTGTCAGGGCAAGGGCGAGCGCAGGTTTGCTCCCTTCTCCCGCAGGCGGGAGAAGGGCCGGGGATGAGGGCGTTTGCGCTTCGGTAAGGCGTTGACTATGTGCAATGTCCCTCACCCCAACCCCTCTCCCGCCTGCGGGGAGAGCGAAGCGAGGGGGGCGGAGCCGGCTTTTGGGCACTTATGTGTAACGATGAGCGCTGGAGCGTGGGAACGATCTAAGCCACAACAATGAGCGCTTAACTGAGGAATTTAGGATGGATGCCCAAAAGCAGAATGCAATAGTCAGGGGACTGATCCTGTTGGCGACGGTGCTGGTGATCGCGGCGTATTTTTCCCCGATCTGGTGGGTGTCGCTGACGGCGCCCAATTATCCCAAGGATGCGTTCCCGGACGGCATCCGCATTCATTTCCATTTTAACGGGGTGTTTAACGGTTGCAAAGCGGTAGGCAAAGGCACTCGCATGGGCAGCGAAACCATGCAGGCCGATTTGGGCGAGGGGAGCGAGCGCTACAACCCTATCCTGGACAAGAATAAGGATGTTAATAAGGATGCCATCAGCCTGGATTGCGTCCACGAAATGAACACCATCAACCATTATGTGGGGATGTACCCCATCGACACCGGCTCCCCGGTGGAACTGCGCTTGTCGAAGTTTATCTTCGCCTGGTTTGCGGTGATGCTGCTGGGCTTTATCGCAACGCAACGCAAGAATCAACTGAAAATACTGGGTGCGGGTTTCGCGGCGGTTGCGGTGTGGATGGTGGTCGATCAGATTGTCATGGGGCAACTGGATGTCTTTGCCGCTCATTATTATCATGAAGCGAGCACCTTCTTTAACCAGCCTGAAGTGCTGGAGCGCTGGAAAGCCAACCTGATATTCGCGACGAAATTGTCCATGGCCGGGCTGATTGTGGCGATGGTGGTCGTTTGGCTGGGCGTGTGGAAAATCCGCAATTTTTCGCTGCTGCTGGCATTGATTCCCGCCTTTTTGCCGGTGTTCTTCGTGCTCGATTATGCCGGCTGGTTGTGGTTTTTCGGGCACAACCTGCATCCGTGGGGGGCTTTCACCGTCAAACCTTTCATGCCGACGGTGTTCGGCGAAGGCAAGGTGGCGCAATTCAGCACTTTCTCCTACCCTTATTACGGTTACGCGATGCTGGTGGGCGCATCGATAGCCTCGTTGCTGGCGCTGCTGATCCGCCGCAAGCAGATGCGCGAGCAGGGATGAACCCGGTGAAGGGCGGACTTGCCGTCCGGCTGCTGCTGATGGCGTGGCTGGGCGCGGCAGCGACTTGCGGCGCTTACGAAGCCTCCGATCCGAGCATGGCGCCGCGCGTCGTCGGTACAGCCATACGCTTGACGCCGCTTTTGGAGCGCGCTCCGCGCATACACAAATTGCCCCCTTTCCAGGCGCTGGTGGATGCCACGCCCGCCGGCGGGGAATTGAAGCCCAAGGCCGGCGTCTACGCCGGTCCGGTGCTGGTGGACAAGCCCATCTCCATAGATGGTGGCGGAAAAGTGACTATAGACGGCGGCGACAAGGGCACGGTGTTCGTATTGCAAGCCAATAGTTCGACGCTGCGCGGCCTGCACCTGACCGGTTCCGGCGCTTCGCACGATGGCGACGATGCCTGCCTTAACGTGCGCGGACACAACAACCTGATCGAAGGCCTGAAGATCGACAACTGCCTGTTCGGCATCGACCTCAAGCAATCGAACAACAACATCGTGCGTCGCAACCATATCAGCTCCAAAGTGGCGGAACTCGGCGTGCGCGGCGACGGCCTGCGTTTGTGGTACAGCAAGAATAACCGGATCGAGGCGAACACTGTGGTCGATTCGCGCGACATGGTGGCGTGGTATTCCAACGGCAACTTGTTTCTCAACAATCATGGCGCGCGCAGCCGTTATTCGCTCCATTTCATGTTCGCCAATGACAATGTGGTCAAGGGCAACCGCTTTTACGACAACGCCGTCGGCGTGTATCTGATGTACACCGAAAATACCATTCTTAGCAACAACGTTATTTCCCATTCCAACGGCCCCACCGGTATGGGGATAGGCTTCAAGGAGGCGAGCGGGGCGCTGATTGAGGGCAACGAAATTATCTACAATGCACTGGGGATTTCCGCCGACCTGTCGCCGTTCCAGCCCGACAGCAAGATTATTTTGAAGAACAACCGCATGGCCTACAACGGCATCGCCGTCAGTTTCAACAGCGGCCTCGAAGGCTATGAGGTGACGGGCAACCTCTTCGAGGGCAACATCACCAATCTGGCGGTGGCTGCGGGCGGCAGCGCGCGCAACAATGTCTGGCGCGGCAATTATTGGGACGATTATCAGGGGTTCGACCGCAACAATGACGGCATCGGCGACCGCCCCTATGAGCTATACGCCTACGCCGACCGCATCTGGATGGAAATCCCGGCGGCGCGCTTCTTCAAAAATGCGCCGATGATGGAAACCCTGGATTTTCTCGAACGCCTGGCGCCCTTTTCCAGCCCGGAATTGCTGTTGCGTGACGAGAAACCGCTCTTTAACCGACCGAAAAGGGATCGAAAATGAACCTAGAAACCTCCGTTGACCGCTTGCTAAGATGCGTAACATGGTAGTTCTAAACAACTTTGTCATATATTTTGCGTTCACCCGTTTGGTGAGAACGCTACGGGCTGGATTGTACGGTTTTCCAGGCGCATGGCGGCGTTGCAACTCCTTGCAATGGAACGACCATTGCGCGTCGTTGCGCCTTGCCATGCACCCGGAAAACCGCACACTCCAGCCCGTTCAACGGAGGTTTCTAGGATGAACAGCGAGAATAAACCACCGCTGCAGCCGATACATCCCGCTTCAACCAAGAAACGGCTGGAAGAGCGCCGCCGCTTTCTGCGTAGCGCCATACTGGCGGCAGCCGCGTTGGGCATACCGTTACTGGGTTTCACGCCCATGGCGCGCGGCTGGGCGCCGCTCTTGCGTCCGCCCGGCGCGTTGGACGAACACGATTTCCTGTCGTCCTGCATCAAGTGCGGGCAATGCGTGCAGGTATGCCCGGTGCAGGCGATTGAGCTTGGCGACATCGGCCACGGCTTCGGCATTGGCGTGCCGTATATCGATTCGCGCAAGCAGGCGTGCGATTTTTCCTGCGATGCGGTGCAATGCATCCTGGCGTGCCCGACCGGTGCGCTGTCGTATATCAAACCGCTGTTCCTGCCGGTGCGCAAGGGTGCTGCGGTAATCAGTCCGCCGATCTTGCTGGCGAAGGAAAAGGACGCCGAACCGACCTTGAATTTGAAGGAACGCACCGGTTTGGCTGTGCTGGTGCGTCCCGATGCGTGCCTTGCGCGGCAGGGCAAAGGGTTCAAGGGAGCGGCGCGCGGCAACGATTTCAAAGGCAGGATGCGTTTCACCGAAGTGGATCGTTGGAAGCCTATTCCGCTCAAGGATCACCCCTTCGATGTGCCGTTGTGCGACCTGTGCGTGCGCACCTGCCCGATCAAGGGGGCGATTTCCCTCCAGGAGGAAGTCGGTAAGGACGGCGTCAAGCGCATGACACCGACCGTGCATGAGCCTTGCGTCGGCTGCGGCGTATGCGAAATGGTGTGCCCGCCGGAGCCGGCAGCCATTGTGATCGAGGCGCGCAAGACCTGGGAGAACGTGCCGTCATGAGCAAATACACCGAATCCCTGATGGTGATGCTGGGACGCGAACCGCAAAAGCCGGAAAAAATCTCCGCAGCCGCGCAGCAAATCCACGAACTCAAGCGCGTGGAAAAAATCGACTGGGTGGCGCACAAGGAACATGCGCGCGCTCATAGAAACCAAGGTCAACCATGGCGCAACCGGCGCTGGGCGTTCCTGATCGTCGTCAACCTGCTGTTCACGCTGTCGTTTTGGCTCGACATCCAGATACTGGAAGGCGCGCTGACCGCTTCGCGCCTGCTCGGCTTTCACCTGATAGACTTCAACTCGGCGTTGCAAGTCATGCTGGCGCACAAGCACATCATCATCAATCTGGTCATCGGCACCGGAACGGTAGTGGTGCTGTGGTTCGTTTTCGGCGGACGCACTTTCTGCTCGTGGATCTGCCCCTACCATTTCGTCGCCGAGTTCGCCGAAAAGCTGCATATGCACCTGGTGGACAAGAAACTCGTCACCGACCACACTTTCCATCGCGGCGTGA
This sequence comes from Sulfuricellaceae bacterium, assembly GCA_041674485.1. Lineage (GTDB taxonomy): Bacteria > Pseudomonadota > Gammaproteobacteria > Burkholderiales > Sulfuricellaceae > JAGXQV01. Next base: position 4,179 of record JBAYVP010000253.1, read on the forward strand.
GAACGTTGCTGTGGTTCCTTTTTGCGGCGCTGGCCTGGTTTACCGGCTACACCGTGTTCGAAACCATTTCGCCGACCGGCATCCTGTCGCGCGCGCTGATCTACGGGCCGGGGCTGGCGCTTGCGTGGGTGGCGCTGCTGCTGGCTTTCGAGATATTCTACTCGCGCCGCGGCTGGTGCCGCTATGTTTGTCCTATTGGGCTGACCTACGGTTTCGTCGGCGTGTTTTCCCCGGTGCGCGTCAAATACGACCTCAACCGGTGTTTCCACGAAGGCGACTGCCGCAAGGTGTGCGAGGTGCCGCATGTGCTGGAAATCGTCAAAAAAGGGCGCGCCTCCGACGTGATCCTGGACACCGGCGCCGATTGCACACGCTGTGGCGCGTGCGTGGACGTATGCCCGAGCGGCGCGTTGAAGTTCGATGTGCAGGGCTTGAGCAAGCTGATGTGACGCCAAATGATAAAATTCGCAAACGTCTCCAAAGTATTCAAGAAAAACCGCGTGCTCGACAGCACCGATCTGGAAATCCAGCCCGGCGAGCGCATCGCGCTGGTTGGCTCCAACGGCGCCGGCAAGACCACGCTGATTCGCTGCCTGCTGGGCGAATATATCCACGACGGCAGCGTGACCGTGCAGGGACTGGCGCCGCGCCGGAACCGAACGCAAGTGCTTGCCACAATCGGCTTCGTGCCGCAACTGCCGCCGCCGCTGAAAATGCCGGTCGGGCAGTTGATCGATTTTGCATCCTCAGTGTGCAACAGCGAACGCCGCCGCATGGTGGACATCGCCGCGCGCCTCGGCCTGGATGCGGCAACGGTGGAACGTCTGCCGTTCAACAAACTGTCCGGCGGCATGAAGCAGAAACTCCTGATCGCCATCGCGCTGGGGCGCGACAGCAAAATACTGGTAATGGACGAACCGGCCGCCAACCTCGACCCGGAAGCGCGCCACATCTTCTTCCAGTTGTTGGCCGAGCGTCTGGAAAACACCACCATGCTGATTTCCAGCCACCGCCTCGACGAAGTCGCATCGCTGGTCAACCGCGTGCTGGAGCTGGATCGCGGCAAAGTGGTGCTGGACGACCGCGTCGCAGACGACGCCACGCTGTCCGGCCTGCTGGCCTGCCGCCTGATGTTGCGCCGCCCGGAGCCGGCGATAGCCAAGACCCTGGCAAGCTGGAAATTCTCCGACATGGGCAACGGCGCGGAATGGGAGGGCAAGGTGGACAGCGCCGACCGCCTGCGCTTCCTCGGCATGTTGTCGCGTTACGTCGGAGTGTTGACGCACATTTCCCTGAACGAAATCCCCGCCGACGCAGGCCAGCCATGACCTTGCGTTGGCCGGCATGGCTGGTGCTGCTCAGCTTGTTCCTGTCCGCCTGTTCGGGCGAACCGAAAAGCGGCCCGGTCGAAATCAAATGGGATAGAGACGGCTGCACGCATTGCGGCATGGCGCTCAGCGACCGGCGCTTCGCCGCTCAGGTGCGCGGCGGCGTTAAGCATCAGGCGTTCAAGTTCGACGACATCGGCTGCGCCGTGGAATGGCTGAAAAAACAGCCGTGGGCTAACGATGCAACCACCGGGATTTGGGTGATGGATTACCGCACCGGAAAATGGCTGGACGCCCGTCGCGCGCGCTACATCGGCGGCAAAACCTCGCCGATGGCCTATGGCTACGCCGCCGTGACAGATGAGCCGGGAAGCATCGATTTCGAGGAACTCAAGAAGCGCGTTCTCGCGAGGCAAAGTCATAAACAAGAGTAATTGAACCGCAGAGACGCGGAGGCGCAGAGAAATCATTACGGTTTTTCCCTCTGCGCCTCCGCGTCTCAGCGGTAAGATTTTTCCGGCTTAAATACGGGATAAGCACCATGACACATCTCTGGCTAACCGCCAAACTGGACATCGTCGAATCCCTGCGTTCGCGCTGGTTCATGATTTACAGCCTGGTATTCGGCGGCATCGTCGCGTTGCTGTTCGCCTTCGGCCTCACCGAATCGCGCGTGCTGGGCTTCATCGGGCTTTCCCGCCTGCTGGTCACTTATATCCAGCTTAGCATGGCGATTCTGCCGATTTTCGTGCTGATCACCACGGTGCGCTCGGTGGCGGGCGACCGCGAGGCGGGGGTGTTCGAATACTTGCTGTCGTTGCCGGTATCCCTCTCGGCGTGGTTCTGGGGCAAGATCGTCGGGCGCTATCTGGTGGTGTTCACCCCGGTGTTCGCCGCGATGCTCGGCGCCGCATTATGGGCGCTGGTGATGCAGATTGACGTGCCATGGGGTATATTCCTGTACTACACCGGCCTGTTGGCGGCCATGGCCTGGTGCTTCCTCGGCATCGGCATGTTGGTGTCGAGCATGGCGCGCTCCACCGATGTCGCGCAGGGCGCGGCATTCATAATCTGGCTGACCATGCTGTTGTTCCTCGACCTGATCCTGCTCGGCGTGATGATCCAGGGACACATCGCCCCCGAAGCCGCAGTCGGCATCGCGCTGGCCAACCCGCTGCAAGTGTTCCGCACCGCCGCGCTAATGCTGTTCGACCCGCAACTGGTGGTGCTCGGCCCATCGGCTTTCGTGATCTTCGACCACTTCGGCGCCACCGGCTTCATGGTCTACGGGCTGGTCTATCCGACATTGCTAGGTACAATCTGCGCAGCGATCGGCTATCAATTGTTCAAACGCGGCGACTTGCCATAACCCTAAGCCGGACTATTGCCAGCTTAGGATCAAAGAAACCAGATCACATTATCCCATGACCGACATTTCCCGCAGCTTCGGCTTCCAGACCGTCGCGGAAAACGAGCGCGAGCGTCGCATACGCCGCGTATTCCAGGCGGTTGCGCCGCGCTATGACTTGATGAACGACGCGATGAGTTTCGGCATCCATCGCCTATGGAAGCGTAGTTTCGCCAGGCAGGCGCAGCCGCAAGCCGGGCAGGTGATTGTCGATCTGGCGGGCGGCACCGGCGATGTCGCGGCGTTGTTGGCGGCGCCGGATCGTAGCGTGATGATCTGCGACCCGAGCATGGCGATGATGCGGCACGGGCAGGCGCGCGAGCTGCGTCATGTCGGGTGGCTGTCCGGTGTTGGTGAGGCATTGCCGCTCGCCGACAATTCGGTGGATACCCTGACCATTGCGTTCGGCATTCGCAACGTCACCAGTTTGGAGCGCGCGTTGGCGGAAATTCACCGGGTGTTGAAACCGGGCGGGCGTTTTCTGTGCCTGGAATTTTCCCGCCCCTGGGCGCTGGTGCGACCATTTTACAATCTGTTTTCGTTTGCCGTGATTCCGCGCCTGGGCGCGTGGATCGCGCGCGAGCCTGAAGCTTACACCTATCTGGTCGAATCCATCCGCCGTTTTCCTCACCAGCGGGAAATGGTTAGATTGATCGAACACGCGGGCTTTCGCGATGTAAGCTACCGCAATTTGGCGTTTGGCATCGCGTGTATCCATTCGGCGACCAAGTAGCTTGAACCTAGAAACCTCCGTTGACCGCTTGCCAAGATGTGTAACATGGTGGTTCTAAACAACTTTGTCATCTATTTTACGTTCACCCGTTTGGTGAGAGCGCTACGGGCTGGATTGTACGGTTTTCCGGGCGCATGGCGGCGTTGCAACTACAAGAGAAGGCAATGGAACAACCATTGCGCGTCGTTGCGCCTCTTGTGCCCAGGCCGTAAGGCCGTCGGGTATGCCCTGCACCCGGAAA
>JBAYVP010000254.1:0-7833 GCA_041674485.1 Sulfuricellaceae bacterium
ATGTAGGAATATTTGGGCGGACGTGAATCGGTGGAACGTCTGTTTTTGCCCGCATGACCGAGGATTCTTGTTGCCCGAAATTCGTGCGTTACCTCTTTGGTTCCGGCTTGTCCGGCTTAGGATTGTACACATACCACTATGTGGCGCAAGCGCCGGAGCAAATTAATTGCTGCGTGTCACACATCCGGCGCTTTATGTTGTAAAGCAATGGCTGTGCAAACGAGGTAGTTTGATTTATGATGCCCGCTATGACTTACGACGAATTCAGACGGCAATTGGGTAAAGCGGGCTTATCCGTGAAGAGCTTTGCCGGGTTGATCAAGCAGAACCCCAATTCCATTACTAACTATGCCGCGCAGGGCGAGATACCGCCTCACCTGGCGATTATCGCCACACTCATGGCTGACATGGCGGATCACGAATTGGATTTCCGTGCATCTTTGTCACGAATTCACTTTGAGGCGGCAAAGCCTCGTGGGTCAGCGGTAAAAGGGCAATTCGGCGGTAGCAGGCAAGGCAACATATCGCAACCCAAATAATATTTTGAAGCAAACAAAATCCATGGCAAAGCATCTTTCAGAAGTTCGCACCGAAGACACAATTCTTGATTTGCTGCGCATTCAAGGGTGGCGCACAGATAAGGCGCCGAAGGGGGCGCTTGTTCGGCAAAACGAATACAAAAACTTCCCGGTTCTCGCAGGAATGTTTCGAGGCAAGAGCAAGACAGGCGCAGGGGACGCTTATCCTGACTTCTTGCTCATCAACCCGCAAGCACAGCGACCACTGTTGATCATCGAAGCAAAAGCAAAGATAGGTGATCTTGATAAGGCGCTTGAAGAAGCGATATGGTATGCGTCGGCGTGCCATGCCGACGGACATCCGGTTATTGCCGTTGGAGTGGCAGGTCAGGAACATTCTACTGTTGGCGTTAAAGTTGCCAAACAAATTAACGGTGAATGGAAAGCCATTGCTTACAATGGGCATCGAATTTCCTGGATTCCAACACCCACAGATGTTGACAACCTTATCGCTATAAACAATCTGCTTGATCTTCTTCCAATAGTCCCGAGTGCCGCCGTTTTGGCGGACAAAGCCGATCTCATCAACAGAATACTACGTGAAGCCGCGATTAAAGATGAGTATCGCCCGGCTTATGTGGGCGCCATGATGCTCGCGCTCTGGCACAGCAAGGGGAATATCAGAAAAGACCCTGATTTCGTTCTTGGCGACATCAATGACGCATGTCAAAAGGCATTTGCCGTCGCAGGTAAAGCAGAACTCGGGAAAGTTCTGCGGCTACCTGAAGCCAACCAAAAACTTGCTTTCACGGCATGGGAGGTTTTGGCAACGCTGGAAAAGCTGAATGTGGTCACGGCAGTTTTTGATCACGACTATCTTGGACAGCTATACGAGACGTTTTTTCGATATACCGGCGGAAACACGATTGGGCAGTATTTTACGCCACGCCAAGTTACGCGTTTCATGGTTGATTTGTGCGAAGTCAGCAAGAATGATCTGGTAATTGATCCCGCTTGTGGAACTGGTGGGTTTTTGGTTGCTGTCATCCAGCGAGCCTTCGATATTGAACAGGCTAAATATGAAGACGCTGTTGAGATGGTTCGACACAACCTCATTGGATATGATTCAGAACCCCTTACTGCCGCCCTGTGTGTAGCCAATATGATATTGAGAGGGGATGGTAAATCAGGGATTGTAAATGAAGATGTTTTCCATGCCTCCAGCTTTCCAACAGGACGGTGCAAGGTGGCCCTGATGAACCCCCCTTTTCCGCACAAGAAAACCGATGTTCCACCTCAACTGTTTGTGGAAAAGGCACTTGAAGCATTAGACAATAGAGGAAAGCTGGCTGTTATTTTGCCTACCAGCATGGTGGTAAAGAAAAACTTCGGGGCATGGCGAAGTGGCCTGTTGAGCAAAAACACATTACGAGCCGTTATTGAATTGCCAAATGAAACATTTCAACCTTTTGCAAGCGCTACAACTTGTGTGCTTTTGATTGAAAAAGGCATCCCGCATAATAGATCGACGACAACGAGTTTTGTTCGTGTTCAGCATGACGGATTGATTCTAAAAAAAGGTGTTCGAGTGCCACGCCAAGACAAAAAGAATCAATTGGGCATTGCGGTTAATGCAGTCATCAACAAAGAATCTATTCCAGGATTTTCAGGGAAAGCCTTAATAACCGGTGCGACAGAGTGGTTCCCTGGTGCGCATATTCCATCTGGCGGAGTAGAGGAAGGTGCTTTAAAAAATGCAGTCGATGAGCTAATGCGGCGGCACGCCTCGTTTTACACTCGCTATGCGTTTGAGATTGTCAAGCAGCGTGCATTAGTAGAGGCAGGTGACTTGGCGCCACAAGACTATCGTAATTTGCTTTCCAAAAAACGACTAAAAAATGCCGCAATTTTACCTTCGCTTCCCGGCACGATTGGCGAATATTTTGATATTTTCTACGGGCAGAAAGAATTGCACAGCCGAGATGGAATTCCTCCTGGGGAAAGCCTGATTATTTCACCTACTGAACAGTACAATGGCACATATGGTTGGCTCACTTTTAAAACCCTTATTTGCCCGCCGTTTGTCACTGTTGCGCAAACAGGAAGCATAGGAGAGGCGTTTGTCCAAACTGAACCTTGCGGTGTAAATGATGACTGCTTAATTCTGCTCCCAAAACAAGGCCAAGTCCTATCGGATGCCATGTTATTCATTGCTGCGGCCGTGATACGACTGGAAAAATGGCGATTCTCCTATGGTCGGAAGCTAACGCCGTCACGTATTGCCGAGTATCGTATGGACTTGCCCGACGCGCTGGAAATGTGGGCGGGAGAAAGGGTGGCGCAATGGAAAGTCATAACAGAACAGGCTCTTGAGCCTTATGCCGGCAAAACGGAAATAATCGACTAACTTTCATCGGACTGATGATTGACCAACGACATTGTTGCGCCTCAACTCTCTAAGTGGTTGTTATTCTGGCTTAATGGTAACTGCGACATAATACCAGCTTTCCGGGCGCATGGCGGCGTTGCAACTTATCGAGAAGGCAATGGAACGACCATGCAGCAAAGTTGCGCCTCTTGTGCCTATGCCCGACAGCCTGTCGGGTATGCCCTGCACCCGGAAAACCGCACACTCCAGCCCGTTCAACGGAGGTTTCTAGGATTATTTGACATGAGGGGAAAACCAGTATGACCAAGATCGCGCACAACCAACCAAGCCAAGGACCCATCGCACAAAAAGTTCTATCCGGGTTCAGGAAAACCCAAGGGAAGAAAGTCGTTGACTTGTTGCAATTCAAGGAAGCGCAGCTAAACGCCGAAAGGCTGGATAAGACTGTCATAAGCAAGAAACAAATGGCAGACTATGATCCAGTGCATGCCATATATATCTCCGGTCAGAACCGGATGTCCGTATTTGCCGAGCAGTTAAGCGATCTCCCGCATCTGTCCAAACTCGCAAATTCTCTCGCTGATGCTCAGGATGAATATCAACCGTCCTATCCACCGATGAGTCCTATTACGAACTCCTATTTCTCGTGCTGGGACTTATTCGACTTGACCACAGGCATCAAGAAGGAAACATTCGGCACCATCACCATTGAACTTTGCCGTGTAATGGGGGTGGATGCGCATACGCTCACTGTTTTCCAACTCTTGCAGGATTCCCGTATGGGCTTTTACGTCCACGAAGGGGTGACAGGCAAACTTATCGCGTTGAGAGAAATTATGACGGGCAAGAGGACAATGGCGTTCTCGGGCAGCGGCTACATGGGGGAGAGAGGGCAGATATGGTACACAAGGGTAGTGCCTGAGCCTTTCCCGGAATTGGGTTACGGCTACGGGGTCGTGTTTACGACGCCTTACGTCATGCTGGAAATGTCGGAAAACGGCGGCATCCACTATACAACCGAAAAGAAGTGGGTCGATTTCTTTGAAAGAAACCTTCCCAAGACCAACATAAAAGACCCCATAGCCGCCTATAATTCCTTGATGAAGTACGGCTTGAGCAGGCAGCAGATGCATTATCCGCGTCCGGGCATGCATTACTGGAACGAGTTCATATTCGAGGGATACGTAAACCATCAGTCCGACATGATCCTGCTGGCAGGATACCCGGATATCGCGTCAAGCCGGCCTCACTCAGGATTACGTTAAGCCCGCGCAAGATAAAGCAACCCGGATGAAGGGGCGTTACGACGCAATAGTCATCGGCTGCTCCAGTGGCGGCCTGGAGGCGCTTGGGCGCATACTCCCGTCATTGCCGCCCGATTTTCCCTTGCCGCTGATCGTGGTTATGCACATGCCCCAGGAGGACAAAAGCCTGCTGCCGGAAATACTGGGAAAAAAATGCCGAATGCCGGTGGTCGAGGCTACAGACAAGGGCAACATCGCACCCGGTGCGATCTATATCGCGCCACCCGGCTACCACTTGCTGGTTGAAGGAGATGAGACGTTTTCTCTGTCGGTGGACCCCAAGGTCAACATGTCCCGCCCTTCGGTGGATGTCCTGTTCGAGACGGCTGCCGACACCTACGGCGACCGCCTGGTCGCGCTGGTGCTCACCGGCGCCAACCGGGACGGCAGCCATGGGATAATCGCGGTCGGCGCCGCAGGCGGCTTGTGCATGGCGCAACAGCCGGAAACGGCGGCGGCAAGCGAGATGCCCGCAGCCGCCATCGCCACCGGAAAAGTCAACGTTGTACTGGCGCTGGACGAGATCGCGGAATTTTTGGTGAGCCTGGAAATCACATAAGGCTCAATGCGGGTAATATTGAGTGGGTAAGCTTGCCATCTTGCTCCGTTCGTCCTGAGCCTGTCGAAGGATGAACGGAGCAAGATGGCAAGCTTACCGTAGGCAAAACTGATGAAATAAAATCCGTTCGTCCAAAGTATAGTCGAAGGATGATTTTCGGAGAACTTGAGCATGTTGACCCGCAGAGGCGCTGAGTAAAAAATGAGTCATGGCATTTTTGGACTGGTAGAACATGGTTGCAACCCGATTTCTTTAGCGTCTCCGCGCCTCTGCGGTGAAGCACTATAGGGTTTCGGCTTAGAATGAAAGAGAACGCAGCATGACACAAACACGCCCGAAAATTCTTATCGTCGATGACGTGCCGGCCAATCTGGTGGCGCTGCGCAAGCTGTTGGCGAAAGCACCGGCGGATGTGGTCACGGCGTCGAATGGCAACGAAGCCTTGTCGCTGGCATTGGATAGCGATTTCGCGCTGGTGCTGCTGGATGTGCATATGCCCGACATGGACGGCTACGAAGTCGCCGAATGGCTGCAAAGCGAGGAAAAAACCCGGCACATTCCGATTATTTTCGTCACCGCCGCGTACAAGGACGACGCGCACAAGATCAGTGGCTATGAAGTCGGCGCGGTCGATTACATCGAAAAACCGATAGACGCTTTGATCCTGCTTTCCAAGGTGGCGGTGTTTCTCAAGCTCGACCAGCAAAAGCGCAGCCTGGCGCTCGCCATGGAACAATTGCGCACCCTCAACGAAACGCTGGAACAGCGCGTCCAGGAGGAAGTTAAAAAAAATCTGGAGCAGGAACACCTGATGATCCAGCAATCGCGTCTGGCGGCGATGGGCGAGATGATAGGCAACATCGCGCACCAGTGGCGCCAGCCGCTGAACGCTCTTGGGCTGCTGCTGGCGAACATTAAGGATGCGCACGATTTCAACGAGCTGGACGCGCAGCAGATCGAGGATACGACGAAAAAAGGGCGGCAGTTGATCGAAAAAATGTCAACCACCATCGACGACTTCCGCAATTTTTTCAAGCCCAACAAGGAAAAGCTGGTGTTTGGCCTCAGTGCGGTGCTGGCCGATACGCTGTCTATCCTGGCACATAGCTTTAAGAATAACGACATAGCAGTTGTCATCGCCACCCCGGACAGCGAAGGGGAGGTCACGCTGCTGGGCTATCCCAACGAATACGGGCAAGTGCTGTTGAACCTGCTCGGCAACGCCAAGGACGCGCTGACCGGCAAGGACATGCCGGAGCGGAATATCCGCATCCGCATTGCGCGGGAGGGGGAAAACGCCTGCCTGTACGTGGCCGACAATGCCGGCGGAATTCCTGCGGACATTCTGCCCAAAGTGTTCGACCCGTATTTCACCACCAAAGAAAAAGGCACGGGCATCGGCCTCTACATGTCGAAGATGATCATCGAGAACCACATGAACGGGCGCATCGAAGTGCGCAATACCGCCGACGGCGCGGAATTCGTGGTGTCTTGCCCGGCGTATATGGATTCAAGGTAAATCTGAGAACAAATTTACCCTGCCACACCCAATTTACTATCGGATCGACCTTCATCATGCCGCTTAATGCTCAACACGCGCAGCCCAGTTCCCATTTCGTGAATTGGTTTCGTTCGGCTGCGCCCTATATCCATGCGTTTCGCAACAAAACCTTCGTCGTCGCTTTCGGCGGCGAGATCGTGAGCGAGGGGCAGTTTATCGCGCTGGCGCACGACCTTAACCTGCTTAACAGCCTCGGCGTGCGGCTGGTGCTGGTGCATGGCGCGCGCCCGCAAATTGAGGAGGAGCTGACCGAGCGCAAGGCGACGATACGCTATGCCGACGGGATGCGCGTAACCGACGACGACGCGCTGAAATGCGTTAAGGAAGCCGCCGGCACGGTGCGGGTGGAAATCGAGGCGCTATTGTCCATGGGGCTGGCGAATTCCCCGATGGCGGGCGCGGACATTCGCGTCGCCAGCGGCAATTTCGTCACCGCCAAACCGATGGGCGTGCGCAACGGCATCGACTTGATGCATACCGGCGAAGTGCGCAAAATCGATAGCGTGGCGATCCGGCGGCGGCTCGACGTGGGCGAGATCGTGCTGCTGTCGCCGCTCGGCTACTCGCCCACCGGCGAAATCTTCAACCTCACCCTGGAAGACGTGGCGGCAGCCACCGCCATCGCGCTCGACGCAGACAAACTGGTGTTCCTGATGGAAACCGCCGGCGTCCATGATACGCAGGGCGAATTGCTGCGCGAACTGACCACTGCGGAGGCGGAAGCGCTGTCGGCGGACGTTGCGCAATTGTCCGAGGATGCGGGCTATTTCCTGCCCGCTGCGGTGCGCGCCTGCCGTCACGGCGTGGCGCGCGTCCATTTGCTCAGCCGCCATGCCGACGGCGCGTTGCTGCAGGAACTGTTCACGCGCGAAGGCATAGGCAGCATGATTACCGAAGATGTGCTGGAAACCCTACGCGAGGCCACTATCGACGATGTCGGCGGCATCCTGGCGCTGATCGAGCCGCTCGAAGCCGACGGCATCCTGGTGCGACGCTCGCGCGAATTGCTGGAAATGGAAATCGGGCGCTTCTCGGTGCTCGAATACGACAGCGCGATCATCGGTTGCGCCGCGCTCTACCCGTTTCCCGACGAGGGCGCGGCGGAGCTGGCCTGTTTCGCGATCCGCCCGAATTACCGCAACGCCGGGCGCGGCGAAGCACTGCTCGAATACATGCAAAACCGCGCGCTGAAAAACGGGCACAAACGCCTGTTCGTGCTCACCACCCGCACCGCCCACTGGTTCGTCGAGCGCGGCTACGCCGAAGCCGGCGTGGAAAGCCTGCCGCGCGCCAAACAGGGGTTGTACAATTTGCAGCGCCGTTCCAAGGTTTTTATTAAGGAGTTAGGAGTGAGGAGTGAGGAGTGAGGGGGAATGGGTGGTGATTTTTTTCACCGCAGAGACGCTTCAGGCGCGGAGAAATATAACGGATGGTAAAATCATACCATTACCCTACAAAATCTCTGCGCCTCGGCGTCTCTGCGGTAAATGTTTTTGGTTCCG
>JBAYVP010000255.1:0-7769 GCA_041674485.1 Sulfuricellaceae bacterium
AGTTCGCGAATTTGCCATGCGCGGTGAAATTCCCGGCGTAATCAAGGCCAGTTGGTAACGGGAGAGAATTATGAGTATGAGTGATCCGATCGCCGATATGCTGACGCGTATTCGCAATGGTCAGGCTGCCGAAAAGCAAAGTGTGGCGATGCCGTCGTCCACGCTCAAGATTGCGGTTGCAAAGGTTTTGAAGGACGAGGGTTATATCGACGGTTACGCAGTGCGTGACGAATCGGGCAAGCCCAAGCTGGACGTGCATCTGAAATACTATGCCGGACGCCCGGTAATCGAGAAAATCGACCGCGTCAGCCGTCCAGGCTTGCGCGTCTACAAGGGGTGCGATGAGTTGCCCAAGGTGATGAACGGCTTGGGTGTGGCGATAGTATCGACCTCCAAGGGTGTCATGACCGACCGTAGCGCCCGCTCCGCCGGTGTCGGTGGCGAAGTGCTGTGCGTAGTGGCGTAAGGTGAGGTTGATATGTCCAGAATAGCTAAAAATCCGGTTATAGTGCCCGCCAATGTCGAAGTGACGTTAGGCGCTGAAGAAATCACCGTCAAGGGAACGCTGGGTACGCTTACCTGGCGCCAATGCCCGGACGTGACCGTCAGCAAGGAAGGCGATCAAGTGTTGTGCAAGGCCGCCAACGACAGCAAACACGCAGGCGCCATGTCCGGCACGATGCGCGCTTTGCTTGCGAACATGGTGCGTGGCGTGTCGCAGGGGTTCGAGAAGAAATTGACCTTGGTGGGCGTGGGTTACCGTGCACAGGCCAAGGGCGATGCAGTTGATTTGAGTCTGGGGTTTTCGCACCCGGTGGTGCATAAGATGCCTGCGGGCATCAAAGTTGAAACGCCGACACAGACGGAGATCATCATCAAGGGCGTCGACAAGCAGCAAGTCGGCCAGGTTGCCGCAGAAGTGCGCGCCTACCGCAGTCCCGAGCCATACAAAGGCAAGGGCGTGCGTTACGCGGACGAAGTGGTGACTCTGAAAGAAACCAAGAAGAAGTAAGGACTAGATAATGGATAAGAAATCAGCGCGTCTGCGCAGAGCACGCAAAACCCGTGCCAAAATCGCGGAGCTGAAAATGGTGCGGTTGTGCATAAATCGCTCCAGTTGCCACATTTATGCCCAAATTATCGACGCCAGCGGCGGCAAGGTTTTGGCGAGTGCTTCTTCGGTGGAAACCGAAGTGCGCAAGGATTTGGCAAACGGCGGCAATATCGCAGCGGCTTCGGCTATCGGCAAGCGTATTGCAGAGAAAGCCAGGGTTCTGGGGATCGAGGCGGTTGCATTTGACCGTTCCGGCTTGAAGTATCATGGCCGCGTCAAGGCACTTGCCGACGCAGCGCGTGAAAATGGCCTGAAATTCTAACGGGGTTTGATGATGGCGAAGTTCGAAAAAGAGGAAGTCGGCGACGGTCTGCGTGAAAAGATGATCGGCGTGAACCGTGTCACCAAAGTGGTGAAGGGCGGACGTATTATGGCCTTTGCTGCATTAACCGTGGTCGGCGATGGCAACGGCAGCGTGGGCATGGGTAAGGGCAAAGCGCGTGAAGTGCCGGTTGCCGTGCAAAAAGCCATGGAGCAGGCGCGTCAGAATCTGGTCAAGGTCAACCTGAAAAAGGGCACTTTGCATCACGCGGTGATAGGTCAGCACGGCGCTGCCAAGGTTTATATGCAGCCTGCCTCGGAAGGCACGGGGATTATTGCCGGCGGACCTATGCGGGCGATATTCGAAGTGCTGGGTGTGCATGACGTGCTGGCAAAATGTATCGGTTCGACCAACCCTTACAACATCGTGCGGGCAACGTTGAACGGTTTGCGCGCGTTGAATTCACCGGCTGAGATTGCCGCCAAACGCGGCAAGAGCGTCGAAGAAATTCTGGGGTAAGAAATGGCTAAAACAAAGAAATCCGAAGCGATAACTTCAGCGACCGTCAAAGTCACTTTGGTGAAAAGTCTGATCGGCACCATAGCCTCACATCGGGCTTGCGTGCGCGGATTGGGGTTGCGCCGTATCGGCAGTTGTGCAGTGGTTGAGAACACTCCCTCGGTGAGGGGCATGATCAATCAGGTCAGTTATCTCGTGAAAAGTGAGGGTTGTTAACATGCAACTGAATACGCTCAAACCTGCTGCCGGCAGCAAGCGCGCCGCCAAGCGCGTCGGACGCGGCATCGGCTGCGGTAACGGAAAAACGGCGGGACGCGGTCACAAGGGGCAAAGCTCGCGCGCCGGCGGTTATCATAAAGTCGGATTCGAAGGCGGGCAAATGCCGTTGCAACGTCGCCTGCCCAAGCGCGGTTTCGTATCCATGGCTAAAGTAAAAGGCGAGATGGCCGAAGTGCGCCTGTCCGAACTCAACAATTTGCCGGTCGATACGGTCGATTTGCTGGTTCTGAAGCAGGCCGGCGTCGTTGCCGCAGGCACCTTGTCGGCCAAAGTGATCCTGTCCGGCGAAATTACCCGTGCCATGATATTGGATGGCATAACGGCGACCAAAGGTGCGCGTGCCGCTATTGAGGCTGTTGGCGGCAAATTTGCCGCACAGGAGTAATTTTGGCAACGGTAAATCCCAAGTTGAGTTCCGCTGGAAAATTCGGCGACCTTAAAAGGCGTCTGCTGTTTGTCTTGGGCGCGTTGGTGGTGTACCGCATTGGTGCGCACATTCCCGTGCCGGGCATCGATCCGGTGGCATTGGAATCGTTGTTCAAGTCCCAGCAGGGCGGCATACTGGGAATGTTCAACATGTTCTCGGGCGGCGCGCTGTCGCGCTTCACGGTATTCGCGCTCGGGATCATGCCCTACATTTCTTCTTCCATCATCATGCAACTGTTGACAGTGGTTTCACCGCAACTGGAGCAATTGAAGAAGGAAGGGGAGAGCGGGCGCAAGAAAATCACCCAATACACCCGCTACGGCACGGTTTTCCTGGCGTTGTTTCAGGGGCTGGGCATCGCCATTGCGCTGGAAGCGCAGCAGGGGCTGGTGATCGAGCCGGGATTGATGTTCCGACTGGTGACGGTGATAACGCTGGTCACCGGCACGATGTTCCTGATGTGGCTCGGCGAGCAGATTACCGAACGCGGCATAGGCAACGGCATTTCACTGATCATTTTTGCCGGTATCGCAGCCGGCTTGCCTCAAGCCATCGCCGGTACGCTGGAATTGACCCGCACAGGCGCATTCTCGATTCCGCTGGTGATTATCCTGTTCATCGTTGCGATTGCAGTAACCGGTTTCGTTGTGTTCGTGGAACGCGGGCAGCGCAAGATATTGGTGAATTATGCCAAGCGCCAGGTAGGCAACAAGGTTTATGGCGGGCAGAGTTCCCACTTGCCGTTGAAATTGAACATGGCTGGCGTTATTCCCCCGATTTTTGCCTCCAGCATCATTTTGTTCCCCGCTACGCTGGGCGGGTGGTTCGGCAGCGGCGAGGGCATGTCCTGGTTGAAGGACATCAGCGCTACGCTGTCGCCCGGCCAGCCCTTATATGTGATTCTGTACGCGACGGCGATTGTGTTCTTTTGCTTCTTTTATACCGCCTTGGTGTTCAATCCCAAGGAAACGGCGGATAACTTGAAAAAGAGCGGCGCTTTTCTACCCGGTATTCGACCGGGCGACCAAACTGCGAAGTATATCGACAAGATCATGGCGCGTTTGACGCTGACAGGTGCGGTTTACATTACCTTGGTCTGCCTGTTGCCGGAGTTCTTGATCGTCAAATGGAATGTGCCGTTTTATTTCGGTGGAACCTCGTTGCTGATTATCGTTGTGGTGACTATGGACTTTATGGCTCAAGTTCAGTCCTACTTGATGTCGCATCAGTATGAAAGCCTGCTCAAGAAAGCCAATTTCAAGGGCGGCGGTGTGATGGGCGGTCGCTAATACCGATATATTTTAGCCCACATCGTTTTTAGTTAAATTTAGGAATTTGAATGGCGAAAGAAGACACGATAGAAATGCAAGGGGAGATCCTTGAGACGCTGCCCAATGCAACCTTTCGCGTCAAGCTGGAAAACGGGCATGTCGTGCTGGGTCATATTTCCGGCAAGATGCGCATGCACTATATTCGGATTCTTCCGGGTGATAAGGTGACGGTAGAACTGACCCCTTATGATTTGTCCCGTGCGCGGATTACTTTCCGCGCCAAGTAAAAAGATAGACAGGAGAAACAAAATGAGAGTTCGTGCCTCGATCAAACGGCTGTGCCGTCATTGCAAAATGGTTAAACGCCATGGTGTGTTGCGCGTGATCTGTAGCGATCCGCGTCACAAGCAACGTCAGGGTTGATAACTGCGCAATATGCTGTTAGAATCCGCGTCTTTTTCAATTTGCTGCCTGGAGTAAATACATGGCTCGCATTGCAGGGGTTAACATCCCAAATCATCAACATGCCGAAATCGCGTTAACGGCGATTTATGGCATTGGACGTAACCGCGCACGTAAGATTTGTGCGTCGGCAGGTTTGATCCCTTCAACCAAAATGAAGGATGTCAGCGACAGCGACATGGAAAAGCTGCGCGATGAAGTGACGAAGTTTACCGTGGAAGGCGACCTGCGCCGCGAAATTTCGATGAATATCAAGCGTCTGATGGATTTGGGTTCGTATCGCGGCTTGCGTCATCGGCGCGGTTTGCCGGTTCGCGGTCAGCGCACGCGCACCAATGCACGCACCCGCAAGGGACCGCGTAAGGCAATTCGCGCAACCAAGTAGCCAGTGAGCGGCGTGAGCCAAAGTGAATTAAACTGCCAATAAGGATTATAGGTTATGGCAAAAGCAAATGTTCGGGTGCGCAAGAAGGTCAAAAAGAATGTGGCGGAGGGTATCGCGCACGTTCATGCATCCTTTAACAATACCATCATTACCATTACCGACCGCCAAGGCAACGCATTGGCTTGGGCAACCTCCGGTGGTGCTGGATTCCGTGGTTCCCGCAAAAGCACGCCGTTTGCCGCCCAGGTGGCTGCCGAAGCAGCCGGCAAGGCGGCGCAGGAATGCGGCGTCAAGAACCTTGAAGTGCGTATCAAAGGGCCGGGTCCAGGGCGCGAATCCGCTGTACGCGCGTTAAATGCCGTCGGCTACAAAATCACTTCTATTTCAGACGTGACGCCGATACCTCACAACGGCTGCCGTCCGCCTAAAAAGCGTCGTATTTAATGCAGTCGCGTAGTATCAATTCGCAGGAGAGTAATCTTGGCAAGAAATCTTGACCCCAAATGCCGCCAGTGCCGCCGCGAAGGCGAGAAGCTGTTTCTGAAAGGCGAAAAGTGTTTCACCGACAAATGTTCGGTCGAACGCCGCAGCTATGCACCCGGCCAACACGGACAGAAGCTGAACACCCGGCAATCCGACTACGGCGGGCAGTTGCGTGAAAAGCAGAAGATCCGCCGCATTTACGGCATTTTGGAAACGCAATTCCGTTCGTATTACAAGGAAGCGGATCGCGCCCGTGGCGTGACCGGCGAAAACCTGCTGCAACTGCTGGAAGGTCGCCTGGACAATGTAGCGCACCGCATGGGTTTTGGTTCTTCCCGCACCGAAGCGCGCCAAGTGGTGCGGCATAACGGCATTCTGGTCAACGGTCGGCGCGTCAACATTCCTTCCTACCAGGTCAAACCCGGCGATGTGGTTGAAGTGGCGGAAAAAGCCAGGCAGCATTTGCGCATCAAGGGTGCGCTCGACGCAGCAGTCCAGCGTGGTTTCCCCGAGTGGATCGAGGTCGATGCCAAGGCTTTCAAGGGCGTTTACAAAGCCAAGCCGCAACGCGCCGAATTGCCCACTACCATCAATGAACATTTGGTAGTCGAATTGTATTCGAAGTAATCCGTGGCAAACGGTGACACCAGTACAACCAGAAGAGGAATTAGTAATGCAAAACAGCGCTACTGAACTTCTCAAACCGCGCGTCGTGGATGTCGAAGCATTATCTCCGCTTCGTGCACGTGTTTCCATGGAGCCGTTTGAGCGTGGCTACGGCCACACGCTGGGCAATGCCTTGCGCCGTATTCTGTTGTCGTCCATGGCCGGCTTTGCAATAACGCAGGTCAAGATAGACGGCGTAGTGCATGAGTATTCGACCATCGAAGGCGTTCAGGAAGATGTCGTAGACATCCTGCTTAACTTGAAGGGTATCTCCCTCAAGTTGCATAATCGCGAAGAAGCGCTTTTAACCCTGAGCAAGAATACCGAGGGCGTAGTGACCGCCGGCGACATCGAAGGCGGCCATGACGTGGAAATCATCAATCCCAACCATGTCATCGCGCATTTGACCAAGGGCGGCAAGCTCAGCATGGAGCTTAAGGTCGAAAAAGGCCGGGGTTACCAGCCGGCGAGCGTGCGCCGCGTCGGCGAAGACGAGCGCAGCATCGGCTCCATCCTGGTCGATGCCTCTTTCAGCCCGGTGCGCCGCGTCAGCTATGCCGTTGAAAGTGCGCGTGTCGAGCAGCGCACCGACCTGGACAAGCTGATCGTCGAGATAGAAACCAATGGCGTGATAGACCCGGAAGAAGCGATACGTTCTGCGGCGCGCATATTGGTAGACCAGTTGTCCGTTTTCGCCGATCTGAAGGGCACGCCGACCGAAGTTAAGGCGCCGAAATCGCCGCAAGTCGATCCGCTGCTGTTGCGCCCCGTCGATGATCTGGAATTGACCGTGCGTTCGGCCAATTGCCTTAAAGCGGAAAATATCTATTACATCGGCGATCTGATACAGCGCACCGAGAACGAGCTGTTGAAGACCCCCAATCTGGGTAGGAAGTCCCTCAACGAGATCAAGGATATTCTTGCCTCCAAGGGCTTGACGCTGGGAATGAAGCTGGAAAATTGGCCGCCTGCCGAGTTGGGCGCCGAGCGTCCGGCAATTTGAAGAACAAGTTGATACTGAAGGGACTGAGGTATGCGTCACCGTTTATCCAATCGCAAGCTTAACCGCACCAGCAGCCATCGCTTGGCGATGTTGCGCAATATGACGAATTCGCTGCTACGCCACGAGGTCATCAGGACCACGTTGCCAAAAGCCAAGGAATTGCGCCGTGTCGCCGAACCCATGATTACGCTGGGCAAGACAGCCACTTTGGCTAATCGCCGTTTGGCGTTCAATCGGCTGCGCGACCGCGACATCGTGGTCAAACTGTTCGACGAGCTGGGTCCGCGTTTTTCCACACGCAACGGCGGTTATTTGCGCATACTGAAATGCGGCTTCCGTGTCGGCGACAACGCACCGATGGCGATAGTCGAGCTGCTTGATCGTCCTGAAGGTGGCGAGGGCGATGCCGTAGTGGTCGATTAGTCCGACGTGTTTCGGGCATCATAAAAAAAGCCGGGTTTCCCGGCTTTTTTGTTTTCTGCTTGTCGTTTCGTGTTGGTGCTGTGCTGTTGTATACAGTCAGAGCCTTAAGCTTTCCCTGAATGCTTGATCCTTTTGGATTTCTTGGCTGTTTTCAAGTGTTTTTTAACTTTCATCGCCTTTTTTGCAGGCTTGGCGCTATCGGTGCCGACAGATGCAGCTTCTACGGCAGGTGCGGCAGACGGCGCAATAGCGGCCACGGCGGAGAAAGTGACGGTGGCGAAGGCGGCGGCGATCAGGGCGGACAATAGTTTGTTCATATATATTTCCTTTTTTTCATGGGATATACTTTGCGCGGCCACAATTTGCGGATTTAGCCGCGTCTCGCGGGATGCGATTGCTGCGCAAATTGCGCCGTGTGGCATTACCACACAAGCAATTTGCAACGCGGAAGCCGCGCCCGCGAGACGATGGATAA
>JBAYVP010000256.1:0-7718 GCA_041674485.1 Sulfuricellaceae bacterium
CAGTGAAACGACTCCGCGCCGATGATAGTGTGCATTACGCATGTGAAAGTAGGTCACCGCCAGGCTCCTTATAAGAAAACCCCTCCCGAGTAATCGGCGAGGGGTTTTGCTTTTGCGCGTTAATAATAGCGCGTTTTTGGCGTTGTGAAGCGCAGAAGTGCTATGAATTTTCAGAAAAATGGTAAGATTCGGTTGACCGTTTTTTTGACGTTACATACCAGACATGAAAACTGCCTTTCTCGATTTCGAACAACCGATAGCCGAACTGGAAGCCAAGATCGAAGAACTGCGCTATGTGCAGGACGATTCGGCGCTGGATATTTCCGAGGAAATCGCACGGCTGCAAAAGAAAAGCCAAGTGCTCACGAAGGATATCTATGCCAAGCTGTCTTCCTGGCAGATTTCCCAAGTGGCGCGCCATCATCAACGCCCCTACACGCTCGATTATCTACAGGCCATTTTCACCGATTTCGATGAATTGCACGGCGATCGGGCTTTTTCCAACGACCCGGCGATAGTTGCCGGGTTTGCGCGCTTCAATGGTCAGGCGGTGATGGTGATCGGCCACCAGAAAGGGCGCGACACCAAGGAAAAAATCTACCGCAATTTCGGCATGCCGCGCCCGGAAGGCTACCGCAAAGCGCTACGCCTGATGCGCTTGGCCGAAAAATTCGGCGTCCCCATCATGACTTTCATTGATACGCCCGGCGCTTACCCCGGTATCGGCGCCGAGGAGCGCGGCCAGTCCGAGGCGATTGCCCGCAATTTATACGTGATGTCCGAACTGCGCGTGCCCATCATTTGCACGGTGATCGGCGAGGGTGGCTCCGGCGGCGCGCTTGCCATCGGCGTCGGCGATGTGACGCTGATGATGCAGTATTCCAGTTATTCGGTGATTTCGCCCGAAGGTTGCGCTTCCATTTTGTGGAAAAGTGCGGCCAAGGCGCCGGAAGCGGCGGAAACCCTGGGTATTACCGCCAACCGCCTGAAGACGCTGGGCTTGGTGGACAAGATCATCACCGAGCCGCTCGGCGGGGCGCACCGTGACCCCGACGCGGTGATGCAGTCGCTCAAGAAAGTGTTGCAGGAAAATCTGAGCCAGTTGCAAAGCAAATCTCTGGACGATCTGTTGAAGCTGCGTTTCGAACGGCTGATGGCTTATGGCAAATTCAAAGAAGTTGCTGCCTGATGACCTTCAGGAATGCATCGCCCTCAAGCTGACGCAGTGGGCAGCCGCCGGTCGGCGTCTTACGCTGGCCTTGAGCGGCGGGGTGGACTCGATGGTGCTGCTGGATATTCTCGCGCAATTGCGCGCCACGCTGAAATTTCAACTATCCGCACTTTACGTCAATCATCAGATCAGCCCGAACGCCCCCGCCTGGGGGCGTTTTTGCGCCGAGGCGTGCATGCGCCTCGGCGTGCCATTTATCGAGGAAACCGTGGCGCTGGAGCGAAACTGCGGCGCAAGCCTGGAAGCGTTGGCGCGCGCGGCGCGCTACCGGGTCTTCGCCTGCCACGATACGGATTTCATCGCGCTGGCGCAGCATCTTGACGATCAGGCCGAAACCTTGCTGTTGCAACTCCTGCGCGGCGCTGGAATGAAGGGCTTGAGCGCGATGCCGGACGTCAGAGGACAGAGGACAGAGGGCAGAGGACAGAAAGCGACTCTTCACCATCAGTCTTCGCCGCCCTATGAAACGGGGGCGCTGCTCATCCGTCCCATGCTGGATGTTCCGCGCGGTGTGATAGTTGCTTATGCAGGGAAGCACGGGCTGTCGTGGGTAGAGGACGAGAGCAACCGGGATGTGGCTTTCGACCGCAACTTTTTGCGTCGCGACCTGCTGCCTGTATTGGAGCAGCGCTTTCCCGCTTACCGGGAAACCTTTGCGCGTAGCGCCCGGCACTTTGCCGAAGCGGCGGGCTTGCTCGACGATCTGGCCGCGCTGGACGCCGACGGCGCAATCCATGAAAATCGGCTGGATGTGGCCGCGTTGCGACGCCTGTCGCCCGCCCGCGCCCGTAACCTGCTGCGCTATTATCTCGACGGGCAGCGTATGCCTATGCCCTCTGCGGTGCGTCTCGACAATATGTTGAGTCAGTTGATGGATGCGCGGTCGGATGCACGCGTTCATATTCGCCAGGGCGACTTCGAACTGCGTCGTTACCGGGATATTGTTTATGCCTTGCACCAGCTTGATGATAGGATAGCGGACCTGTCGTTGCCATGGCATTTCGAAAGGGAATTGGCGCTGCCCTTCGGGCGTTTGAACTTCGAGCGGCGGCAGGGTGCGGGCATCAGCCTGACGCAACTCGCCGCAGCACCAGTGACGGTGCGCTACCGGCGCGGCGGCGAGCGGATGCGCCCGGCATGCGGACGTCCTACACGCAGCCTGAAAAATCTGTTGCAGGAAACCGCCGTTCCACCGTGGCAGCGGGAACGCTTGCCGCTGCTGTATTGCGGTGATGATCTGGTGTTCGTCCCCGAGGTGGGTATAGCTTGCGCTTATCGAGCCAAGCCGGATGAGGATGGAATGCTGGTAAACTTTAATATGCCTTACCAGGGAGAATGAAATGAAATTCATCAAAGGGGTGATGTTGGTCGTTGCATTTGCAGTCAGCGGCATGGCGCAAGCTGCGGGCGAGATCGTGATTAAATTCAGCCATGTGGTGGCGCCGGACACGCCGAAAGGCCGGGCTGCGGATAAATTCAAGCAATTGGCGGAGGAAAAAACCAAGGGCCGGGTCAAGGTCGAAGTTTACCCCAACAGTCAGTTGTACAAGGATCGCGAGGAGATCGAAGCGCTACAGATCGGCGCGGTGCAGATGCTGGCGCCGTCGCTGTCCAAGTTCGGGCCTATGGGGGCGCGTGAGTTCGAGGTGTTCGATCTGCCGTATATTTTCCCCAACAAGGAAACCCTGCACCGCACCATGGATGGCGAGGTCGGTAAAAAACTGTTCGCCAAACTGGAGCCTAAGGGCGTTCTGGGGTTGACGTACTGGGACAACGGTTTCAAGCAGATGAGTTCGAACAAACCGATGCGCACGGTGGCGGATTTCAAGGGCTTGAAAATGCGCATCCAGCAGTCCAAGGTGCTGGACGCGCAAATGAAGGCATTGGGCGCGAACCCGCAGGTGATGGCCTTTTCCGAGGTATACACCGGATTGCAGCAGGGCGTGGTGGACGGCACGGAAAATCCGGTTTCCAACCTGTATACCCAGAAAATGCACGAAGTGCAAAAGCATCTGACGATTTCCGACCACGGTTATCTGGGCTACGCGGTCATCGTCAACAAGAAGTATTGGGAAGGCTTGCCTGCCGACATCCGCACGGCACTGGAGCAGGCAATGAAGGAAGCGACTGCGTTTGAGCGCGACATCGCCGAAAAGGAGAACAAGGAAGCGTTGGACAAGGTGAAAGCGGCGAAAACCACCGAGGTCTACGTGCTGCCCCTGAAAGACCGCATGGAATGGCACAAGGCGCTGTTGCCGGTGCATAAAGAGTTCGAAGACAAGATCGGCAAGGACATAATCCAGGGTATCTACAACACTGCCGCTCAGGTTGAAAAATCCAAGTAGGGTGGACACAAAAAACGCGTCCCCTACCCGCTTGACGGTTTGAAAAAAGTTTTTAGAATGATTAATTGTAGTCGTTGCGACTTGCTCGTACACGGAGTGTCAGGTTGACTATAAACGTGAAGGGCTGAAATGTGCCATTTTCGGACAGTCATCGCCTGCCGTCGGGTGACCGTTAGTCCCAGGGTAAGAGATGCTCATTGCATTGCATCTCGCTGGGGACAATTCCACCCGGACAATTTCCCCCGCGCAAGGCATAGAGACGCAGGGAAATGAAAAGCATTGTATATCATGCTGTTATGCGGCATAACCGGTGCCATAAATATTAATTGTTATGTGGACGCCAGCGTTCGTATATTGACTGTTTGGACCTAAGCCGGACTAGCCGGAACCAAAAATATTTACCGTGGAGACGCTTCAGGCGCAGAGATTTTGTAGGGTAATTGGTATGGTTTCACCCTTTGTTGTATTTCTCCGCGCCTCTGCGGTGAAAGCATTTCAGCCGGAGAATCGCACCACTGCTTGATCTACGACACATTCTTCGCAAACAATGTAAAGACTTGGCCGATAAGTTACTAAATTGCACCGAGGCGAACAAATGATATCTAAGAAGAAGTGGAAGGTGTCCAAGGATCCCCTGTTCAGGGGGGACGCAAAAGATGCTGTCAATGTCCCGAATCCGAAAGCAGACGGTTCTATTGTCCGTCACGTCATGTACTTCGAGGGTCCTGGTCGAGAAACGCCGTATCTCTCGGTTTCAGAGGAATATGATCTTGCCGAGAAGTTTTCGAATGGTGCTGTCTGGCAAACCTTAGTAAAAACTGTGAAAGCAGAGTCAGTCGGCTATATCAGCCAAAGCGAGCTATTGTCGCTGATGAAAGGAAATGGAAAAGGAATGGCGAAATGGCCAAACCCATTTGAGGTTATGCAGGCCAGACGATACGTGGAACAATGGGGTGAACACTTGCTCGATTTTCGAGAAACTAAAGACCCCATCTCTACAACAAAGAAAATATTCTCAAAATCATGAAACTCCATTCTTGTCAGAATTGTTGGTTCAACGGCCTCCAATATGGTGCGCTGGGCATTGCCGTTGGGTATTGTTCAAGGCACAAGAAAATTTTGAATGTGGCTGATGGAACCTCATGTGGTCTGCATCTTCGCAAAGACCTTTCCGTTTCTCGTGCAAAAGAAGTTTCAGAAATACATAAAAAGCATTACAATTCCGACTGTGTAGTCCGTTTACTTGATGGTGTTTGCTATGAAGCAGATATATCGAACAATGAAAAGGACAAAAATCATCTAAGAACAGATACTGTAGCTGAAGTTGTTGTAGATTATGGAGAGATCGGATCAACCATTGAGTCGTTAGCTCAATTAAGAGCGATGCCAGGCGCACGAGCCGAGCTGGCAATGCTAAGCCTCGGTCGAGGGTATATCGCAAACTGTGTGTCGCGGAATGGAAAATGGACTAGCGGTTTGCATCTATATTGGTGGAGCAGGCGTCGCTTAGCAGAAATACCGGAAATCAAGGTTGAAGATTTGAGGAGCGTTGGTGCAACCCAACTTTCACGTCAGTCAGACTTGACATCGTGGTCGCTTGTGATGCTGCGGCTTACTTTTATTGACGATATTGCTGGCTACGCTAGCCAGCAAAATGACCCGCTAGGTAAGGTTCACAGTCTTACGGAACAGGCGGCATTAGCGTTGGATTCGTTTAATCTGCGGACATTAAGCAAGTGGCTGAAGACAGAAGCGGCGCCACAACTTGACGCTCGCCTTTCACATGCCCGCTATGCTGATTTGGCGAATAAATTCCATACAGAAAGAGAAGGCGACGAAGTCCAACAAGCAGCTCCGGCGGACACGTATTCGTAAACTCGTCGCTGAGCTGTAACGTTAACGACTGGTATCTGCCACTGAACGGACTCTCCAAGAGCTGGCCATGGCAGGCAGCTTCGGGTCGAAAGCGGAAATTCGTAATCTGACGGTGTGTGTCGAATGAAGTCTGGATTAGTACAGATTAACCATTTCCTCAATCATCTGGAAGAATGGCTGATTAGCTTCCTGATCGCGGGTGCGACGCTGGTCACGTTCACCGCCGTGGTGCTGCGCTACACTACCGGCAGCGGCATCAGTTGGGCGCAGGAACTCACCATCTACATGTTCATCTGGATGGCCAAGTTCGGCGCGGCTTACGGTGTGCGCACCGGCATCCATATCGGCGTGGATTTCGTGGTCAACTGGGCCAGTCCCGCCAACCGGCGGCGCTTGGTTACTGCGGCATTGCTGCTGGGGGTCGCGTTTACCGGGGTGATCGCCTTTTTCGGCGCGCGCTGGGTGATATTCATCCATGGCACCGGCCAGGAGTCGCCCGACCTGGAAATGCCGATGTGGATCGTCTATCTTGCGATTCCTTTCGGCTCCGGCCTGATGTGCTACCGCTTCCTGCAAGTGTTGGCGCGCTTCGTCAAAACCGGCTGCCTGCCCACCCACGCCTACGGCGAGGAAGAAGACCGCGAAGTCGATATGGTACATGAACAGGGCGCGACGCTGCCATGACCTTTCTGCTGATCGTCGCCATCCTGCTGCTGTTCCTGATGACCAGCACGCCGATTTCCATCGCGCTGGGCATGACGGTGCTGGTGTTTCTGCTCGGCTTTTCGTCGTTTTCCACTGATACCGTGAACATCATCTCGCAGCGCCTGTTTACCGGCCTGGAGAGCTTCGCGATCATGGCTGTGCCGTTCTTCGTGCTGTCCGGCCAGTTCCTTACCGACGGCAAGATTGCCGCGCGCATCATCCGCTTCGCCAATAACCTGGTCGGCTGGCTGCCGGGTGGCATGGCGATGGCGGCAGTGCTGGCGTGCGCCTTTTTCGCGACGATTTCCGGTTCCAGCCCGGCAACGGTGATGGCCATCGGCTCGGTGATGCTGCCGGCGATGGTCAAGGCGGGCTATCCGAAACGTTTCGGCGTGGGCGTGATCACTACCGCCGGTTCGCTGGGCATCCTGATTCCGCCGTCCATCGTGATGATTATCTACGCGGTCTCTACCTCGGAATCCGCCGGCAGGTTGTTCATCGCCGGCATCGTACCGGGCCTATTGCTGGCCGTGATCCTGATGAGCCTGGTGTACATCCAGGCCAAACGCCATGACTACCCGACCATGCCTAAGCCGAGCGCGCGCGAACTCTGGGTGTCCTTCAAGGATGCCGGCTGGGGATTGTTCCTGGTGGTCATCGTCATGGGCGGCATCTACGGCGGCATCTTCACGCCCACCGAAGCCGCCGCGGTGGCGGCGGTATACGCTTTCATCGCGGCGATGTTCATCTACCGCGACCTCAAGTGGAAGGATGTGCCCAAGGTGCTGTTAAACGGCGCGAACACCAGCGCAATGCTGCTGTACATCATCACCAATGCCATCCTGTTTTCGTTCCTGCTGACTTCCGAGCAGATCCCGCAGGCGCTTTCCGCCTGGGTGTACGATCAGCATCTCTCGCCGTGGATGTTCCTGCTGGTGGTCAATCTCGCGCTGCTGGCCGCCGGCCAGTTCATGGAGCCGAGTTCCATTGTGCTGATTCTCGCGCCGCTGTTCCTGCCCATCGCCAAAGCGCTGGGCATAGACCCCATCCATCTCGGTATAATCATGGTGGTCAACATGGAAATCGGTATGATCCACCCGCCGGTCGGGCTAAATCTGTTCGTTGCCAGCCACCTCGCCAGGATGGGGCTGACCGAAGTGTCCATCGCCACGCTGCCGTGGGTGTTCGTGATGTTGATCTACCTGGGGCTGGTGACTTACGTGCCGGAAATTTCGCTGTGGTTGCCGCACTTGATGTATGGGAAATAGACAAGGCTGAAATGCTTTTACCGCAGAGATGCAGATGTTTCGTTATTTCTCCGTGCATGACGCGTCTTTGTTGTGAATGGTGAATATTTTTGGGGTGCGGCTAGTCCTGCTTATACTTTGCGCGGCTATGATTTGCGTATTTATCCACCGTCTGGCGGGCGTGGCTTCTGCCCTTTACACCGAAAAAGGGAGTGTTCACTGCCGTTGCCCAAAAACCGGCACTCAACGCGATATGGTCTTCCAAGGTTTCGAAGCTGACCGCGACACCCTCAAGTACCGCTGCCCGGCGGCAAC
>JBAYVP010000257.1:0-7701 GCA_041674485.1 Sulfuricellaceae bacterium
ACGATGGTGCGTGGTTGTAAGTGCGGCACTTTCGCGCTTACAACCATGCAGACTGGGCTTGTTTTGAATATTTGCCATCACCGAACATGATTATCAGTCCATCAATTTAGCTGACCAGACTCATTGAAAACGCTGTAAATATACTTTGCGCGGCGTATCCGGCATTGCCGCTCCCTCGCTACTGCGGTATTCTGACTCACGCGAAGGCGCGAATGGAAAGTAGGCTGAGGTTCGTTCCTCACCCCAGCCTATTGCATTTTCCCAAAGCCCATGAGCGCCAAACCGGCGGCGCTTCCTCGGCGCCGCAATAAGCTAAGGCCGCTTTATATCCTGCGGGCGCCGGTACGTCCCACAGGCGGAAGCGTCCTACGTCGTCCGGCGCATAGTCGCTGGCAATGAGGGCTGCGGGTCGATGTGGCGCCGGCTCGACCGAAAATTCATTCAGCGGCAGGGATAGCCCAAGCCCCTTCGCCTTGATGTAAGCTTCTTTTCTGGTCCAGCAGGCAAAAAAACCAGCGGTTTTTTGTTTTTCCTCCAAGCCGTCTAATAACGTGCATTCGATCCCGGAGAAAAAACGCCGGGACATCTCCAAGTCCGCTATATCGCGACACTTTTCAATATCCACGCCGATCTCGCCTGTGGCGACCACGCCGCACAATGCCGTCCCGTCCGAGTGGGACAGGCTGAAAAGCGGACCGCCGTCATTTGCCAGGAAGGGTTTTCCATAGGCGTTGAACTCAAAAACCAAGTCTGCTGCGCGTATCCCGCAATACGACGACAGGATGAAGCGGGTGGCCGCATGAGCAACGATGAAACGCCGGGCATGATTCTCGAAGCGGAACCTGTCGGCACGGTCTTTTTCCTGCTCGTCCAGCACTTCCAGAAACACATCCAACTCGCCCGCATGTTCGAGATCGATTTGCCAAACATCCATAGTCAGCGGCTTTCCCAGGGTAAATTTGTTCTCGGCACGGAAAAAACCGATTCACCGCGGAGGACGCGGAGGACGCAGAGGAAAAGCATGAGGGGTTTCCTCTGCGTCCTCCGCGTCCTCTGCGGTGAAAAAGGTTTTGTCTTTATGGGTTGCCGCCATGAGTCGAGCAGCGTCGAGCAACGTCAAGTAGAGTCGCGCTAAGTTTGCCTGGGATTCATGAACATTTTCCATCATTGATTTTCATCATGAATTTCTGAGAACAAATTTACCCTGGCTTTCCTACTCCGGCTTTACGTCATCGGTCACCAGTAAAATTATTAGACCGATCAATGGCGTGAGCAACATCGAACCGAACGCCATTCCCCAAAAGCCGATTTTCCGATGCCGTCCGAAATAACCAATAATCAAACTCAAAAATATAACAAACGTAGATACTGCCAGCATGGCGCCCCCCCCCAAATCAAAAAACACCCTGAAAATTTCAAAACGAATCATCTACCGAAATAAACTCCAGCCTGCCTTTCTTGTTGCGCACAAGCTGGCGTATTGAATATTTCAGGTTAAGGGTGTGCGCATCCTTGAATGAATAGGAACCCAACAATCCGTACCATATCGGCAGCTTGTAATGGAGTGCGTTGGCGACCAGATGCGGGTCAGTGGCGTCCGCGCTGGCGACGCCTTCGGCGTATAAACGAACGCTGTCATAGCCAATTAGCGCGGCCTCATCGACCACTGCGTCCGGGAAGCGTTTTTGAAAACTCTCGACAAATCGCCGCACCAGGTAACTATTGGTGTGATATAGACTGGTGATTAGCACATCGACTCCGCTGTCGCCGACTTTTCTGACAAACGCGGGAGAATCCAACGCATCGGTGCCGATAAACGGTTGCAGCACGCCCAAGGTTCGGCTCTGGCGCATAATCTCCGCGCCTTGTGCCGGCTGCGTCAATAAAACTATAGCATTGACATCGTCGTCGCGCAGATTGGCCATCGAATTTTGAATACGATACGCCCCTGCGGAGTCATCCTCCAAATCGGGCATGATGGACAATGAGCCGGCAAACCTGATCCCCGAATTGGCGCACTCCGCTTTTAACAATTCGACAAGATGTTCGTTATGCCCCGTATCTTCATAGACTAAATAGATGGTGTCCCATCTCCGTTTCTTCATTTCGACGGCCATTTTTTTGGCCAGCACCTCATCCTGTGGCCGCAACTGGAAAAAAAGATTTTTTCCCGACCACATAATGCGGGAATCGGTCGTGCCTCCGCTAAGAAACAGAATGCCATTATCCTGGTAAGTCAACATCGCAGGAAAAGTCGTTTCCGCAGAATTCGTATGACCGATAACCGCAGTGACATTCGGATTGGCCGCTGCCGCCCGCGCTATATTCACGCCGGCTTCTTGCCTGGCGTTGCGATAACGCCCTTCCGCCCTTGAGCGCTCTACACTTTTGTGCTGTAGAAAAGGCGCTTCGTCAATAAAATCCAGCCTGATGCGACGCCCTTCCACTCCGCCTTCAGCATTGATTTCTTCTGCCGCCAGTTGGGCGCCGGAAAAAAATTCGCCGTTCGCCGTGTTCCATACTACCGCCAGACTAATATCATTGCCTTCCTGATAGTTCTTTGTGGCCAAGTCATGTCGCGCCGCACGTTTAGCCTCTGCGCTGGGCGGGGTGCATCCTGTCAGCCCGCCGACGATAGTCAACAGCCATAACGCCACGCAAGCAGTTTGGAATATCAACCGAAAAGCTTCGCCATCCGGTTTGCGTGTCGCGGTACACCGATAGCCGCAACCGCGAGCCAACGCGATTGCCGATAAAATCAGGCGCGAGAAAAAATGCTTCATTTGTCGCCCAGGATAATCGGTAGCCCGTTCTTGCCGGAACCAATCACCACGACCTTCGAATTAGGGGATTTTGCCAATTCCAATGTGGCTTGAATGCCTTGCCATTGAATCAGCTTATCGCTCAGTGTCGGCGTGATAATCTTCTGGTAGGCTTCTATGCCCAACGCCTCAATGCGCTTGCGCTTCGATTCCTCTTCCTCGGTCCTCAGCTTGTAGTTGTAGGCAAGGAATTGCTGCTCATTGACCAGCTTGGCCTCTATCGAACCACGGACACTTTCAGGCAATTCGACCGAGCGAATAATAATGTCGTCTACATGAATAAATTTACGCCCAACCTCCTCCAGAGCCAGCGTGATAATTTTACTCAGCACCCCCTCCCGGTTGGTATAAATGTCCTCCGGCGTGTAATTGCCTATGTTACGCCGCAAAACCGATTCGATCTGCGGCAGGATGATTTTGTTGGGATAGTCGGGGCCGACTTGCTGATGCAACAAGCCAAGCAGTTCGTAAATCGGCTGAAAACGCACCGCTATAGACAATTTGATGGGCAACCCGCTGCTGGTCAGCACGTCAAACTCATGAAACTGAATTTGTACGCGCGTGTCGTATATGTACATTCGGTTAAGCGGCATCAGGACGTGCAGTCCTTCAGGATAAACATGATCGGTTACAGTGCCCGTCGTCAACATGCGGTAGAGTACGCCCGCTTCCCCCGGCTTTACGACAATCAGGATGCGCGACCACAAGACGATGGCCACCAATAGGAGCAATAAAAAACCCACAACCATATAAGGCGCGTGATCTTTAACCCAGCTTGAAAATTTATTCATTCAAAATCTCCACAAGCAGAACGGATGCTCATTTTGGTGCATCCGCTTCAAAACTCCGATAAATATCGGCAATCAAACCCTCGTTTTTCATCTGAACGAGCACCTGATCGAGATGTTCGAATAGCTCTTTTTTTTGCGAAATGCGGGAATACAAAAAATACATTTCGGGCTTATCATTGACAACCAGCTCGGCATACTTGTATTTATTATATCCAAGCGGGGCCAACTCGCGCTCGGCGGCCTTTTTGTTGTTCATGACGATAATATCAACCGCGCCCTTGAGAAAACCCAGCATTAAACTCCGGTTGTCGGCGTAGGCAATCTTCTTGAAATGGGTGGACGTATTAAATTCGGCAAAATAAAAACTGCCCTTAAGATACCCGACGGTATGCCCCTTCAAATCGGCCATCGTTTTGATCGTAGCGGGATTGTCTATATGTAGCGCAAAGAAAACGGGGCGCAACTGCTGTCCCAAACTCACGCTGAAAATCGCATCCTTTTCCCTTTCCTCCGTTTTGTGGTGGGCGGAAGGGACGATATCCACACTGCCATCCGCCAACCCAGTCAAGCTGCGGGAAAACGAAAGCCCCTTCCATTCAATGGCATAACCAATTCTGTCGGCAGCTTCCTCCAGCACATAACGTAAGGGGCCGGAATGCCTGCCGGGAGAGTAGACGGTCATATCAGGCGGCACATCACGAAAGGTGACTATCAGCTTCGGTCGCTCGGTCTCTTGCACGGTGCTGGTTTGTGGCGCGAGCGCACGGACAACCCCCCTATCCTCATCGCTAGGTTCCATGATCACAAACACCGCCGGAATGGACGCAATCGCTATGACCAGCAATAAAACATATTGCCAACGACTAATTTTGCCGCCGACCTTAATCCAACTCAGAAACTTAATCAATCTTGGCGACCTCTCGGCATGGGTGGTCTCAATTGAACACGTCTTCGGACAAATGCCCTTCGTCCATCTTCAAGACGCGGTCGGCTGTGGAGAAATATTTGTCGTCATGCGTGACGGCCACGATGGTCTTCCCTTGATTGCGCAGCTCAGGCAACAGGTCTTCGTAAAAACGTTTGCGGAAACCAGGGTCTTGGTCCGCCGCCAGCTCGTCGAAAATGTATATCTGCCTGTCGTCCAGAATGGCGCTGATGAACGCCAGCCGCTTACGCTGCCCGGTCGAAAGATTGGTATTGGTAAATGAACCGTTCCTGAATTTTGTTTTTTCCGCCAGTCCCATTTTTTTCAGCAACGATTTGACCAGCCCTTCGTCGGGCGCGGCGACGCCATACAAACGGTCGAACAAATGAAAGTCGGTGAATATTATCGAGAACAGTTCCCGGTAATCGGGATAAATTTCCTGATCCAGCGATTCTCCGTTTATGTTGATCGCCCCCTCCAAGGGATAATACAAACCGGTCAGCAGCTTGAGCAGGGTGGATTTGCCGCTGCCGTTGCCGCCGACGATAAATACGATTTCCCCGGAACGCAGCTCGAAATCGATGGGGCCGACCTTAAATTGCGCGGCGCCTTCGGCATCCTTGTAGGCGAAATAGACATTGCGGAACACCAGTTCCTTAAACACCAGTCCCGCATGTTCCGGCGGCTCTCCGACCTGGACGCCCTTGGTGACCGCATCGACTTTGCTCTCCAGCGTGCGCAGGTTGTTTACCGCCACATCGGCCTTGATGAACAAGGGCAACGAGCCGAACAGCAAATCCAGCGGACCGATAATGAACAGGATGGATGCGGTCAATTTGATTACGACGGCAGGATCGGTTTTCTCGAAATAGGGCCAGACAAACAGAACCGTGGCGATCAGGATATAAAAGAACACCTCGGAAAACATCATCACGAACACCGCATTGATGCCGGCGCGACTTTTCAAATTCTGAACTTCGGTGGCTATTCCCACCTGGTGCATGAAAAGGTCATGACTTCTCGCACGGTTGATCTTGACTTCTTTGAATCCCGACAGCGTGTGATCCAGCGAGGTAAAAAACCGGACTTCGCTTTTAGTCGCCATGTCAATATCGCGGATAATGCCGTTGCGCTTGGCCATGAACACCCATGCGCCCAGCGTGATTGCGCCCAGGGTGAACAGGAATCCGTGGAGCGTCAGCCAGGCGATATACAACATCGCAAACGCCAGCATGATGGCGGCCTCAATGGACGCGAAGACCACCGTTGCGCTTTGCGAGATTTGCACCGTGTCCTGAGAAAGGCAATTGTAGATGTCGCTGTAACCCGTATTCTCGATGAATTCCAGTTCGGTGTGGCGTATCTTGTCGGTGATGCGCATCCTGACCTTGCGCAATACTTCCTCAACAAGCACCACAGCGCGATCAAGTGCATATTTTTTCGTATAGACGAACAGCGCGAGTACGACGATGAACAGCGACAGATAGTAGATCTGAACGCTGCTATCGTCGGAAAATTCGCCAACCATTCCGGCGCCGTGGTTGATGACCGCCAGCAACAAGCCATTTGCCAGACCGGAAAGAATTGCAAATATAATCAGCTTGGTTCTCGGATAATCGGCCTCCTGGTCGATGAATTCGAGCAGGCGCATGGCCGGGAAGGATCGCTTGGTCATAATGTGTCTGGATGGCGCCGACCGCATGGCCGGTTACAATTTCCGCAAATTTTGAAGTGTGGATTAAGCACGAGCCGCATCCACCGGAGTGATGGCATTATCCTAAGCCGGACGATTGCCGGAACCAAAAATATTTACCGCTGAGACGCTTCAGACGCTGAGATTTTGTAGGGCAATGGTATGGTTTCACCATCCGTTATATTTCTCCGCGCCTGAAGCGTCTCTGCGGTGAAAAAAAATCACCCGGAAAACCGCACACTCCAGTCCGTTCAACGGAGGTTTCCAGGATTATCCATCTTCCCCGTTTGAAATTCATAGGCAAGGCTGGCAAACCCTGCGAAACGGAATCGGCCAACCGCAGTTTTTAGCGGGATATGAAAACCACGCAGCGAACGGAAACCCGAAAAAGCTGGGCTGAACTTGCATAAAGAAACGCGTGGAGCACAACATGCACTCCACGCATTTTAAGAGGCTTAGGCGACACCCGCGAAAACCGCACCAATTAGAACGGTTTTTTTGCTTGTCCATGTGTTGCAAAATTGGTGTGTTGCAAAACTGGCGCGTTGCAAAACTGGTTGTATGGCAGGACTATGCAACCAGTTTTGCGCCTTGTGTCCGAGCAAAAACGCCGTGCCATTTGGCACGTTCATTACTGGAAATCACCCTATGTCACCTGGATGGTAATTCAGGTGAATCACTTCGCCTTGGGGGCTTGTTGTACGCTGCCGTCCTTGGCTACTTCGCCGGAGGCCTGCGCAGCGGCGACCATGGCTTTACCTTCTTTCAGTTGCTGCTCGAAGTACGCGCGCACTTTGGATGCATCAAACGTGAGGAAGGTGCCGCCCGATTCGAAATGCTGCGTGAAAACCTTGCCGATAGCATAGGTCGTTCCGCTGTTGACAACCGGCATGGTAGCCGCGCCGATAATCGAGCCTATGCCCGGAATGGCTTTGACCGCGCTCGACACCACGCGCGACATCGACAGCGCCGCCGTGCCGCCGATCAGCGAAGTGATCGCCGAGCGTCCAAATTCTTCCTTAAACTCGGCGCCATACGTTTTCGCCAGGCTGTGCAACATTTTCAACTGCACGCCCGTCACCGCCACCAAGTCCAGCATAGGCACCGGAAGAAGGCTGGGCACCATGGAACCCAATGAATAATTGCGGACGACTTTATCCGCTTGCTCGCGTTTGCTAGCCATGCTTGCATTTTCGACTGTCGCTTCCATGCTCTTTCCTTTCATGTTGTTTGAGAATAAAAAAACGCTGGGTGAAACCAAATTTCATGCCAATTAATCAAATCAAAAAATTGCTGCTTTACCAAAACAAAGTCAAAACCTGAGAACCTTTCAACCTAGAAACCTCCGTTGAACGGGCTGGAGTGTACGGTTTTCCGGGTGCAGGGCATACCCGACGGCCTTACGGCCTGGGCACAAGAGGCGCAACGACGCGCAATGGTCATTCCATTGCCTTCTCTTGTAGTTGCAAC
>JBAYVP010000258.1:0-7676 GCA_041674485.1 Sulfuricellaceae bacterium
AAAACAATGAGTTATGGCGTCGTGCGACACTACCCATTTGGTGAAGCGGAAAATTGTTGTAACTCATTGGTTTCTCTGCGTCTCTGCGTCTCTGCGGTTAAGCAAATGCGGTTTCTAGGTTTACGCAAACGCGACATGCTGGGGTTCGTCCCTCACCCCAGCCTACGGCTTCACCCCTCACCCCTCACCCCCTCCCCACCACCAACACCGCCTCCCCCGCCCGCGCCTCGGGGATGCCGAATTTATCCAGCATCCATTTGACCGGCACCGGTGCGCCCAGCGGGACGATTTTTTCCAGGTTGGCGGCCATGGCGGCCAGGTCTTCCGGTTCGTTGAAGCGCACCACGAGTTTGGGGTAGTGCTGTTGCGTGCCGAAATTGAGGTCGATCAGGCCGCGCACCAGGTCGCGGTTGAGGGTGGTGGTGAGTTGGCGGCAGTCGCTGTGCAGGATGTCGTAGCGCACATCGTTGTGGACTTTGCCCAGGGCGAACGCGCCGCCGCCGCGGCTGGAGGTTTCGGTGGTGAGGGTTTGCCCCAGCACGTATTTGCTGACTTGGGCGTTCATGAATTCGGCCAGGTTTTGGTAGATGTCCGGGCTGGCTTTGCCTTGTGCGCCTTCCAGGGTGATTTCCATGCTTTTCGGCAGCGCCGCGGCGGCGTCGGCGCCGATGGCGCGCAGCGCGTCGAGGAGGATTTGGATTTGTTCGGGGCTGGTGGCGCCGTCTTCGTATTTGCCGATGCGGATCGGCTGGCCGTAGATTTCGGCGAAGACCACCCAGTCTTTGATGGCGTAGTTCTGGAAGAGGTACGACCAGGCGACGGCGCGGGCGATGCCGCCGCGGATGGGCAGGCCGGATTTGGCGGCTACGGTGTGTTGGATGAATTTGTACGGCGGCAGCGGCAGGCCGTCGGCGTACATTTCCGCACCGGGGATGGCGTGGATGAGGCCGTCGCGTAGCCGCAGGGTGCGCCCGTCGAGGCGCGAGAACACAAACCAGCGCGGGTCGCGCCAGACGAGTTCTTGCGGCATCCATTGTTTTTCCGAGGTGTCCCACAGGGTTTCGATGACGGAATAGCCTTTGCCGACGGCGTCCATGATGTCGTAGAGCGCGGCATCAACCAGCGGGATGAGTTCGCGCGCGAGGTTGGCATGGGCTTGTGAGTCCGCCTCGTCGCCCGCCGCCTCGACGACGATTTCCAGCCCCTGCACGGCGCGCTTGCGGGTGTTGAGCACGGCGCCGTAATGGAGGTATTTTTCTTCCATTTCTTCGGCTAGCGCCAGGTAGGTTTCCGGGTGCCCGGATTCGGCGGCAATCAGGAGCTGCGCCAGGTGTTGTGGCGTCAGTCCCTGGGCGGGATGGCTGGAGAGGATGCGGCGCACGCCTGTTAAGGAGGGCGTCGCCATTTCGGTTTTTAACAGCGCGGTGTTGATGGGAGCGCCGTGGTGGTCTAGTAGTTTGGTCATTTTATATAGGGTCCTGAGTTTTTTAGTGCTGAGTTCCGAGTGCTGAGTTCCGAGTGCTGAGTCCTGAGTGCTGAGTCCTGAGTCCTGAGTGCCGCGCCACCGACGGGCTGATTTTTAATCCGTTCGTCCTGAGCCTGTCGAAGGATGAACGGATTAAAAATCAGCCCGTCGGATGGGGTGGTGCCTACGCTCGGGACGCTGGAGCGTCCCGAACGGCATTCCCACGCTGGAGCGTGGGAACGATCACGATCCGTTCGTCCTGAGCCTCGGCCTGCCCTGAGCTTGCCGAAGGGTCGAAGGACGAACGGATTAAAAATCAGCCCACACTCCCGCGTTGATCTTTCCCCCCAAACTCACCATGCCCCCCGCGTCGGCAGTTTCCCGCCCAATCCGGTGTTCACCTTGTGAAACTCGATCTTCCCCGCGCCGCGCGTGGTGGCGAGTGTCCACAGGAGGTGCAGCGCGGTCAGGCCGTCGTAGTGGTGGCCGGACATGATTTGCGGCCAGGTGTCCAGTTCGTCGAGCAGTTGGGCGAGGCCGGCGTGGAACAGGATGCGCGGCTCAAAGCTGTCGCTGATGTAGGGTTCTATGCTGTCGATGCGCACGGCAGCCGGCACGGTCGCGGTGATGCCGACCAGCGGTAGCGGGACATTGGCGGCCATGCCGGCCAGGATGAAGGTCTGGCGCGAGTGTTCATAGGCGTTGTTGTTCTCGAAGCCGATGGCGACCATGCTGTATTCGCGCTGCGCCTCAATCAAATCGTGCTCCAGCTTGGAGGGCACGCGGCGCTTGATTTTTGCCTCTATCACGTGCAGTTTTTTGGCCTGCAAATCGTAGCCGCCCACCAATATCGCCGACGGGTCGGAGGTCTCGCCCTTGCCCATGGAGGGGTCGCACGCGCCGAAATACACCCAGTTTGGCAACTTTTGCACCCAAAAGCGGATGTTGGTGAAGACTTTATCGTCGTCGCTTTTTGCGACCCCCTGCATTTCGGTGTCGAACGCGCGGCGGTTTTTCGCGCGCTGGCGCATCAGCCAGAACAGCGACCGCACCGACGGCCAACTGGTGATGGCGCCGCGCTCCATGTCATCCCGGTTGCGCTCATAAAACGCGCGCGAGGGCAGCGCCGCTTCCGGGCACACGTCGCCGCGCCGGCTGTAGTCGTCGGCCACGCGCGGGTCGTCGTTGCGCATTAGGGCTTCGCATTCTTCCCACAGGTCCATGCGTTCGGGGAAGCGCTCTATCGCCTTAAAGTGGTGGACTTTGTGGCCGATGGTGGTTTCCGCCCGGCTGATCGGGTCGCCGCGCGCGAGTTCCGTGCCGACGCCCAGGAATTTGACCGAGCCGTCCGGCGGCCCCAGGTAGTCGATGGCTTTTTCCAGCCAGTTCCAGCGGTTGTCCCGCTCTGTCGCGCTTTTGGCTTCGGCGTCGGTGATGAGGTCGTCGCCGAGCAGCAGTTTCGGGCGGCTCGCGCCGTGGAAGGTGCCGCGAATGGCTTGTTCCGCGCCGAACGGCTCAATCTTGACGCCGGTGCGGGTGACGATGTCGCCCACTTTCCACACCGGCCCGCGCCCGCACACGTCGGGGAAATCCAGCGCGAGCGCGCTATTCACGGTCAGTTCGGTCTTGATAACCTCCAGCAGCTTGGTGGGCAGGCGGGTTTCCGCGCCCAGCACCACCACATAATCGGTTGAAGGGGGCATAGCGCCCTGCCAGCCGATTTCCAGACGTATGGCCGGGCGCTGCAATAGCTCCCGCACAGCGCACCATACCGGTCCGATTTTGGTCAACAGGCTGGATTTCGCTTCGCCACGCGGGGCTTTGAACCATTCCTTAACGCCGTGCGGCTGGGTCAACAGCTTGGGGAAGCGCTCGCAAAAAGCCGCCTGAAACAAGGACGCCTCGCCCCGGATGTGGTGCGGGAAATACGCGTAGGCGAAGAAGGTAAAGTCACCCATCAGCACGCGCCGGCGGCGCGCGGCTATCGCCTGGGGGGTGGCG
The DNA here is from genome assembly GCA_041674485.1 of Sulfuricellaceae bacterium. Classification (GTDB taxonomy): domain Bacteria; phylum Pseudomonadota; class Gammaproteobacteria; order Burkholderiales; family Sulfuricellaceae; genus JAGXQV01. Next base: position 3,467 of record JBAYVP010000258.1, read on the forward strand.
TCCAGCCCGGCGGCGTGCGCTGCGATCTCGCGTTGCAGTTCGCCTTGCAATGCCTTTAGCTCGACAAGGAAATCTTTCCCGGTGAAGCTCATCCGAATACCTCGCTCAACTTGGCGCCGAATTGGTCCAGCATGAGCGAAAACGGCTCAATCAGGTGCGGATAGCCGGCGCGAATGAAGGCCGCCTGCAATTGCAGCACTTCCATGGCGACCGCCAACTTGCTGACTTGCGGGCTGGTTTTGGCGATGATGGACATGGTTTTATGGTGCGAATCGGTCAGCCGCGCCATCGCTTCGGCCTTCTGGATCGCGGGGATAGCCTCGTTTTTCAGATCGGAGAGGATGGAAAGGTACAGCGGCGCCAGCTCCGCCAGCATCGCATCATTGATCGCATCCTTGCCCGAGGCGGTGAGGCGGGCGGCTGAGCGCGCTTTGTCCCAGTCCTCGGGCTTGCCGGTCGCTTCTTTTTTCCAGCGTATCAGGGTGGAAACCGCGACGCCGTAGCGCATGGAGAGCGATTCCAGCGGCAGCGCCTCGATGGCGTAGGCGCGCCGGGCTTCGTCGCGGATGTCTTTACTGTGTGCCATTTATTAGTCCTGAGTGCTGAGTCCTGAGTTTCGGTGGCAGTTGTTAAATAATCCTTAACAACTGCCATCAGTCACAACCCGATCCTTGCCTTGAGAATTTCCCAGCCCACCACCACCAGCATGGAGGCCGTGGCGCCGGACACCGCACCCACGACAACCGTGTTGCGCTTGTTTTCCCGCACGTCGCATTCAAGCTGCTCGACCACGGATTCCAGCTTATCCAGCTTGGCGGTGAGGCTGCTCATCGCCAATGCGTTGGCGTCGATTTTGCTTTCGATGCCGGTCACTTTGACGCTGATCTGGCGTAGCAGCAGCAGCGCTTCCGGTTCCGCCGCCGCGTAGTTGGAATGTTTGTCGATTTCAGACACGATCTTTATCCTTTTTGCCGTCCAATTTATCGTATATGCGCTGGACATTGGCATCCAACTCTTTGATTCTTTCCAAAATCCGCTCGTCTCCGCCGTTCACGTCGGATTTCTTGGCGTAATCTTCCAACAGCTTTTCCCGCAACGTCCCCAACGACTTGCGCAAGTCGTCCTGCTGCGACTGTATGCGATCCACCCAACGCCAGCCGAACCCGCCAAGCATCGCCAGCGTGAGCAGCAGGCCGTTTTGCAGGGTGATGTATTCCATAGCTATTCCCTCTTCCGCGCCCGTTTTTTGCGCCACCACCAGGCTTTTTTCGGCGGCGCAAGGTGTTTGAAATCCATGATCTATCCTCCGCAACTGATTTTTAATCCGTTCGTCCTGAAGCTCGGCCTGCCCTGAGCTTGGCCGAAGGGTCGAAGGATGAATGGATTAAAAATCAACACCAACCCGTAGGATGTGCCGAGGAACGAGGCGCATCTGTCGCGCATCTCCACCAGGATGCGCGAACGATGCGCTTCCTGTCGGAAGCCACATCCTACGGCCACTGTTTCGCTTACCGGTGTTCCGCCACATCAGCCTGATTTCGGGACGCAGAGCGTCCAAGGCTGCATTCCTTTGCCTCGCGCTCATCGTTACACACAAGTATCAGTGCAGAGGCGAGCGCAGGTTTGCTCCCTTCTCCCGCAGGCGGGAGAAGGGCCGGGGATGAGGGCGTTTGCGCTTCGGCAAACGTTGACTGTGTGCAACGTCCCTCACCCCAACCCCTCTCCCGCCTGCGGGGAGAGCGAAGCGAGGGGGGGCGGAGCCGGCTTTTGGGCGCTTGTGTGTAACGATGAGCGCGGAGCGTGGGAACGATCAAATCAGCGCTGCTTACAGTCCGGCGCGGCCATTTCCGCATCCTGCGCGGCGATGGTCGCAGCCTGATCGATAGCGCGCCGCACGCTCTCCAGCGCCTGCGACTGGGTGGCTGTCAGTGCCGTATCCATCTTGGATTTGTAATTGTTAAAATACGCCGCAGAGACCATTTGCAGCACAGCCAGGATCACCGCCAAATTCTTCGCACCGATTTTTTCGGCCAAAAAAACAATTATCTTTTCCATCACTCCCCCATCGCCCCGACATACTTCACCCGCCGCGTATAAAGCACATCCGGCACATACCCCCGGTTAATCTCATAAGCGCTTTGCCCGTAGCCCTGCCACTTCTTGCGCGATTTTCGGCTGTGCGTTTCGACATGGCCGAACCACACCAGCGGGTTGCACGCCGGGTCCGCCTTGCACAGCCGCTGATCCTGAAAAATGCCGCCCAGCCCGCCGTTATGCGCGCTGGCGGTCATCGCCATGCGTTGCAGATTGTCCGGCACTGCCTCCAGCCGGTCGAAATTAAAGCGGTTGCCGACCACCAGCGCGCGCATTTGATATTGCGGATTGAAACGGTCATCCCAGCGCCAGCCGGACAGCGACTTATCCAGCTTTTTCGTATCTTCGAACGCATTGAATTTCGGCGTGATCGTCGTCTGGCCGAAACCGAAACCGTATTCGCGCGCCGTCTTCAGCTCCGCGTTCGGACTCCAGCACTTGGGCGACTTCAGGCTCACGCACGTCTCGCGCTCGACCATCGCCGCCAGCATCGAACCGGGCACCACTTCCGGCCAAGCGCTTTTCAACTCGGCCTGCAACAGCGGCAAATAGATTTTGGCATTGGGCGGCAAATCCGCGGCGCGCGCCGGCGTGCAACCGAAAAACCCCGCCACGACCACAAACAGCAGCCCGCCGCGCACCCTCACTTCAGCATCCCCACCAACAGCCCGCCCTGCAAATTCACCAGCGCGACCAGGAAATACACCACCCCGCAAAACACCAGCGCCGCCCCCAACGGCTCACGCGCCGCCGTCTGCGCCAGCGTATACAAAGAGATGCGCGGAAACGCCAGACGCCGGGTGAAATGCGACACCGCGACAATCAGCAACGACACGCCGATGGATACATAAACCGCACTTAAGCTGTAATCGCCCTTGATGAGCCACCACGCGATCAGCCCAAGCACGATCAGGCGCAGCACGTCGAGGGCGTAGTCTTTATAACTGCTATTCAAATTGCTCACCGGAAACTCCTTTTCAAAAAAACCGCAAGAGGGATTCAATACATGCCGTCATGCTACGCATAGCAGGCAAGCAGAAGGATACTGACCACGGTCAGCAGGTAAAAAAGCCTTGCGGGGTTCGGGAATCGGGGATCAGCGGTGAGGGAGTGAGGAGTGAGGAGTGAGGGGTGAGGGGTGAGGGGTCGTAGGATGTGCCGACGCCAGGAGGCGCATCGTTCGCGCATCCCGGCAGCAATACGCGACAGATGCGTCTCGTTCCTTGGCGCCATCCTACAAGCTGCGGCATTTTGACTCACGCGAAGGCGCGAAACGCATCGTCAACAAGCAGATGAATTTCGTGTCTTCGAACAAAGGGATCAGCTGGGTGGTAGGCACTGAAGTGTGCTGCTATACTTGTACCAAATCTCGCGCACATTTGTTCCAAATCTCGCGCGTATATGTTCTAATGTGTCTGTTAAAGAACCCGGCAAAATATTGCTGCACCCGGAATTACCAGAATTAAAGAGATATTCCCATGACAACATTTACTGGTCGCGCCATGTCCCCGGCGGAAAAAGCGCGCTTTCATCGTGAGATTTACGCCAGGAACAGCGGCCCGGACGGTGTCACCACCGAGGCGATTATTGCCGGCTGCGTCAAAGCGGATAGCCTTTTGTCGCCGGAATTCGTCGCGATGGCGAAAAGCAGCCCGTTCTATTTCAAAAACCAGCAAAACGCCTAATCCATGCTGGGGTCGGTGGATTGGTACGCCATACTCCAACGCGAGGCGGGCATCCTTGAGGGCATACTCGGCCTCAAACTGATCATCGACCGGGTGGCGGTTGACGAACTGGAAGAAATGGCCAAGAAAACCCTGGCCTCATTTAACCAGGACAAACCCAGCGCCGCCAAAACGGCAGGCAACGTCGTATTCTGGATCAAAAAACTCAAACCCGTATCGCGCGCGCCGGACAGCCCCAACGACTACCGCCTGGTCAACGAACTGCTGGCCATCATCCTAGAAACCTCCGTTGAACGGGCTGGAGTGTGCGGTTTTCCGGGTGCAGGGCATACCCGACAGCCTACGGCTTGGGCACAAGAGGCGCAACGACGCGGAATGGTCATTCCATTCCCTTCTCTTGTAGTTGCAACGCCGCCATGTGCCCGGAAAAC
>JBAYVP010000259.1:0-7663 GCA_041674485.1 Sulfuricellaceae bacterium
CTTGCTCCGTTCATCCTTCGACAGGCTCAGGACGAACGGAGCAAGATGGCAAGCCCGGGTGATTTTACCCACGCAATTCCACATTGAGCTACAGCGGTTTCACCGAGTATTGGTTGATGTATTGGTGCTTATCCACCGCCATTGGCTTGAGATTTGCCATTGGCTTGAGGTTTGTTGTAACTATTCTTGATTGAAAACGCTGTACATCTCCATTTGGTGTTCAAAAGAGCCTACGCCTTTACAAAGCAAGGCGTTATAAGGCATTATCCTGTGTCCTGAATATGAAATCCTCATCCTGATGTCGGCAACCCCCCTTCCTTCCAAATTAAGCGGATTGGCGCGTGCGCTGGTGCAGCAGAACCGCTTGCCGGAAGATGAGGTGACTGCGATCCAGGAACAGGCCAACATCGAAGGCAAGCACTTCGTTTCCGCTTTGCTGTGCAGCAAGAAGATGGGGGCGCTGGAACTCGCCGAATTTGCCGCCACCACGTTCGGTTTTCCGCTGCTCGATTTGAATGCCGTCGATTTCGACCATCTGCCGAGCGGCGCAATCGATCCCAAGGTAATGCACAGTCGTCATATCCTGGCGCTGTATCGGCGCGGCAACCGGCTGTTCGTGGCGGTTTCCGATCCCGCCAACCTGCATGTCCTGGACGAAATAAAATTCCAGACCGGCTTGGCGGTCGAGCCGGTGGTGGTGGAAGACCACAAGCTCAGCGCGCTGATCGACAAGTGCTTCGCCGCCAGCGCCGCTGCGCTGGATGAAATGGTGAAGGGCGACGACGCCAACCTCGATTTCGCCGATGAGGAAGCGACTGCCGCAGCGATAGCCTCGGAGGGGGAGGGGCAGGCTTCGGAAATCGACGATGCCCCGGTGGTCAAATATATCCAAAAAATTCTGCTGGATGCGATCAATTCCGGCGCTTCGGATATTCACATCGAGCCTTACGAAAAATTTTACCGCATTCGCTGTCGTGTGGACGGCATCCTTTACGAAGTCGCCCAGCCGCCGCTGGCAATCAAGGAAAAGGTTGTTTCGCGCATCAAGGTAATTTCCAAGCTCGATATTTCGGAAAAGCGCATACCGCAGGATGGACGCATGAAGCTGGTGCTGTCGAAGAACCGCGCCATCGATTTTCGCGTGAGTACGCTTCCGACCCTGTTCGGCGAAAAAATCGTGATGCGCATTCTCGATCCCTCCAGCGCCACACTGGGTATCGATGCGCTGGGCTACGACCCGGATCAGAGGGAACACCTGCTCAAGGCCATCAACCGTCCCTACGGCATGGTGCTGGTGACCGGACCGACCGGTAGCGGCAAGACCGTATCGCTGTATACTTGCCTGAACCTGCTCAACGAGCCGGGCATCAACATTTCGACCGCAGAAGACCCGGCGGAAATCAACCTGCCCGGCATCAACCAGGTCAACGTTAACGACAAGGCCGGGTTGACTTTCGCCGCCGCGCTGAAATCGTTCCTGCGCCAGGACCCGGACATTATCATGGTGGGCGAAATCCGCGACCTGGAAACCGCCGACATCGCCATCAAGGCGGCGCAAACCGGCCATATGGTGCTGTCCACCCTGCACACCAACGATGCGCCGGGCACGCTGACGCGCTTGATGAATATGGGCGTGGCGCCGTTTAACATCGCTTCGTCGGTGATACTCATCACCGCGCAACGTTTGGCGCGGCGGCTGTGCAAATGCAAGCAGCCAGTGGATATTCCGCAGGAAGCCCTGCTGCGCGCCGGTTTCAAGGAAGAGGAGCTGGACGGTAGCTGGCAACCCTACGGCCACGGCGCTTGCGACATCTGCAAGGGCACCGGTTACAAGGGGCGCGTCGGTATTTACCAAGTAATGCCGATCAGCGACGAAATCAGTCGTATCATCATGAAAAACGGCACCGCCCACGACATCGCCGACCAGGCGAAGCGCGAAGGGGTGCTGGACTTGCGCCAGTCCGGCTTGCGCAAGGTCAAGGCGGGGCTGACCTCGCTGGAAGAAATCGAAGCCGTAACTAACGAGTGATGGGTAATGGGTGAGGGGTGAGGGGTGAGGGGTGAGGGGTGAGGGGTGAGGGGTGAGGGGTGAGGGGTGAGGGGTAATGGGTGCGTAATTGGGCGAGGGGTATGTGGGAGATTTTACCCATTCATCATCACCCATTACCCATCACCCATCACCCTTCACCCTTCACCCATCACCCATCACCCATCACCCTTCACCCATCACCCATTACCCCTCACCCATTACCCAAGAATAGGGGAACACGATGGCAACCGACAAAAAAGACGCTACCAAGGAGTTCGTTTTCTCGTGGGAAGGCAGCGACCGCAAAGGTAAAAAATCCAAGGGCGATATCCGCGCCGCTAGCCTAGCGGTGGCCAGCGCGCAGTTGCGCCGCCAAGGCATCACCGTGCTGAAAATCAAGAAGCAGAGCGGTCTTGCCAAGGGTGGGACGATTACCGACAAAGATATCACCCTATTCACCCGCCAGCTTGCCACCATGATGAAATCCGGCGTGCCGCTGCTGCAAGCCTTTGACATCGTTGGCAAGGGACACAGCAACCCGGCGGTCGCCAAACTATTGATGGACATCAAGACCGACATCGAAACCGGTAGCAGCCTGAGCCAGGCATTCAAAAAATTCCCACTGTATTTCGACGACCTGTACGTCAACCTAATCGGCGCCGGCGAGCAGGCGGGTATTCTCGACACCGTGCTCGAACGCTTGGCAACCTATAAGGAAAAAACCCAGGCGATCATCGGCAAAATCAAATCGGCGCTGTTCTACCCGATCTCCATCCTGGTGGTCGCCTTCGTCATCACCGCCGTAATCATGCTGTTCGTGGTGCCGGCTTTCAAGGAACTGTTCTCCAGCTTCGGCGCCAACCTGCCCGCGCCCACCGTATTCGTAATGAACGTATCGGATATATTCGTCAAATACTGGTACATCATCTTTTCCAGCATCGGCGGGTCGATATATGCCTTCATGTACACCTGGAAGCGCTCGAAGACCATGCAGCACTTCATGGATAGGCTGATGCTCAAACTGCCGATTTTCGGCCCGGTGATCGAAAAAGCCACCATCGCGCGCTGGACCCGCACCCTCTCGACCATGTTCGCCGCCGGCGTGCCGCTGGTGGAAGCCTTGAACTCGGTGGCCGGCGCCGCCGGCAACATCCTATATTACGAGGCCACCAAGAAAATCCAGGCCGAGGTCAGCACCGGCACCAGCCTCACGGTATCAATGCAAAACGCCGAATTGTTCCCCAGCATGGTGCTGCAAATGGTGGCCATCGGCGAAGAATCCGGCGCGCTCGACGCGATGCTGGGCAAAGTCGCCGATTTTTACGAAGCGGAAGTGGACGACGCGGTGGATTCGCTCTCCAGCCTGATGGAACCAATCATCATGGTAGTGCTCGGCGGCCTCATCGGCGGCCTGGTGGTGGCGATGTACCTGCCGATCTTCAAAATGGGCGAAGTGGTTCACTAATTTAGAGGCTAGGGACTAGAGGCTAGAGGCTAGTAAAACCCGGCGCGTAGCGCCGCCTTCCTAGTCCCTAGCCTCTGGAAAAAAACATGATATTTTTCGATTTGTTGCACTATTCGCCGCTCGCTTTCATTACGTTGAGCATCGCACTCGGTCTTGTCGTCGGGAGTTTTCTCAACGTAGTGATTTATCGCTTGCCGAAAATGATGGAGCGCGAGTGGGCCGAGCAATGCGCCGCGCTGAACAGAAAAGAAGGCGAGGAAGAGCCTACCCCGCTCCCGCCTTTCAACCTGGTAATCCCACGTTCGGCCTGCCCGTCCTGCAACCACTTGATCCGCGCCTGGGAAAATATCCCGGTGCTCAGCTATCTTGCCCTGCGCGGTAAATGCGCTCACTGCGGCGCCCCCATCAGCGCGCGCTATCCCATCGTCGAAGCCGTCACCGGCATATTGAGCGGCTTCGTCGCGTGGCACTTCGGCTTCGGGCTAGCCGCCGGCGCCGCGCTGCTGCTGGTATGGGCGCTGGTGGCGCTGGCCGTCATCGACTTCGACACCCAGCTTCTGCCGGACGACATTACCCTGCCACTGCTGTGGCTGGGGCTGCTGTTCAATTCCGCCAATACCTTCACCGACCTGAAAAGCGCGCTGATCGGCGCTGTCGCCGGCTATCTCTCACTGTGGAGCGTATATTGGGGATTCAAGCTAATCATGAAAAAAGAAGGCATGGGCTACGGCGATTTCAAACTGCTCGCCGCCATCGGCGCATGGTTCGGCTGGATCATGCTGCCGCTGGTCATCCTGCTATCCTCGGCTTTGGGTGCGGTAGTCGGCATCTTCCTGATCGTACTGGCCAAACGCGGACGCAACGTCCCCATGCCCTTCGGCCCTTATCTCGTCGGCGGCGCATTGGTGGCGCTGTTCTGGGGGCAGACTATCGTGACGGCGTATCTGGGGCTTTAGTTGCGTGAGGAGTGAGGAGTGAGGAGTGAGGGGTTAGGGGTTAGGGGGAAAACCGGGGGGGAGAGTATTACTTCCATGCCTTTCACGGTGGCGCTCACCGGCGGCATCGGCAGCGGGAAAAGCGCTGCGGCGCGGCTATTCGCGGAGCTTGGCGCGGATGTCGTCGACACCGACGCCATCGCGCACCAACTCACCGCGCCCAATGCGCCGGCACTCGCGGAAATCGCCGCCCAGCTCGGCGCGGAATATCTCCTGCCGGACGGCAGCCTGGACCGCGCCGGGCTGCGCCAACTGATATTCCGCGATAGCGCCGCCAAAACAAAACTCGAAGCAATCCTGCATCCCCTAATACGCCGCCAAGTCGCCGCCGCCATCGCCGCAAGCCGCGCCCTCTATGCACTGGCCGTCGTGCCCCTGCTGGTCGAAACCGGCGCTTACCGCGACCTGAGCCGGCGCGTGCTGGTAGTGGATTGCAGCGAAGCAACCCAGGTGGCGCGCACCATCGCGCGTAGCGGACTGACGGAACAACAGGCGCGCGCCATCATGGCCAACCAGGCAACGCGCCAACAACGCCTGAGCCATGCCGACGACGTGATAAACAACGATGGCGACCTAGCCGCGCTGGAACGGCAAGTGCGAGAAATGCATGAGAAATATCGCCGGATCGCTGCTGCGGGGTAGGAAATGGCGTGATGGTGTGTTAAAAAGAGGTTAAGAGCCTGATAAAAATTGAATTGCGTTGGTTTTAAATTAAGTTTAGCCTATCAAGTATGATTATAAACCAACCCGATAAAATTTTAGGTGTTTTATTGGGGGCTACTTCACGTTAGCTTTTATCAAGCTAGGCAATCGACCAGTCCAGGAAGGAGACTCAAGTGCCACAAGTCGTCAGTATGATCAATTGGAAGGGTGGGGTAGGGAAAACCACTATGACGCTGCACCTTGCGGCTGGACTCGCTACTCGCCACAACAAGCGAGTGTTGCTGATTGACCTGGACGCTCAGTGCAATCTATCGTTCCTCGCTATTGGAGCAAGTTCCTACATCACGCACGCGTACAACAAAAACGGACCGACATTGAAGAATGTCTTTGACAATTACTTTGCTCACGCTCCTACTATAGCGGCAAACATCATCCTTCAGAAACAAGTAAGGGCTCGGGCCGGAAAGATATATACCCAAGTTGGCATAATTCTCTCTCACCAAGAGCTCACGCTACTAGATATGAAGCTTGCCCGGGAGAAGCGCTCTGGACGAGACCATCGCGAGGAAACAAAATTCGAGATTGAGAAGCTATCGGTGATTAAGGCGATCATCGATGAAGTTGCTAGTGATTACGACTATGTCTTGCTCGACTGTCCTCCAAATGTCAATCTAGTCACGCAGAATGCGTTCTTCGCGAGCGACTACTATGTCGTTCCTGCTATTCCCGACTTTCTCTCTACAGTAGGCATTTCACTGATAAAAAAGTATATGGATCAATTTAACTCTGACTACACATCAATGTGGTCCTACGCTGGCCTCCCTGGCACTTACGTCGACACGAAGTTCGGGGGCATTGTTTTCAACATGGTCGATGAATACGGTGGGGGTCCCAAGGATGGTCACCGCCAGATGATTCAATCGACCATCAGCCAGCAAGGCAAAAGTTCAGTATTTGCCAACTATGTAACCGATGGAGACGGTATCTCAGCCGCAGCTCAGATGAATTTGCCAGTATTTGCCTACAGCGACCTACCACGCGCTCATCAGAACGCTGAGAAGCAAGCTAACTACATGGGCCAAGTAGTTGACGAGTTTGTCACGCGCATTATTTAAGGCAGAACACATGAAGACCCACGAAATTGCAGAGCAACTAGAAGCGTTTGCTAAGTTGCTTCGGTCATTGCCAGATACAGAGATTGAGACCGTTCTCTCCACTCTCATTGGGGCATCCACCGGTACTCGCAATGAGCCGACAAAGAACCTGCCTCGCTCCGGCACCCCGCTTCCGGAAGGTGTAGAGTCTCGTCTCGCGACGATGACGCCCGCTGAAATCGAGCGCTACCTCGACTCGGATGTTGATTCGGAGTCCTTTACTACGGCTCGCCTCATGGAGCTTACCGAACGCCTCGGCATTTCGGCTTCAAAGCGTCAGGGCCGTAGCGCGCTAGTCAATCTGATAACTAGGCATTTCGAAGCAAACCAAATGGATTCGATAATCCGCACAGCTCGCAAAGATGAAAGCCAACACTGCGCTACAGGGGACGCGGCGTAATAAAGCCGGGTAGCGTGGGTACGCTTTTTGTGCATACAAAAAGTCAAGGGGTCAGCGCTTTTTGCAAAAAGCCCGCGTAGGATGCAATAAGCGTAGCGCATTGCACCGAAACCGCGACCATTCGGCGCAATGCCCGTTGGTTATTGCGCCCTACGCGGAACAAAAATCGAAAGCCGGGTAGGGTGGGCACGTTTTTTGTGCCCACGCGGTCAGAGGCGGATGTTTCCCACCGGGTTGGAGTTCCAATGACCGCACCGCGTGGGCACAAAAGCGTGCCCACCCTACCCGACTGATTCCATGAAGAAAACCCGGTTTGAATGGGACACAAACAAGGACACCGAAAACCGGGAAAAACATGGAATACCGTTTTTTCTGGCACAGTACGCTTTCGCTGATCCTTGCCGTGTCATAGCCGAAGACCTCGCTCACAGTGAAACTGAAAAACGCTATTTCTGTTTCGGCGAGGTCGAAGGCGGCATTCTCACCGTCCGTTTTACCTATCGCGGCAGTGTAATTCGTATATTTGGCGCCGGTTACTGGCGAAAGGGCAAGGCAATTTATGAGCGCGAAAATCAAATACACCGATTATCCCATTGATGCCATGGTCGTTAAAGACTTCCTTCCTCCACCCGAAGAACTTGCTTTCCAGGAGGAAGGGGTGAAGGTTACCATGACGCTCAGCAAGAAGAGCGTCGAGTTCTTTAAATATGAAGCCACGAAACACCATACCCAGTATCAACGCATGATCCGCCAGCTCATCGATAACTACGTAGACGCCTACGACAAACCTTAACATCGCGTTCTATTTGGACAAATCGCAAATTGCTTTGGTTCGTGAGTGTGCTCAACCAATTTGATGGCCTGATATTCACGTTCGGTGATGGTTGTTAAGCAAAATCTTTCAAAAGAAACGGCGCCAAGTTTCCCACTGACGCCGTTTTTCGTTGTAGAGATGCA
>JBAYVP010000260.1:0-7651 GCA_041674485.1 Sulfuricellaceae bacterium
CGGGCTGGAGTGTGCGGTTTTCCGGGTGCAGGGCAAGGCGCAACGACGCGGAATGGTCGTTCCATTCCAAGGAGTTGCAACGCCGCCATGCGCCCGGAAAACCGTGCAATCCAGCCCGTAGCGTTCTCACCAAACGGGTGAACGCAAAATAGATGGCAAAGTTATTTAGAACCATCATGTTATACATCTTGGCAAGCGGTCAACGGAGGTTTCTAGGTTGAAGCGCTGGAAAACGGCGCCAACCCTTTCGCGCTGGTCACGGTGGCACACCTGCGCACACGCCAGACCCGGCACGATGCAGATGCCCGCTATCAAGCCAAGCTCGCCCTGGTGCGCAGGCTTTATCGACGGGAATGGGACAAACAGCGCATACTCGACTTGTTCGCTATCGTGGACTGGATGATGCGCCTGCCCGACACCCTCGAACAAAAACTGTGGGAAAATATTGAACAGATAGAAGGAGAAACCCGAATGCGTTATATCACCAGTGTAGAACGCCTCGCCACCAAGCGCGGCAAGCAACTAGGCAAACTCGAAGGAAAGCTCGAAGGAATACTCGAAGGCGAATCCCTTATCATTGAACGCCTGCTTGCCAAGCGCTTCGGGCCGCTGCCTGAAGCGGTTAGCAGTCGTCTCGCGCTCGCCACCGCCGAGCAGCTTGAAAACTGGGCCATGCGAGTGCTGGATGCGCCGACGCTTGAGGCGGTGTTTGGGGAACACTGAGCGGCTCATGCGGATAGGGGGCTACTTTACAAATCAAGCTGTTCGTGGCTCCGCTTGTCGAAGTATGAATAGCTTAATTTGACTTGGATTTTTAATCTATCCGTCCATTCTTCGGCAAGCTCTGGCGTTACGGCTACCAACAAAATCCGCAATACAGAATTGCGCCAAGTGGTGCGCGATGCCGAGATCGGCAAACGCATTGCTGATGCGCTAATACAGGCGACATTGCTGACCGGTGCGGAAGAATGGGTCTACATCCACATTGAAGTGCAAGGCGAATGCGAAGCAGGTAGACTGTGGCAAGCCTGCAAACCTTCGCGAGGTTAGTGTTTTTTTCCGAGAGCAAAACCGATTAAGCCGGTGGTTATGCTGACCACCACACCGCCTAATACTTTCTTGTCATCCGATGGAATTGAGGCAAAGAATAGCGCACCAAGTGATACCAGCAACACCAAGGCGATTGATCCGAGAGCTGCTATAAAAACGATCATGTCTTTTTTTCGCCGGTGCGCGGCATCTTCGGGTGACTCCTGCGGCACTATCGACAAATCGATATGCCTATTAGCAACCAGATCGTTAAGGTTTAGCGGCTTTTGGTCAAAAGGGGTTGGCGCCACTTCAAATGCCTACGATTTCGCGCAAGACATGGCCGTTACTATCCAGAATGCCGAGCTTGTGATTCTGTTTGTTCTCGGATACGGCGACATCAAAAAGCGCGATGGCTTTGCGCAAAAGCTCGCTCTTAGTGGTATGGGAGCCGCGTGCCATATCCTCAAGCCGCGCATTTAGGTCTGAGGATATGTCAACATTTAGTCTGATTTTAGTGCCCATGCATTGCTCCTTAAAATTTTCATAATACGCTATGAGGAAATTTTACTCAAATTTTGAGGAGGATTCCAACATTTGCGCGATAAGGGACGCTGGTCACGGCGGCACACCTGCGCACACGCCAGACCCGGCTGCCCGCTACCAAGCCAAGCTCGCTCTGGTGCGCAGGCTTTACCGACGGGAATGGGACAAGCAACGCATACTCGACTTGTTCGCCATTCTTGATTGGATGATGCGCCTGCCTGACTCTCTCGAACAAAAATTGTGGCAAAATATTGAACAAATAGAAGGAGAAACCCGAATGCGTTATGTCACCAGTGTAGAACGTCTCGCCGCCGAGCGAGGCATGCAGCAAGGCATACAGCAAGGTGTGCAACAAGGCATGCAAAAAGGCGAATCCCTTATTATTAAACGTCTGCTTGCCAAGCGCTTCGGGCCGCTGCCTGAAGCGGTTAGCCATCGTCTCACGCTCGCCACCGCCGAGCAGCTTGAAACCTGGTCCGAGCGGGTGCTGGATGCGCCGACGCTTGAGGCCGTGTTTGGGGAGCACTGAGCAGTTGAACAGGTATGCACTTCAACAAGCGAAATAGCGGAAAATCCCCTTTTGCGGCATAATGTCGCTTTATGTGCTTATGGGCTGGCCTCGAAACCAGCGCCTTTAACGCCTGTCAGTGGATACCATCCCTGATCGGCCAATGGCGTCAAGCCGCGAAGAACTGAAGACGCATTATTTCGGCAATTGCCGATAGTTAAAGATGTGATATAGTGCGCGCATCATAAAAATCGTGATAAAAGGAAGTTTTGTTGTATTTTAGCAACAACCTGTTTAGAAAACCGGACAAACAAGCAAATGCGCTTGCGTCTAATTGGAAGCTACGGTTAATATTAGTACGCGAGATGGTAGTGGTAGCGCTTGTGCCAGGGTTCGGGTGGTTTTAGGATGTTTGGCGTCACCCGACTCCAGGGAGGTTAGGAGGCGGCATAATTTGTAAGTCGCTCTGGATGATCCGGCCGTTTGGGTAATTCCATTAGTGTTTAATTTTCTTTAAAGCAAGGAGAAACTAAATGATGTTCAAGAAAAAATTGTTGGCTTCCGCGATGGCGACAGCACTTGTGTCCGGCGCGATGATGGCTGGTGGCGCTCAGGCGGTGACGATGTCCAATACGAGCGTTGGTCAAATGCTGTTGGGTGACATGTATGTTGCTCGCACAACCGACTACAGCACTACGGCTATAAGGGTTATCAATACCAGCACAACTGACGCTGTCAAGGCCAAGTTGGTATTCCGCTCCAAAAAGCACTCTGATGAGTGCCGCGACATGATTTTGTACTTGACCCCTGGTGATGTGGCTTATGTCGATGTGCGCTTGAATGCCACTACCGGCCAGCCGGAAGTGTGGTCTGATGATGACTCCATTCTGGCGAGCAAGAAGTCTGACGGCACGGCAGTGTTTGCATCGCAAGTTGCAGGCGGTGTAGCGTTCCCGATGGTTGCTCCGCGTACCGAGCCGGCTGCGGATACTTGTGCCCAAGGCCACTTTGAGGTCGTAGCCGCTTACGCTGTTGGCGGAACTGTGACCAATCTGCTGAGCGGTTTGCCTAACGTTACGATTACTCAAGGAATGTCTAAGCACAACTTGATTCGTGTGTTTGATACCCCCAAGGAAGCAGCAACGGGGTCGGCCGAGTTGAACGTACCGGCGAACAACATTACCAACAACGCCGTTGCTAATGGCGCTGATTTCACCGCACGCGTTCGCCTGAAAGGCAACGTTGAAATCAAGAGCGGAAGTGATCGCTTGATGGCGCCGATGCTGGCGATTCGTGAGGGCACCAATGCCCGCTCCGGCGGCGTGAGCACCGATGTTGTCACCAACCCGGCTTTCGACGTGACGCTGGGCGCTGAAACTTTCATCGGCTCTGCTTTTGGCGACGGTGGTGTTCAGCCAACTGAAATGCTGGGTGACATTGAAGGCGCGTTGACTACCAACAAGCTTTTCAACTCTTACGAAAAGAGCGCAACAAACTTTGAAGTTACTTTCCCGACAAAATATCGTCACATTTTGACCGGTCGTTATTCCGGTGCTGGCGCCACCTACGAAGCACCGTTCGAAGTGAAGGGTGAAGTTGCTTACGGCGTGTCGTTGTTCGACAATCAAGAGCGCTCGGCTCCAGGCACTGTAGCCGATCTGTGCGTAGTTTCTCCTTGCTCCACCCCGGTGGTATCTGGCATGTATCTGATACACGAAGTTAACTTCGAGGCCGTGTTGGGCAATACAAATTGGGATCCGGCCTCTGGCTGGTTCAATATGACCTTGGCTAACCGCGCAGGCACGGATAGCTATGGTTATACTTGGGTATCCGGTATAGGTGCCCCTGCTTCGGGTTACACGCACTTCTACAAGAGTCCTCTGGCACAGTCTGTTATCTCCCCAATGGGCCGGTAAGCATAGGCTGTTCAGTAGAAACATAAGCTTTAAAATTAAGGGCCATCCTCAGGGATGGCCTTTTCTTATTCAATATTTGCAATAGGACAGGCAATGAAATCAACCAGCTTGACACCTTTCTCTCAAGTAATAATGAAATGTATTTGCGCCTTGATCGGACTCATACCATTTTGTACATTGGCCTATACGTTTGATGAAAACTTGCCTGACTACCAATCGACATTCCAGCAAATCAGCCCTGGATACAATTTACTAAGCAATTTTCACAGGAATGCAAATGCCGGAGGAAGCCAGAACGCTTTTCCATCAACCTGGCAAAACATGTCAGCCGGAACGGATTTGCGTTTAAAGATTTTATTACCACCCGGCACCGATTACGCTACGGCATACATTGAAGCTGCGTCCATGACAGCCTATATCGGCGCTTGCGATGGTGTTCCCGCAACCTGCTCTACTGCACTTGGCCGCTCGTCCTTGAGCTTATGGCCAAATCCACCGTTTGGCGGGGGCAAGCTGTCGGCACTGACAGCCCCGCGCGTTGTGTCGCTCGTGGTTCAGGCAACAGGCTACCCTTTTGATTTTAGTTCAATGACCATCACGTATCATATTTCAGACACCGCAGCATATGAGAATTGGCGCGCGCAAAGAAGCTGGGCGGGTGGAACCGGGGATTGCGATGGTTTAGGAAACACCTATTGCAGTGGCGGTGCTGTACAACCGTCATCATTCACCATCACCACATCAAGTCTGCAAATTGTAGCAGGTGGGACTTTAACCATTTCTTCCAGTGGTGGTGCAATCGGCAGTTGCGTATCAAGCAATGCTGCCGTAATTCCCAACCCCACGGTTACTGCTGCCGGCGCAAGCGCCACAGTGGCATCTACCGTCGCTGCAAACAGTCAGGCGACCATCACTTGCACAAGCAAGACAGGTGCCAGTGCCACCTCCGGGGTAATCACGATTACAAACCAAACAAACCCACCGCCTACCTCCGCTTTTTCGCTAACGCAAAGCTCGCAAACCGTAAAACCTGGCGGCAGCTTCACGCTGAGCGCGTTGACCGGGTCAATTTCGTATTGCCATTCGGACAGCACAGGCGCCATTCCCGATCTAACCGTTGCAGCCGACCATGCCACAGCCACAGGCACGGCATCTCTCACGGCGTTGCCGGATAATTCAGTGAAGATTACCTGTTTCAGCACGAAAACGCCAAGCGACATTGCAACGGCCTTTGTGACAGTGATCCCCGCGAGCACCGCATTCACCCTGACGCCAATCACGACTAAAGCAATCACCTCGACCAGCGTGACGGTCAACACACAGGCAAGCGCCAGTATGACGGGTTATTGGGTGGCGCTACCATTGGGAGCAGTGGAGCCGACACCGCCGAAGTTCACGGAAATCACATCTGGAACTTTCAGCGCGGCAAGCGGGGGAAAAAGTGGAAATGCCGAATTGCAGGCGGGAAAATCTACTGATATAGCACTAACCGGCCTGACCGCCAACACAAACTATCGGGTTTATTTTTATGCCGCCCCAAGCGGAACGACCGGCATATATCAGTCATTCAACGTCGCGACTATTCTTCCCACGCCTGAATCGATCTTGGGGGTTGCCAAGGGTGGCAACAGTGCCTTGACGCTGGATGTAACCATCACACCTGCGTCCAACCATGCAGGGCAGGGAAAATATTACATTGCGGCTTATATCCCGCCTGGAACCGAACTCCTTCCCAGCGGCGGATTGTGGTTTTACACGCTGAAAAACGGCTGGGCAGCATGGGGCGGAGGAGATTGGCTGGAATATTCCCAAGAGACACTATCAACTAAAACGATCTCGGTGCTTGATGGTTTAGACGTGACAAAATTACTTAAAACAAGCCTTTATGGAGCGTATGAAACTGATGCGGGAGTAAAGATTTCCAAAGAGGTGTATACAGTCAAGTAAAAATAAAAGCCAGTTTGTAGAATGTCCTTGGGGCACGAAGCGCCTCAATCGCGGGTGCCATGGAAATTCGCTGCCCTTCAAAACCCGCCCCTGCATTGGGCGGGTTTTTCGTTTGCGTCAGCATCCCTTGTTTCGGTTACAATCGTTTACATTCACCTGAATTCAGGAGCAGTGCCATGAACAAGACCAAGGTAGACGACATGCTGCTGGAAATGATCACGCCTCGATTGAAAGAAATCGAGGAGCGCTTCAGCGGTGGGCAGGGTTTAACACAGGATGACGTCAACACGCTGTTGTTGAAAAGCCAGTATAATCATATCAATCATTTGGATGTGAGGCTGGATGAGGTGGCGGCGAGCGTGGCGGTGCTGGAAGGCAAATTTCAAACCTTTGCCGCCGAAATACGTGTGGATTTTGAAAAAGCTCAGGTAAAAATGCAGGAAACGATCATTTCGACGATGAGGTGGTATATTGGAGGGGCGGGTGTTGTGTTGGTGTTGATCAAGGCGCTGGATGTTTTTGTTAAACACTAGCACGTAGGATACGCTACTGTACGAAGCGCATCAATCTCGGTGCCATGGATATTCGTGTAGGATGCGCCTCGCGCCTACGCAAGTTGTTCAGTAGAAAATATAAGCTGTAAAATCAAGGGATATCCTCCGAGAATGCGGGGCAGGCCACGGTTTTCCGGTAAACCTCAAGAATAAAACAACGTTTATCGCAAGGATATTGTTTTTTTATTGCATGTGGTTAATCCAATGGGCTGCCATGTGTGCATGGTGAACACCATCGCTGAATTGCCTGCCTACCGCACCTTTGCAGAAAAGCATCTGTCTGAAGAAGAGCGCCAAGCGATTATTGGTTATCTGGCCGAGCATCCCAAGGCTGGCGATGTCATGCAAGGAACGGGTGGTGTGCGCAAGTTGCGCTGGGGCAAGGGTGGGCGAGGTAAAAGTGGTGGGGTGAGGGTAATCTACTATTTCCACGACGAACGACTGCCTCTGTACTTGTTGACCCTATTTGCAAAAAATGAACAAGCCAACTTGACGGTGAGCGAGCGTAACACGCTAGTTTCTTTGGTCGACACCCTCATCGCCACTGCACTGGAGAGAAATCGATGAAAGCATTTGACCGAATTCGAGAGGGGTTGGAGCAAGCCATTGCTCACGCAGCCGGCGAGCCTGTGGATGCCATAATGCATCGCCCCCATGTGCCTGATGTGAAGGGCATTCGGCAAAAAACCGGCATGACTCAGGAGCAGTTTGCTGCTCGCTGCCGTATTAGCGTGAATACCTTGCGCCATTGGGAGCGTGGCGACCGCCAGCCCCACGGTCCGGCAATGGCGCTACTGCAATTGGTCGAACGTAATCCTCAGTTTGTGATGGAAACTCTAGCGTAGAAAGCTCGTAGGATGCGCTGAGGCACGAAGCGCATCAATCGCGGGCGCCATGGAAATTCGGGAAAGATGCGCCTCGTGCCTCGGCGCATCCAACGCGAGCCGTTGTTCTTCAAAACCCGCCTACTGCATTGGACGGGCTTTTCGTTTGCGTCAGCATCCCTCGTTTCGGTTACAATCGTTTACATTGAGTGTGATCAACTATCTTGATGGGAAAAGCTGTGTTTTTGATCAAAATTCGTGATGCTTAGGGGTGTTTCCCCATCACGCAACTTGACCAAATAATATTTCAACGGATCAAATGGTTAC
>JBAYVP010000261.1:0-7651 GCA_041674485.1 Sulfuricellaceae bacterium
CCTGTTGGGTTCCGGCTACCCCCTGTTGGGTTCCGGCTCGTCCGGATTAGGATAAAGACAAAATCTTTTTCACCGCAGACGACGCGGAGGACGCAGAGGAAGAGCATGAGGGTTTTCCTCTGCGTCCTCTGCGGTGAATCGGTTTTTTCCGGGCGGAGAACAAATTTACCTTGGCGGGCTGCCTTACGGGGTTGAATCGCTAAATAAAGTTGCGTTTTGTCAGTTAAAAAACTACAATTGGTGTTTTATTTGTCTTATTGGCACAACATGTTGTGGTTGTTGTGACTAAGCGGCTAAACGCACATAAGGCGTAATCAACGCGTAGGCTCGGTAGGGCGCACCCTACTTAAATGATGAAGGAAAATTTCAATGCAACTGGTTTCAGATTCTGTTTCTCCCTTTTCCCCCGCGAATTTCAGCCAAGAGGGCGCCCAGCCCGATCAGGAGGCGGCCTATGCCCAATACAAGGTGATACGCCGCAACGGCAGCGTGGTGGGATTCGAGCCGGCCAAGATTTCCATAGCCATGACCAAGGCGTTTATCGCGGTGAACGGCGGGCAGGGCGCGGCTTCGGCGCGGGTGCGCGAGCTGGTGGCGGGGTTGACTGCGCAGGTGGTCGGTGCGCTGATGCGCCGCCAGCCGAGCGGCGGCACATTCCATATCGAGGATGTCCAGGATCAGGTCGAGTTATCGCTGATGCGCTCCGGCGAGCACGACGTGGCGCGCGCCTATGTGCTCTACCGCGAGGAGCAAACGCGCAAGCGCGTTAGCCAGAAATCCGTCGATAGTGCGACGCATGTCATCCAGGTGGTGGAAAACGGCGTGCAAAAGCCGCTCGACATGGCTTGGCTTAACGGCCTGCTGACATCCGCCTGCGAGGGATTGGGCGGCGCAGTTAGCCCCGCGCCGATACTGGCTGCCACGCTGAAAAATCTCTACGACGGCGTGGCTGTCGAGGAAGTCAACAAATCGGCCATCCTTTCCGCCCGCGCGCTGATCGAAAAAGACCCCGCTTACAGTTTTGTCACCGCGCGCCTGCTGCTCAACACCGTGCGCCACGAAGTATTGGGCGAAGAAGCGCCGCAGGCCGAAATGGCGGCGCGCTATGCCGCGTATTTTCCGGAATTCATCAAGAAAGGCGTGGCCGCCGAACTGCTCGACGAGCGTCTGGCGCATTACGATCTGGCGCGCCTCGGTGCGGCGTTGGATGCGGCGCGCGATTTACAGTTCCAGTACCTCGGCCTGCAAACTTTGTACGACCGCTATTTTCTGCATATTGATGAGCGCCGCATCGAATTGCCGCAAGCTTTTTTCATGCGCGTGGCGATGGGCCTCGCCCTCAACGAGATCGACCGCGAAGCGCGCGCCATCGAATTTTACAACCTGCTCTCCAGCTTCGATTTCATGAGCTCGACGCCGACCCTGTTCAACGCCGGTTCGCGTCGCAGCCAGCTTTCCTCCTGCTACCTCACCACCGTGTCCGACGATCTCGACGGCATCTTCGAGGCGATCAAGGAAAACGCGCTGCTCTCCAAATTCGCCGGGGGACTCGGCAACGACTGGACCCAAGTGCGCGCGCTGGGCAGCCGCATCAAGGGCACCAACGGCAAATCCCAGGGCGTGGTGCCGTTCCTCAAAGTGGTCAACGACACCGCCGTGGCGGTGAACCAGGGCGGCAAAAGAAAAGGCGCGGTGTGCGCCTACCTGGAAACCTGGCACCTCGACATCGAGGAATTCATGGACTTGCGCAAAAACACCGGCGACGACCGCCGACGCACCCACGACATGAACACCGCCAACTGGATACCCGACCTGTTCATGCTGCGCGTGATGGAAAGCGGCGACTGGACGCTGTTCAGCCCGAACGATGTCCCCGACCTGCACGACAAGTTCGGCAAGGCTTTCGAGCAAGCCTACTGCGCCTACGAAGCCAAGGCGGCGCGCGGCGAGATCAAGCTGTTCAAGAAAATCCCCGCGCTGCAATTGTGGCGCAAGATGCTCACCATGCTGTTCGAAACCGGCCACCCCTGGCTCACCTTCAAGGACCCGTGCAACATCCGCAGCCCGCAGCAGCATGTCGGCACGGTGCATAGCTCCAACCTGTGCACCGAAATCACCCTCAACACCAACGAGCACGAAATCGCAGTGTGCAACTTAGGCTCGGTGAATCTGGCGGCGCACATCAGAGGACAGAAGACAGAGGACAGAGGACAGAAAATCGAGAATATGCTCGATCTCGATAAACTTCGACGCACCGTGAAAACCGCGATGCGCATGTTGGACAACGTGATCGACATCAACTATTACGCCGTCGCCAAGGCGCGCACCGCCAACCTCAAGCACCGCCCGGTGGGTTTGGGTATCATGGGCTTTCAGGATAGCCTACACCAATTGCGCCTGCCCTATGCCAGTCAGGAAGCAGTCGAATTCGCCGACCGCTCGATGGAAGCGGTGGCGCACGCCGCCTACTGGGCTTCCACCGAGCTGGCCGAGGAGCGCGGGCGTTATTCCACTTTCTCCGGCTCGCTGTGGGATAAGGGCATCCTGCCGTTTGAGTCCAACGCGTTGCTGCGCGAGGCGCGCGGTGGCCACCTGGAAATCGACGAATCCGTCACGCTCGATTGGGAAGCCCTGCGCGCCCGCATCAAGCAGTACGGCATGCGCAACTCCAATTGCCTGGCCATCGCCCCGACCGCCACCATCGCCAACATCGTCGGCGTATCGGCTTCCATTGAGCCGACTTACCAGAACCTCTTTGTTAAATCCAACCTATCCGGCGAATTCACCGTGACCAACCAATATCTGGTGGACGACCTGAAACGCGAAGGGCTGTGGGACGAAGTGATGCTGTCCGACCTGAAATATTTCGACGGCAGCCTGAGCAAGATAGACCGCATCCCGCCCAAGCTACGCAGCCTCTACGCCACTGCCTTCGAAGTCGAACCGCAATGGCTGGTGGAAGCCGCCGCGCGCCGCCAGAAATGGATAGACCAGTCGCAAAGCCTGAATATCTATATCGCCGCCCCCTCCGGCAAAAAACTCGACGAAACCTACCGGCTGGCTTGGCTGCGCGGCCTCAAGAGCACCTACTACCTGCGCAGCCTGGGCGCGACCCACGCCGAAAAATCCACCGGACAGGCGGGAATGCTCAACGCAGTTCCGGTGCAACAGAGGACAGAGGACAGAGGACAGAGGACAGAAGGCAGCGCAAAGCTGTGCGCTATCGACAACCCCGAATGCGAGGCTTGCCAGTAGTTTCACCGCAGAGACTAGAGAGGCGCAGAGAAAGACCTAACCTTCCTGATTTCCCTTTGGGTTGCCCTTCTCAGTCAGCGTCTCCGCGTCTCTGCGGTAATATACAATCAAGGAGTCACTAAAATGCTGAATTTCGAAGACGCCATACCCGCGAAACCTTACGCACCCGCAGCCCCCCAGCCGGTTTCCGCAGCACTCACCGGCATTCACGACACGCGCCGCATCCGCGCCGAAGACAAGCGCATCATCAACGGTCAGGCCGACGTGAACCAGTTGGTGCCGTTCAAATACAAATGGGCGTGGCAGAAATACCTGGATGCCTGCGCCAACCACTGGATGCCGCAGGAAGTGAACATGAACCGCGACATCGCGTTATGGAAAGACGCCAATGGATTAACAGAGGACGAGCGTCGCATCGTCATGCGCAACCTGGGCTTCTTCTCCACCGCCGACTCTCTCGCCGCCAACAACATTTCATTGGGCACCTACCGCCACATCACCGCGCCCGAATGCCGCCAATACCTGCTGCGCCAGGCGTTCGAAGAAGCCATCCACACCCACGCCTACCAGTACATCGTTGAGTCCTTGGGGCTGGACGAGGGCGAAGTCTTCAACATGTACCACGAAATCCCCTCGATCCGCGACAAGGACGAATTCCTCATCCCGTTCATCGACACCCTGTGCGACCCCAACTTCCACACCGGCACACCGGAAAACGACCAGCGCCTGCTGCGCTCCATCATCGTATTCGCCTGCATCATGGAAGGCATCTTCTTCTATGTCGGCTTCGTGCAAATTTTGGCACTGGGGCGCATGAACAAAATGGTCGGCGCCGCCGAACAATACCAATACATCCTGCGCGACGAATCCATGCACCTCAACTTCGGCGTCGATCTCATCAACCAGATCAAAATGGAAAACCCCCACCTGTGGACCGCAGAATTCCGTAATGAAATCGCCGGCCTACTGAAAAAAGCGGTGGAACTGGAATACGCCTACGCCGAAGACACCATGCCGCGCGGCGTGCTGGGACTCAACGCCTCAATGTTCAAAGAATACCTGCGCTTCATCGCCAACCGCCGCTGCCAGCAAATCGGACTGGACCAGTTGTATCCGGGCGCGAGCAACCCGTTCCCGTGGATGAGCGAAATGATCGATTTGAAGAAGGAGAAGAACTTCTTTGAGACGCGGGTGACGGAGTATCAGAGTGGGGGGGCGTTGAATTGGGATTGAGGGGGGAAGGGGGCGGGAACTATTTTTTAAGCAACTTGCATCAATTGTTTTCTAGGTGATTGATTTTATTGTGTATTAAATTTTTTACGGAGAAGAAACTATGAAATTCGAATCACTTAGCGAGTACCTACGGCATTATGGCAAAATTCGCTCCTTGCGTGGTTCTGTCGTTCGCTCAACCTTCAAAAGAGTTATTGCTGCCTATGACGAATATGACCCAATCGCAGTCAAAAATGCAATGCAAGAGTTACATCAACCTCTTGAAGGGCCTCTGAACTGTGTTTATTGTGGGACACCGGCAACATGTTGGGATCACCTCATCCCAGCCGCTCGTGGCGGAACCCATCAGTTGAGAAATTTTGCTCCAAGCTGTACTCGCTGCAATAATGCTAAAGGCAATAAAAGTTGGGAGGAGTATTTGTCAAATTTCAATGGAAAAACTGCTAATGCAGAAGCAACGCTTAAACAGTACACTGCCAGTTATTGCGCTGCACCTCCAATCGTTAATGAAGACGAACAACGTCAACTCGATGACATTTTAGCGAAAATACATAAATGTATGGACGAAGCTGATGAAATCGTTGAGAAAGCATGTCATCGTAATATGCATCTCAGGGGGCAGCCCGGTAACTCGTAAGGCGCAATAACCAACGGGCATTGCGCCGGATGTTAGCCGGGTAGGGTGCTCGGTAGGGTACAATAACTGACCACTGCTGTCCGGTAAAACGAAAGGTGAAATCGCTGAAAGCCTTAATTGACGGGCGATTTGATCGTTCCCACGCTCCAGCGTGGGAACGCACACATGGGACGCTCCAGCGTCTCAATATGGCGGGTAGAACGGTAAGCGCATAGATATTTCGGCAGACGAATCGTCAAAAGCTTTTGTGGTTTTGCCGGTTGGATGGGTAACGCGACGCTGGAGCGTCCGGGACGGCATTCCCACGCTGGAGCGTGGGAACGATCAAATAACGTAAAATCAAACCATGTACACCGTTGTTGAAACCCCGTTTTTCTCGAAGCTTTGGCCGCGTTACTGGTACGAGGAAGAGCGCGGTGCGTTTGCTGCGTTTCTCGCCGGGAATCCGGACGCCGGCGACGTGATTCCTGGAACGGGCGGCTTGCGCAAGGTTCGATGGAGCCGCGCAGGCTCCGGCAAATCAAGCGGTGTGCGGGTGATTTACTACACGCGCCTAAATTGTACTGTTGGTAATGTACGCCAAATCCGAACGGGGGAACCTATCCGCCAAACAATTGCTGGAGATTAAAAATGTCATCCAACCATAAACCCTTGACCGACGAAGAGCTGGAACAGTTTGAAGACGCCCACGATCTGGGCGCCGCCCTGCTCGAATCGGTGCGCCAAATGCAAGCCGGAATGGGAACGGTGGTGTATTCGCCTATCATGGCGGTGCGCCAAAAGTCCGGGCTGACGCAGTCGCAATTCTCTACCTTGTTGGGGGTGTCTCAACGCACCTTGCAAGAATGGGAGCAGGGGCGGCGGACGCCTTCCGGTGCGGCGAAAACGCTGTTGCGCGTGGCGGAAAAACACCCCGAGGTATTGCGGGAATTGACGGCATGAGGTTGGCCGAAGTTAATTTGTGGACTATCGCCAGGAGCACAACATGAGCATGTTCAACCCGCCGCACCCCGGCGAAGTGCTGAAGGCGCTTTATCTCGCGCCCATGAATATCACCGTGACTGAGGCTGCGTTAGCGTTGAGCGTTGCGCGCAAGACGCTCTCGGCAGTTGTCAACGGAAACGCCGGCATCAGCCCGGAAATGGCGCTGCGTTTGGCGAAGGCCTTGAACACTACGCCGGAATTGTGGCTGAATATGCAGACCCAGTACGATTTGTGGGTTGCGCGGCAGCAGGGGGCGGAAGTGGCGGTCAGTCGGCACATCCTCCATGGATTCTTGTGCGGAGACGTCAACCCAATAACCAACAGGCATTGCGCCGGATGATTCCGTAGCATATTCCAAATTGAAACAACGATAGAAAGCACGGTATATGAACAGAATGGTACAACATAGCGCACAAGCCCCAAGCATCGGAGTCGATAAAGGCCTATTCGAACTACCGGGCAAAGAGCCGTTGTGGATATGGGTGCATACTTGCCCCCACAAGAACTGCGATTGCCGTAACGCGTTTATCATCGCAGGGGAAAGTCGTGACGCGTTGCTCACGCGTGGCCTACCCGTACACGAGGCATGGCAGGCCGGTGTGGGTTACGCTACTGTTGTGGATCAGCTTGAAGAACTTACGCCATTTTTTATGGATATTGATACTTTGGAGGTTGCTGACCCAAGCGGAAAAACCTTGATTCCCTTGGAGGCGCCGCAGCGCATTACCGCCATAATCGATCGCATGGATAGCGATATTCTCGATGCTATCGCCATGTTGTGGTACACCGGCAAGGGGCATCCAGATCAACGGGATATGGTTTTTGGCGCCCCGTCGATTTCTGTTTCAGACTGGCGGGTGGGCGGTATGCTTCCCTACTGTGAGGTTTTCAAGTGGGTGCGGAGCGATATATATTTCCTCGATGATGAAGCCAAGACTGCGTTTAATATACAGGATATGTATTGCATCACTCCGGGATGTGAGTGCGGGGATATGGTCGTCCTGTTCCAACAACTGAGTCAATATGAGCCGCAAACCGTTGGAATTGCGGAAGTCAATCTTTCCGGCGCCACGGTGCTCAAACCGGAGCCAGGCCAGGAAGAAACGTTAAACCTTCTGTGGAGTGCATTCCGCAAGCGCCATCCAGCGTATTTGGCGCGCTTCGCCCAGCACGATGCCGATATGAAATCCATCGGAAAAAAAGTAAATGTACCGACGCGTCCCAAGGTTGGACGCAACGAGCCTTGCCCTTGCGGTTCAGGCAAGAAATACAAGAAATGCTGTTGGGCGTGATGCTGAAGCAGTTCAGCGCATTAATCGTGGATAGCTCTATGGCGACGCCCGAACGATATACTTTGCGTGGCCACGATTTGCGGATTTAGCCGCGTCTCGCGGGATGCGATTGCTGCGCAAATTGCGCCGTGTGGCTGTTCCACACAAGCAATTTGCAACGCGGAAGCCGCGCCCGCAAGACGATGGATAAATGCGCAAATCGTGGCCGCGCAAAGTATATGCTGCGTTTCTCGGCACATCCCAATATGGA
>JBAYVP010000262.1:0-7646 GCA_041674485.1 Sulfuricellaceae bacterium
CGTTCGTGGTGAGCCTGTCGAACCATGAACGGGAAAGTTTGACCCTGTCCGCAAGTTGAGAAAATCCACAAACCGGCGCTGAATTTTTGTCAAAAAATGATAAATTTCGACAGCCTAGTGCGCTTGTCCTGTTCCCACAGGATGCCGCCATCCAGCCCCAGCACCGGGGCTCTGCAAGAGGGGGTCAGTGCAAGAGGGGGTCAGGTCTTGCAATGATGCATTATTGCAAGACCTGACCCCTCCCTTTGTGCATGACCCCTCCCTTTGTGCATGACCCCTCCCTTTGTGCATGACCCCTCCCTTTGTGCAAAGTTCAGGCTAGGTTGAAAATAAGCTTGAAACACCATTAACTCAGGCGTAATATGGGTTTTCCGGGAAGCCCGTGCCGCCGAGCACAACATCATAATCCCGGCACACCATTGGAGCAGTGAAAGATCAGGCGTCCTCAAGAGGAGGAATATGCCGGGCTTTTGCTCGTTTCGTCTATGCATCGCAAAACGCGGTCGCACGCATAATCGCAGCAGAAATTGTCGCCCGCACCCTATTTCTAGGCCGGATAAAATTACGGTCATGCCGCCCGCGACATGACTACCGAGCCTCGCGGGATGCGAGGCAAGAACAACAGCGTGCCAACACAACCAGGAGATAAAAATGCACCAGGACGACACAACAAACAAGCACGAAACGCACAAAGTGGTTCAAGAACTGATCGACTTGATAAAAGCGCAGGGGTGGGAGGAAAAATTCGAAGAAGCCATCAAAAACGCCCATAAACAGCGCGTACCGCAAATCAAGCCTATCCGCAATCTTAACGACTATCTGGCCTTTATTAACAACCTGCTCTATTGGATACCATCGGAAAACGAGCCGGGCAAGGAAGTTTACAACCGCCTGTGCGAATTCTATTTCATCCTCGACCAGCACCCCGTTCTGGAGTTGCAAAATAAGATCGTCCCGCACGATAAAGCGCCGCCCTCCACGCCGCTATCCGCATGGATGGTGGATTATGCCAAGGCCATAGGCGCATTCCTCGACACCCCGGAATCCCTGACGCCGGAATCCATCGCGTCGTTTTACAACTGCCCCAACTACAACATGAACGACTACATTCGCCCCCACGGCGACTGGAAAACCTTCAACCAACTCTTCGCCCGAAACTTCAAACCGGGCACGCGACCGATAGCTGCACTCTGCGACCAACATATCATCGTCTCCCCGGCGGACGCCACCTTCGCAGGGCAATGGGAAATCCTGACGGATTCGCATGTCACCATCAAAAACATGCACTGGAAAATCCAGGAACTGATGGCAGACAGCCCTTACCGGGACCGTTTCACCAACGGCATGTTCATGCACAGCTTCCTCAACACCACCGACTACCACCGCCAACATGCCCCGGTGGGCGGAAAAGTGCTGGAAGCGCGCGTCATACCGGGACAAGTCTACCTGGAAGTCAAAGCCGTTCCCGTGAGCGACGATGCGGAGAGCGAATGCAAGCTGCACGGCGTGCGTAATTTTGACGCCCCCGACAACCCAGGCTACCAGTTCGCCCAGGCGCGCGGCCTGATCGTGCTCGAAACCCCCATCGGCCTGGTAGCCGTACTCCCCATGGGCATGGCGCAAGTCTCCTCCATCATCCTCACGGCGGAAAAAGGCGTGACGCTACGCAAAGGAGAAGAAATCTCCTACTTCCAGTTCGGCGGCTCCGACATCGTCGTACTGTTCGAAGCGGCAAGCAACGTCAGCTTCACCGCGCAGCCTAATGTTCACTATAAGATGGGGACTAAGATTGCGCAGGCGTATCCGGTAGTTTGAGGTGGTTTGTGGGGCGGGGGTTGATTTGTGTAGTACCATGTAGGTCTACTGTATGCACACAAGCTCGTAGGATGTGCCGAGGAACGAGGCGCATCTGTCGCGTGTTGCCGTTAGTCCGGTAGGGTGGGACGTTTCTTGTGCCCACGCGGAACATTCTTCGCTGACACAGCGTGGGCACAAAAAACGTGCCCACCGGGCTTTAATCATAATTAATCACATCAATTCGCGGAGCAAGCAGAAAATGAGCAGTCCGGCGGCAGGAAAGATCAATACAGTCGAGGTAACAGGGTCAAAACTAGATATTGCCTGCGGTAACAGAAAGCAGCCGGGCTTTATCGGCGTTGACAAATACGAGACACCAAGTACTGATGCTCTGGTTGATCTGCTTGTCTTTCCATGGCCATGGAAAAGCGAGAGCATTGACGAGGTGTATTGCTCTCATTTCTTTGAGCATATCCCGAAAGAGCAGCGCCCGGTTTTTATGGAAGAGCTTTATCGAATACTGAAGACCGGAGCAAAGGCAACAATTATCTGCCCTTATGGAGGAAGTAATCGGGCCATGCAGGACTTTACTCATGAGTGGCCTCCGGTATTTGCTGAGAGCTTCCTTTACTTCAATAAGAAGTGGCGTGAGGAAAACCGTTTGACTCATGGCCCATATGCAATGACCTGCGACTTTGATTTTCGATCTGGACTTGATCTTGAACCCAATTTGGTACAATGCTCCAAAGAAGATCAGGCGCTTGCGATTCGCCATTACATAAATGCAGCACGCGACCTTCAAATCACACTGTTCAAAAGGTAAGAAACTGTCCAACAATTACTTCCCTTCTGGTGCAAGTCGCTAGCATTGACGCTCCCTCCCCGGAAAGCGGGAGGGTTGGGGTGGGGATGGGGTAGTTTGGGCAGAGAATCGTTTATAGCAACGCTTTTGTGGTCAGCAACCAGCTTGACACAGGGAGGCGACGCCATTCGGACCGCTTTGCATTGAAGAGTCCGCCGGATCGCATTCACCCCATCTCCACCCCAACCCTCCCGCTTTCCGGGGAGGGAGCCGCGATGCAGGCATGGATCGGGGATAATTAATGGATAGTTTCTAAGCAACGTCTCATGATATCGATAATCTGCTGCAGTATAGACTCCTCTCGTGCGGAGGCAATTAAGAAGCACTATCAAGCGCTTCTTGGCCAATATCCCCATGAAATCATAGCAATCCGCGATGCCCGCTCACTGGCAGAAGCATATAACCGAGGTATAAAGCAAGCGCAGGGTGACATAGTCATTTTCTCGCATGACGACATCGAGTTTCTCGATCCCGAGACTTGGTTGGTGCGACTCAGGTCGCACTTGGCAAAGTTCGACCTGATCGGTGTGGCTGGAACAACCAAGCTGATAACAGCGGCATGGGCCGCTGCAGGCCCTCCATATACATTTGGGCAAGTCGGTGAGTTGGACGGTGGTGTTAGTCCATTCCGCGTTTTGATATGCGGCGTTCCTTCGCCTACGGTCCCAAACATTCAAGCCTTGGATGGGGTTTTTCTGGCTGCAACACGAGATGTCGTTCAAAAACTCCTGTTCGATGAACAAGCTTTTGACGGATTTCACTGCTACGACATTGATTTCAGTTACTCAGCATTCCGGGCAGGATTTCGTTTAGCAGTAGCAAACGACCTGCCAATTCTTCATGCATCGATGGGGATTTTTGATAAGAAGTGGGAACTCTACGGCAAGCGTTTTCTGGAAAAACACCATCATCATCTTCCACCGAGTGCAGGACGCCCTTTCCAGCACTCGATAGTAGGAGCGCAAACTAAACAAGAGGTACTGGAAATACTGAACGCTCCGCAGACTCACTGGAGACGCGTTGTCAGTGAGGAAGAAATGCGCGTAAGCTACTATCGTGGTAGGGTGCAATAACCAACGGTCATTGCGCCGGACACAAACAATCTGGCATATCCAAGCATTCCCATATCGTTTGCGGTTTGCTGCAATGCCCCATCGCTTATTGCACCCTACAGCGCCGCAAAAATCGTCACTGCATGTTCTGAAATGAGAGAAATTTCCATGAAAGCGAAAAAAATCATGATGATCCGCCATGCTGAAAAGCCCGCCGATTCCGGCGCGCCGTTCGGTGTGGATATCAATGGCAACCAGGATGCGGAATCGCTGATCCCACGCGGCTGGCAAAGAGCAGGAGCACTCGCGGAATTCTTCGATCCGGCGAATGGTTGTTTGCAGGATAAAAGGCTTGCCGTTCCCCAATTCCTTTATGCCTCCGGCGTCGGCAAGCATAGCAACAGCTTGCGCCCCGAGGAGACGATCATGCCTTTGTCTGAAAAACTCGGGATCAAGATCAACACAACATTCAAGAAGGGCGATGAAGCCGATATGATCCAGGATGCCATGGCACAAGACGGCATCGTGCTCATCGCCTGGGAACATCAGGCTATTCCAGGAATCGCCAATCTGATTCCCGGAAACAACACTATCCCGCAAACGTGGCCGGGAAACCGTTTCGATATTGTCTGGATTTTCGATCCGGCTCCGAATAATGCGGCATACACTTTCAGCCAGGTTCCACAGCAACTGCTGTCGGGAGATAGCAACACCGTGATTTAGCAAAAGAGCGGAGGACGCGGAGGGAAACCCCATGTTTTTCCTCTGCGTCTTCCGCATTTTTGTTACTTGGGAAAATCAACCGAGTCTGACAAGTTTGTCCCTACTGATCCATCTGCATTGACAAAACGGGGATCCGGGCGCGCCACGTCATAGGGCGCGTATGCTTTTTCACCTTCCTGTTTCCATGCGGTGTAGTTATTCTTTCGTAGCGCTTCGATAGCCGGTCTGGCCTTATTGAATTCCGACAGTGCGTTAGCATTGGGTTTTACAATGTAAGGTCGTGCCAAGCTTCTGCAATATGGCTTAAATGTATCCGCCTGGGGATGGATGCCGTTTTGGGTCATGTATGCTTCAATGGCGTCATTGAGTGGCCGGTAGCCCAGCTTGCCGAAGCTCGAACATGCGTCCCGGTGCCGGTCTTCAATCGTCAACTGACCAAAATACGTTTCCTGGTTAAATCCATGGGTCGAAATAGCGACGTGATGGGTGACACCCGGCTGGACTTCAATTTCCAGAAAATCCGTATGCTCATGCCCTCCTTGAGCCGGAAACAGGTGGGATAGCGTTCTGGTTAACATCAAAGTGCGCATACCGGCATGGACATTGTATTCGAGCCATGTGCTGTAATCATCGTCAGTCATGGTGCCGATGTAACGTATTTCCTCAGTCACGTCGTAGATAGAGATCATGCGTTGGAACATGCGGGAAGGCGGTTGCTGTGGTGCGAGAAGGGCGTATAAAAACAAGCCGATGTCGGCCTTTGGAATGTTGAATCGGCTGATGAGCAAGCGTCCTTGATTCGGCTGCGGAGCGGGTGAGAACTGCGGCTGCCTTTCGTAGTAAGGCACGGACTGACAACCGGCGAGCAACAGACAGATTGATGCGATGAGAACGTGAAGTTTGAGTTGCATGATAGCGTTTCCATAATATTTGTTGAAACCAAATTGAACTAATGAATCGGACTCCATGGGTTTTGCGAAGACACAGCCACTCCAACGAGTGGTAGTGTAATGTATAAATTTACCGATTTAGCCACGCCTCGCGGGATGCTGTGCAAGGCGCAAATTGCGCCGTGTAATGCGCGTAAGGTGCTGTCGTGGTAGGGCGCAATAACCAACGGACATTGCGCCGGATGCAAAAAATGTGGCATGTTCAAGTATTACAGCATTTTCAATCAAGAACAATTACAAAATTTATAGTTACAGCCTTTATGCTCTAATGCAATAACAAACGACAACAAATTGTCGCTAGCCCGTTAAACCAAGTAATTTTGTATATTTTACGCAGCAATCGCATCCCGCGAGACACGGCTAAATCCGCAAATTGTGGCCGCGCAAGGTATGGCTGTGCTTGGTGAGGCATTGCAATTACCCCAAGCAAGGAATTTTATGCAACTCTGTTGCAAATATGGCGTGACAGCGCGATAATTGCCGCCATGTCGCTTTCCCATTCCCCTCTCTTTCGTCCAGAAGACATCCTGCTCGCTGCGGGTGAACGCGCCACGCCGGCGCGTTGTGCGGTGCTGGGGGCGTTGCTCGCGGCGGAACGGGCGCTGACGCATCTTGAAATCGGCGCAAGGCTGGAATTGCAGCTTAATCGGGTGACATTGTACCGGGTGCTGGAATGGTTGGTGCAGCACCGCATCGCCCACAAAATTGTCGACGAGGATAGGGTGTGGCGTTTCAACGCCTCCCCGCCCGCAGAAACGACCAGCCACCGTCACGCGCATTTCCGTTGCAAGCGTTGCATCAGCGTAACCTGCCTGGAAAACATGTCCACCACCTTCGCGCTGTCCTTGCCGGCGGGGTTTCGCTCTCAGGAAGTGGACTTAACCATCAGCGGAATATGCGCTGCGTGCGCCGGGAAATGAATTTGGAATCGCGTGGGTGAACAAGCGCGAACTTGCCGTTTTTCTCCGTTCGTCCTGAAGCGCTTCCACGCTGCCTCTCCGACTTTATTAATCAACACCCGAGAGACATGCAACTGTGTTGCATCAAAAATAGGGAACTCATGATATGGAAAACTGTCCTCCCGTAACAACGCTCGCCGGGTCCGCGCCGCCTGAAAGAGACCGACGCCGCCGTGAGGCTGGGTTGCGCGCATGAACACGCTTGTCCAAACCATCGCCGCCAGCGCGCTGGCCGGGTTTGCGAGCATGGGCATCGCGTTTTTCGGCACCGCCCGCTTGGGGCAGCCTTGGCTGACGCGTCTGGTCAGTTTTGCCGCAGGTTTAATGCTGGCGATAGCGCTGCTCGACCTGCTGCCCGAAGCCCTCGAACATGGCATGGCGCCCAGGGATTTATTCACTGTGCTGCTGATCGCGCTGATGGCGCTGTTCGCGCTCGACGTGAAGCTTCATGCCGGCTGTCGGCACGGCACGGAAGATATTTGCACTCACGATCTGGCGCGACCCATCCCGATGATACTGGCCGGCGGTGCGCTGCATGTTTTCACCGACGGTCTGATGCTGGGCGCGGCTTTTCTGGTCGATCCGGTAGTGGCCTGGGGCATGGCCTTCGCCATTCTCGCGCACGAAATCCCGCGCGAGGCGGGCGATTTCGCGTTGCTGCTCAGCGCGCAATGGAGCCGGACGAAAGCGCTGACATGGAATGCCGCGTCGCGGCTGGCCTGCGTGTTCGGCGCGCTTGCCGGCTATCTGGCGCTGTCCGGCGCGCAGGAATGGATACCCTTCGTCCTCGTCGTCGTGGCGGCCAATATCATCTATATCGCGCTGAGCGGCATCCTGCCCTGGCTGCGCCACGAGCGCGAAACGTTCGCCTGGCTAGGTGGTTTCATGCTGGCCGGCGCGGCGATGGTGCCCATCGGCATAAGGCTGCTGGGCGTCCACTGACGACGCGACCATACGACGCGCTCGACTTCCAGCACTGCCATTAAGTTAGGAAAAATCCGTTCACCCTTCGACAGGCTCTCAAGAAACAGCTTTTTAGTCATAAATATCAATGGTGTAAATAACAACAATGGTCGCATATAAGTCCTTAAACGAGAGCCAAACAGCAACCATAACCCCTGTTTATTGCCAACGCCTTTCGGCCAGCGGGCGAATATTTTACTCAGCAGGGTGTCAGGCTGGCTATGCCCGACGCTTGTGCCTCAACGAAGCCCGGAATGTATGGAACGGCGGCAGATGAAAGTCAATCCGTTCGTCCTGAGCTTAGCCTGCCCTGAGCTTCGCCGAAGGGTCGAAGGATGAA
>JBAYVP010000263.1:0-7619 GCA_041674485.1 Sulfuricellaceae bacterium
ATTCATGAATCTCGGGCAAGTCGTAGGGTGGATAAGCGTAGCGCATCCACCGAATCGGCGTAGAAAGGTGGATGCGGCTCGCGCTTATCCACCCTACATTTTCCCGAGAACAAATTTACCCTGGGTAAGCGGATAGCCCCCCTTGCAATCTTTCGGCTTGCAAGCGCAGAATACTCGATGTTATCCACCTATTTTCAGGAGACGCCATGAACAGCAACAATCTACTCGTCGCCGGCGCCACGGCGCTGAGCTTATGTGCCGGAACGGCGCAGGCGGTCAACCTGCTCGATTTGTCTAAATGGGATGTTTACGGGACGGCGAGCAGCAATCAGGGTGCGCTGACTTTTGGGGATAATGTCGGCTACGACACGGCGGACACCGACAAGGACGGCAACCCAAGCAATGTCTGGAACACCGGCTCGGTCAGCGGCGAGGGGGGATACGACTACGACTGGGCGGCCAGCAAGGATGCTTTTGCCCAGCCCGCGACACTGGCCTTCAGCGGATGCCTCTCGTCCACCGCCTACGGCTACCAGTATTTCGGGCTTTCTCCGACGGATAGCCGCTTCACCGGCCAGTTCAATTCGTCCCCCCCGGTGGACTGGGGCAACTCCCTGGCCAGCTTTCTCACGCGCTGGGAATCCAAACGGGAATTGCGCACCGTCACCACCGTCGGCGGCAAGCAGACGCAGTCCACAGTGGCGGGCGCACAACCCAGCGGCGGCAATTACTGCGGGGAATACCGCATCGAATGGCACGACAATGTGGCGGACTACTACTACAACAACGCTAAGGTGGGTTCGCAGGCGCTGGCGTATAGCGGCACAATGAAGGTGTTCTCGCGCAATTTCGAGAAACCCTTCACGATCACCGCGATCAGCTTTACCGGCGCTCCCGGCATAACGCAGGCTTCGACCAAACCGCTGAACGTCACGCAATATGTGGCAGGCATGGTAGGCTCCTTCACCGGCGCATTGACCGACAGCAACGGCGTCAAAACCAATCTTACCGGCAAACCGTCGGTGGACGTGAGCATTTCCGTGGACGCAGTCGGCAACATCACCGCCGACATCACCGGCGCCATGGGCGCGAGCGGCGTCTACATCAACTTTGCCGCCACTTTTAATTCGGGTGCCAATAATCTCACCGGCACTTACACCGACGGCCACAACACCACACCCAAGCCGATAGCCTTTACCTCGACCGGCGACTTAAAGTGGCATGTGGCCTTGTCCGGCACACTGCCGGACGGCAAGGCCTACAGCGTAGCCGGCGACATTGAACTGCCCGCCGCCGCCATCAAGTCCGGCGCGCAATTCGCCGCCGGGCAACGCCTGGCGGGACCGATAACTCACACCGAACCGCTATCCATCCCGATCAACATCCCCGAACTCGGCATCAGCGACACCCTGACCACCTCGGTAATCGTCGACGGTTCCTGGTCGGCGACGCCGATCGTGCAAAATGACGGCACGGTTGCGATCACCGGCGAAGCCAGCGGCGAATTCCGCTTCTCCCCGCCGATCAGCAAAACCTATACCGCCACCGTGACGCCGCCTTATCCAGGCATACCGCCGATCAGCATACAAGTCCCCATCAACATCGACGTAACCGGCGCATTCGGCGGCACGCTTTCCGGCAATCCCGCCTCCGGCAACCTCAAATTCGTCGGCAACTGGAGCGAAAATTCTTCCGCCGGCAAAGCCAGCGGCTCCATGGACATAGACGTGCCCATTGATCCCGTAACAGGCCAAGTCACCGCGCTCAAAATGAAAATGGGCGGCGCCCTGCAAGCACCGCCGCCCAACATCGTATTGCCGTCCGGCATCCCAACGGGGATGATCCCTACGCCGGGCGCGCTGTCCATCCCCAACAACCTCCAGCCTTCCATTCCCTTCGTCATGCAGTAGCAAGGTTTGCCGCTCTGCCCTCAACCACCGGGCAGGGCGGCAACACAACACCATGTTCGATGTCATCCTCCACCAGCCCGAAATCCCGCCCAACACCGGCAACATCATCCGGCTGTGCGCCAACACCGGCGCCGGGCTACACCTGGTGAAACCGCTTGGCTTTACCCTGGAAGACAAGCAATTGCGGCGCGCCGGACTGGATTACCACGAATATGCCGCGCTGAAAGTGCATGAAGACTGGGAAACCTGCCTGACGCACTTCGCCGGACGCCGCCTGTTCGCGCTGACCACCAAAGGCGCCACGCGCCATAGCGACATCGCCTACCGACCCGGCGATGCATTCCTCTTCGGCGCGGAAACGCGCGGCCTGCCTCCTGGGATGCTGGAAACCTTCCCTACAGATCGACGCCTGCGCATCCCAATGCGCCCCGACAACCGCAGCCTGAACCTGTCCAACGCGGCTGCGGTGATCGTATTCGAAGCGTGGCGACAAATGGGGTTTGCCGGAGCGGGGTGAGGCAGAAGAATGTGTTGTAGCCCGGCAGAGTTAACCGCTTTATCGTTAACCCAATATTTCCGCATAGTGAAACAAAATATTGCGTTTAATCCAATCCGGATAAACCCGTTCGGTGCATATGCTATAGTGCTGTACTCGCAGCACGGCTTGCACCTGATTGAGGCGTTTTGGCGGATTTTCGGGGGTAGGTATGTGTGGTGTGTTAAAAACCGGTTACATGCCCGATAAAAACTGAATGAC
Source organism: Sulfuricellaceae bacterium (assembly GCA_041674485.1). Taxonomy (GTDB): domain Bacteria; phylum Pseudomonadota; class Gammaproteobacteria; order Burkholderiales; family Sulfuricellaceae; genus JAGXQV01. The sequence continues at coordinate 2,668 of JBAYVP010000263.1, forward strand.
GTTGATTTTAAAGTAAGTTTATGGTCGCGGCCATGTTTATAAACCAACCTGATAAAATTTTAGGTATTTTGTTGGGGCTTAATTTACGTTAGACATCAATCATCACAATCATGGAGGAAGCAGATGAGTAGCTACACTGGGCTGTATGTTCAGCGCTTAAGCAATGGAGACATTGATAGCGTTCAAGTTGTTGATCCGTTCGGAAACTCACTACCGCTTGCCCCAGAAACCTACATTGAGCGTCAGGTAAGCCCCCCAATTGACCAGCTCCCTGATATTAAGAACTACAAGCCTGCATCTGCGGAGCCTCAGATTTCACCAGTAATTCTTGCACTTGCCGATTGGGTCAAAGACCGAAAAGTATCTGACGAAGCTCTTTACAGAATACAGCAATTTGGCTTTGTCTATGCAGACGAAAAAGGTCATCTGCAACTCACCCCGAGTGGTGCGCAAACGCTTCGTGAAAATGGACTCGTCCAACCCTGCATTCGAGAGGGACTGGCCGATAAGCGTTCTCTCTACGGCCTGTGGTTATCGAACTTCCGGGGCTCCGGCCAAGTTTTGTAATCGGCCAGCCCCTCAATTCGAACATTAGAGGTTTCCATCCCGATGAAATATGACTTTCCGTTTATCGTTAGCAAAGTGCTGCCGTCGTTCTTCCGAGACCTCAGCCTTATCCAATCATCGGAAGCCAATTTCGCATCACTGCTTTATCATCACCTTGTCAACGCCGGTGTTCTGCCAACACAGCTATGCACCGAAATGTATACGGCCAATATCGTCAAAGAGGGTATTCGCCCTGACTTGGTGATTTTTGATGAAGAAATATCAGGACGCTTCAACTACTACAAGGACTGCGACAAGCACCAAGACAATACGGCTTTGAAACTCCAACACATCCGTTGCGTCCTTGAGATCAAGGGTGGTGCCCAACAGCATGAGAGCGGTCTTGGAAAGTACTTTGAAAGTGACCTGCTTTGCGATCAATTACGCTCCGATCCAGAGAAACGCCGCAAAACGCAGAACTGCGCACTTGTTGTCGACATTGAAAAACTGGGCATGTGGGCGTCTCAGTTCGGAACCCAAGGGCGAGACTACGTTTTCTTGACAATTGACCTCAAGAATCCACGGGGCTTCTGGCCCGACAATGTGCGCAACACTTATGGCGAATACTGCGCAAAGAATGGCGTTCACATGATCTACTTCGCACAAGGTAGCAGTACGTTTTGGCATTATCCCTGCCAAGGGGAACCCATTCAAATTTGTGTTGCTTAGCCCGGTAGATACTAGGCTTGTTTCCAGGCTGCGCTGGAAACAAGAGGTTTGCTTTTGGCGAACAGCCAAGCCGACTCACGCGAAGACGCGAAGGCGCGAAGAGAAGCGAACCCGTATCTTTATTTTGCGAGTTGGGAATGAGACCGCCCATTTTTACTCGCCCCCCATTTCTTCGCGTCTTCGCGTCTTCGCGTGAAAAATTCTTATCAGAAATTGCGGCCTTCACCTGAAATCGCCTAGAGAAAAGTGGACAAATTTATTTAGCCGGGCATGGAACAGAAACGCGGTAGGGTCGGCGCGTTTTTGTGCCCACGCCGTTGATGTATTTCCCGCGTGGACACGATAAAACTGCACCCCCCTACATTCTGTTGGTTTCCGGCAATTTGTCCGGATTAGGTGTCATTGAGTAGCCGGCAGTTGCCACTGCGGGGTTTGCAAGTGGTTAAAGAGTGCGGCATAATCAGCGTCAACTTCATGTTCATGTACGCCGCGCATTTAACATACTGAATAATGTTGACTGGATCATATTGGCGGCCTGTCCGTGAACTCATCAAAACCATCTAAGAATCCGCCTGTCCAATATGGGGGCTGGCATTTTGCCCGCGATTTTTCTGCGGGCATTTTTGGGCTTCTCAATACCGGGCGTATTTTTCCGGTGTTCGGGCTGCTACTTTTGGTTATCGCCGGGCTTGTGGTGTGGAGATTACCGGAATCAGACATTGTCTATGTCATCGATAGTTTCTTCAATGTCTTGCGCAGTTCCTCCGCTTTTGCAATCAGCCTGTTGGCCTTGTCGAACATTGCCTGGTTTATTCTTTTCAGGAAACAAAAAAATATTTACGAAAATGAAATTAACAGACTTGCGGATATACGTAGCGATCTATTCCACCTCGGCAGCGATCAGGTTTTTATAAAGAACCACCGAACCAGCAACGGGTCACAGGCAGAAAGCTATATTCTTCCTGATCTCGACAACGACGACAAACCAAAGGACACGAAATGACGGCACTCATCAGCCTACTTATAGGAACATTTGTTTTGTATATTCTTTTCCTGCAAATTCGTGAGTCTAATGAACTTACCCGTACTAAATTCCGATTTCGTTACTTCGCGCTTCGTGATCGGCTTGCCATGCTTGTTGCCGCCGGCAGACTCAAAGAAGACTCGTGGGAATACCAGCATATTGTGGAGACACTGAATTTCCACATTAGCGCTGTTGAGCGTCTTTCGCTTTCCCGCATTACTGATGTTCTCGCAGACTATCACCTATCTTCAAAAGAAGAGCAACAAGTCAAGGTGCTTAGAAACAAAATAGGGGATAAGGATGTCGCAAAGATTGTTGTTGACTACATGGAAACTACTTACGATCTCATCAACTGCAATAGCAGAGTGCAGATTGCTTTGATGCGAGTTATTGAACAGTATTTGCGGAATGAAAATGCACCACAATCCCGCGTCGAGGCGATTGCGACAACACCAAACCGGGCGCTATCCACTATCAGGTCCCACCAAAATGCGTTTGAACCCGGATTAGCGGTTGTATAAGGCAGCAAGCGTAGGCTGAATAAGCGAAGCGCATCCACCATTCCGGGATGCTGGATCGGTGGATGCGCTTCGCTTATCCAGCCTACATCCTGTTGGTTTCCGGCTTGTCCAGTTTAGCCCGGTAGGGTAGGCACGTTTTTTGTGCCCACGTTGTTGATGTATTTCCCGCGTGGGCACGATAAAACTGCGCCCACCCCGGCTCAAAGCGTCGGCGAAGCCATGATGCCTAACATTGCTGCCGAGAGGGACGTTAGGCGGGAATAAATCGAGCAAGACGGGAGCAGTGAAGCCAACGCCGTCAAGGATATGCCTGCATTGCTCATTGGGAAGAAAACAGGATGGGGCTATTCGCCATACATTTCGGTAATGATTCGCCGTAGTTGAGAGGACTCATCGCTGGACAATTGATCAATTCTTTTCTTTAATCGCATTTTGCTAATAGTTCGTATTTGGTCAACGGCAATTTCAGCTTGTTGGTCAGCACAATTAATCTGAAGTCGCGTTCTCCATGTTGGGTGAATTTTTGACGTTATTGGGCAAACGACAATGGTCTCTAAATATTTGTTCATAGCGTCATCGCTAATAATAACGACAGGACGGATTTTACTGATTTCACTGCCGATGGTTGGGTTCAAGTCTGCAAAATAGATTTCGTACCGTTTAGGCGTCAAAGTCGTCATCCTCCAATCCATCAAGTAGGGTTTGGTCAAACTCGTTCCAGTCCTCATCTTCATGCGCCATGGCTTTATAGGTGTCTGCCCAGGAGAGTTTGTCGTCTTGTTTTTTCCTGAGGAGAAGTCCCTGGGAGGTTTCTTCTAATACCAGGGAGTGCGTGAAACCGTATTTCTGCAATAGGTTTTTTGGCAAGCGAACACCCATAGAGTTGCCAATATGCACAATTTTTATGTCTCTGGAGCGTAACATTTTATCCATGGTGGCGCCTGCAAGGTTAAACCTAGATTCCTCTGTTGACCGCTTGCCAAGATGTGTAGCATATTGGTTTTAAACGGCTTTATCATGTGTTTTGCGTGTACCCGTTTGGTGAGAACGCTACGGGCTGGATTGCACGGTTTTCCGGGCGCATGGCGGCGTTGCAACTCCTTGGAATGGAATGACCATTCCAAGGAGTTGCGCCTTGCCCTGCACCCGGAAAACCGCACACTCCAGCCCGTCCAACAGAGGAATCTAGGTTAAAGTGTTGTAATTACCGTAATTACATGGTGCCACGAGGAAGAAAATAAATCAAGGCAAAATCGCCTAAGGAACGAGCATGAAATAACTTGAGCAAGTTAATCTTCTTCCCACGCAACATGGGAACGAGGTTAAACTGGAAATCGGAGAAATAAGGTGATCCTCATCAGAAAGACCCAAAGCCTGGTAGGGCGGATAAGCGTAGCCCATCTGCCTTCCTTACGCTGATAAGGTGGATGTGCTACGCTTATCCACCTTACGGCTTTTTGGTTTTTGTCTGGGAATCATGAATACCTATGTTGCGCTTTTCAGGGGAATCAACGTCGGTGGAAACAACGTCTTGCCGATGAAAGCGCTTATTGCCCGGCTCGAAGAAGTTGGTGCAATAAGGATCAGAACTTATATTCAAAGCGGCAATGCCGTCTTTCAGTGCGCTGAAAAAGACGCTTCGCTGATCGCCAAACAATTAGCTGCGGGAATCAAGAAACATCACGGCTTTGAGCCTCATGTTTTGCTTCTCGGTCTTGAAGCGATCACTTGCGCCATAGCGGAAAACCCATTCCCCGATGCGCAGGACGATCCAACCAATCTGCATCTTGGCTTTTTAGCTTCCGTGCCCAAGAAGCCGGACCTGGAGAAACTCGACGGACTCAGGAAAACGAGTGAGAGGTTTCATCTGCGCAATAACGTCTTCTACCTCCATGCGCCGGAAGGGGTAGGCAGATCCAGGCTCGCGGCTGCCTCCGAAAAATTGCTCGGCGTCCCGATGACAGACCGAAACTGGAGAACGGTTTGCAAAATTGCAGAACTTGCGATGGAACCTAGAAACCTCCGTTGAACGGGCTGGAGTGTGCGGTTTTCCGGGTGCAGGGCAAGGCGCAACGACGCGGAATGGTCATTCCATTCCAAGGAGTTGCAACGCCGCCATGCGCCCGGAAAAC
>JBAYVP010000264.1:0-7552 GCA_041674485.1 Sulfuricellaceae bacterium
ATCCTTCGACAGGCTCAGGACGAACGGAGGAAAATGGCAAGCCTCAAAACTCAGGATGAATGGAGAAAAATGGCAAGCCTCAAAGTTCTCAAGAAACCGCTTTTTTGTTCATAAATATCAATGACGCACATAACCACAATAGCAGAATATAATCCCCTAAACGAGCGCCAAACAGCAACCATAACCCCTGTTTCTTGCCAACGCCTTTCGGCCTGCGGGCGAATATTTTACTCACCACGAACGGCTTAACTTAACGGCAGTGACGCGCCGCGTGGGAATGCAGTTCGGGACGCGTTGCGTCCCGAATCCAGTGCCCCATGGGATGTGGCTTCCACCAAGAAGCGCCTCGTTTCCCGCAGCATTCCACGGGCTTTGCAAGCAATACTATAAGGTTTATCAATGAAGCTCTGTCTTTACCCCACCGGTTGGCACGCGCACCTGTGCCAGACAGTGGGCGCTTACCGCCCGTGGCTGCTTGCCCAAGGCTCGCTGACGCGGCGCATTGTCAGCCGTTGCGCGGCGTTCGGCGTGCGCGGCGTACAACTGCAAAACGGCTGGTGGGAAAGCGCCGAAGCGGGAGGGAAGGGCGGGCGGCAGCGCGCGCTGTTGCGCGAAGTGTGCCTTTACTGCGGCGCAACCCCGCTGGTTTATGCGCATAGCGTGCTGCCGCTGGCCAGCCTGCGCGGCGCGTGGCAAGCGCTACGCCGGCTGGGCGACCGACCGCTGGGCGAAGTGCTGTTCAGCGACCCGCAAGTGCGGCGCGCCCCGCTGCACTACAAGAAGCTGCACCCGCGCCACTGGCTGTACCGTCGCGCCTGTCGCTATCTAGTGGCCCCGCCGCCTTTCCTGTGGGCGCGCCGTTCGGTGTTCACCCTCAACCGCCGAACCATCCAGGTGACGGAAGTGTTTTTGCCCGGCATCCTGGATTTGGATGCCCGCGACATAGCCTTACACATACCATGAGAAAAAGACTTTTACCGCAGAGACACGGAGACGCAGAGGCAGAACGGAATAAGGCATCGCTCTTCTCGGCATCTCTGCGTCTCTGCGGTGAAGCTTGTTCCGGTTAGGATAATCCCGATGACGCTAATCGAACGCCTGTCCCTATACGAAAAGCTGATGCGCCTGGACAAGCCCATCGGCATCCTGTTGCTGCTGTGGCCGACGCTGTGGGCGCTGTGGCTGTCGTCCGGCGGCCATCCCAACTGGCTGATCGTCTGGATATTCACGCTGGGAACCGTACTGATGCGCTCCGCCGGCTGCGTGATGAACGACTACGCCGACCGCCATTTCGACCGGCATGTCGAACGCACCAAAGACCGCCCGCTGACCGCCGGGCGGGTGTCGGAAAAAGAAGCGCTGATATTGGCCGCAATCCTCACGCTGCTGTCATTCCTGCTGATCGTGCGCCTTAACAAACTCACCCTGCTGCTGTCGCTGGCTGCGGTCTTTCTCGCCGCCAGCTACCCCTTCACCAAGCGTTTCTTCGCCATCCCCCAGGCCTATCTCGGCATCGCTTTCGGCTTCGGCATCCCGATGGCTTTCGCCGCCCAGAGCGGTGCGGTGCCAAAGCTCGCGTGGCTGTTATTGCTCGCCAACGTATTCTGGGCGGTGGCCTACGACACCGAATACGCGATGGTGGACCGCGAAGACGACCTGAAAATCGGTATCAAGACCTCCGCGATCACCTTCGGGCGTTTCGATGTGGCGGCGGTGATGCTGTGTTACGCCGCCACACTCGCCATCCTCGCCGGCATAGGCGTCTCCTTACGCTTCGGCTGGCTGTATTTCGCCGGGCTGACAGTTGCGGCAGGCATCGCCGGCTACCATTACACCCTGATCCGCAACCGCGAGCGCAATAAATGCTTCAAGGCCTTCCTGCACAACAACTGGTTGGGCGCGGCAGTGTTCGGAGGATTGGTGCTGGATTACCTTTTTGCCGGATAACTGTTCGAATACCGGGGAGCGCCGGAATTGGGTTAAAATCCGGGTATCGTCCACTTTATCTGAAGAGCACCCGACTATGCCGCTTTCATCGCTTACCGCCCTGTCCCCCCTCGATGGCCGCTACCACGGCAAGGTTGCGGCGTTGCGCCCGTGTTTCAGCGAATTCGCGCTGATCCGCTATCGCGTGCTGGTCGAAATCGAATGGCTCAAAGCCTTGAGCCGCGAGCCGGGAATCACGGAAGTGCCGCCATTCTCAGCCGCCACGCTGGCGCAACTCGACGCCGCTGCGGCGGATTTTTCCGAAACCGACGCGGCAGCGGTGAAATCCATCGAGGCCATCACCAACCACGACGTAAAGGCGGTCGAATACTGGCTAAAGCAGCGTTTCGCCGACAACGCCGAAGTAATGAAAGTCGCCGAATTCATCCATTTCGCCTGCACCTCCGAAGACATCAACAACCTCTCCCATGCGCTGATGCTGCGTAGCGCGCGCGCAACAGTGCTGTTGCCGGCTCTGGACAAAGTGCTCGCCAAACTGAAGGAACTCGCCCATGCCTGGGCCGACCTGCCGATGCTGGCGCACACTCACGGCCAGCCGGCCACCCCGACCACCATCGGCAAAGAACTGGCCAACGTCGCCTACCGGCTGGAAAAGGCGCGCAGCCGCATCAATGAAGTAGCGCCGCTGGGCAAAATCAACGGCGCGGTCGGCAACTACAACGCCCACCTGTGCGCCTACCCCGATTTCGATTGGGAAAGCTTTGCCCGGCGCTTCGTCGAGAGCTTAGGCATCGCCTTCAACCCCTACACCATCCAGATCGAGCCGCACGATTACATGGCCGAACTGTTCGACGCCTTCGCGCGCGCCAACACCATCCTGATCGACCTGGACCGCGACATGTGGGGCTACATCTCGCTGGGCTATTTCAAGCAAAAGGTGAAACAGGGCGAAGTCGGCTCCTCGACCATGCCGCACAAGGTGAACCCCATCGACTTCGAAAATTCCGAAGGCAATCTGGGGCTGGCGAACGCGCTGCTGCGCTTCATGAGCGACAAACTGCCGGTATCGCGCTGGCAGCGCGACCTGACCGATTCGACAGTGCTGCGCAACATGGGCGTGGGACTGGGCTACGCGCTGCTTGGGCTTGATTCCTGCCTGCGCGGCCTATCCAAGCTGGAAGCCAACCCGCAACGCCTGGACGCCTACCTCGACGGCAGTTGGGAAGTCCTGGCGGAACCGATCCAAACCGTAATGCGCCGCTACGGCGTGGAAAACCCCTACGAACAGCTTAAGGAATTAACGCGCGGCAAGGACGGCATCACCAGGAAAACGCTACACGCCTTCATCGACAACCTCGCCATCCCCCCCGAGGAAAAATCCCGCCTGGCGCTGCTGACGCCGCACAACTACATCGGCAAAGCGGTGGAACTGGCGCGGCAGATTTGAAGCCGGGGGGCGCGATAAAGCCCCACGGTAAATTTGTTCTCAGAAAAAATGTAGGGTGGATAAGCGTGAGCCGCATCCACCTTTCTTGCGCCGGCACGGTGGATGCGGCTCACGCTTATCCACCCTACGACTGCGACTTTCATAATTGTTGGCTATCATTGATTTCCATCATCCTAGAAACCTCCGTTGAACGGGCTGGAGTGTGCGGTTTTCCAGGTGCAGGGCATACCCGACAGCCTGCGGCTTGGGCACAAGAGGCGCAACGACGCGCAATGGTCATTCCATTGCCTTCTCAATAAGTTGCAACGCCGCCATGCGCCCGGAAAACCGTGCAATCCAGATCAAAGCGCTCTCACCATACGGGTGAATGCGAAATATATGACAAAGTTGTTTAGAACCACTGTGTTATACATCTTGGCAAGCGGTCAACTGAGCTTTCTAGGATTATGCCTTGCGCGGGGGAAATTGCTGGCATTGACGCTCCCTCCCCGGAAAGCGGGAGGGTTGGGGTGGGGATGGGTTTAAAACCGCAGATTAGTTGTGACATATCGATTTTATGAGTGCCAACTCAACCCCATCCCCCTCCCGGTTGCCCCCTCGCTACGCTCTCCCCCTTGAAGGGGGAGGAGCTGCAAGTAGGCGCACCATGCGGGTTAAGCAGATCGGGAGGCAAGGTATAAGCTAAGCGGTCACCGGTAAAACCCAAAGGAGCGATGGCGTTTGCATTTCAATGTGCTTGCCGTGTCGCCGCGAACCGAGACGGTCAGGCCGTCTTCCGGGCTGACGCCTGCTTCGATAGCCAATTCCAGCAATTCGTCATCCGCCAGATAAAGCCAGCCATTGGCTATAGTTTCCTCAATGTCGAACCGGCGGCTTTTTGCGGTTTCTTGCGAGCCGGATTCCCTGACATGCATTTTTTCGGGAGTGCCGATGTCCTCAACGGCAAGCGTTATCTCGATTGTGGGCTGGCGCTCCCTCAGTGGAGTGCGTTCGTAAACATCCTGACACATCCATAGATGGCCGTTTTTTCCGTCGCCTAAGATACGATCCAGCCATTTTTCCGTGGCTTTGCTCATATTCCGGTTGTCCAGCCGGGCGAATTCATGATTGCCGAAACGCGCCGCCGCATCGAGTTTGTGCCGTAAAAGCGCCCAGTCGAAAAGTTCTTCCAGGTCATGGCTGGGGTAAAGCAGGTCATCGGAGCCTTCCAGCCCCGGTTTCTTGAAAACCGCTTTACTGTTATTCCTGCCGTTGACGATGGCATTCCAGTTGAACTGCAAGATCGCCACATTCGGTTGCTCAATGTCGAGCAGGCGGTGGCGGTTCACCCGGCCCGCCGTTTGCACGATGCTCTGGGTGCTGGAAGGCTCGATGACCGCCCAGTCGAAATCGTGATCGCGCCCGATTTCCTCGACCGGCGTGGCGACGACGATGAACAGCAGGTCGTGGCTGTTGCTTTGGTCTATGGCCTGGCGTATTTCCCGGTCGGCGAACAAATGCGCATCGCCATGCTTGCGGGAGAGCAACGCATCCAGCCGGCGTTCGATGTGAAATCTCAGCAGCGGGAAATGTTGCGCGTGATAGCAGGCGATTTTTGCATTCGGCAGGCGCTTGCTCAAATATTTCGCGACTTGCACGGCGGGATTGATGTTGGCCATCCTGACCAGCCCGAACGAAATGCGCTTGCCGCTTGCCGGGTCGCGAAGATGATGCTGCCCGTGAAGCTGAAGGACGGCGTTTTCGATTGCCCCCATGAATCCCGCTTCGTCCTTTTGCACCATAATTTGCAGGTAGGGAATCCGGTAACGCCCGCCGTTTTCCAAGGCTTTCAGGATTTGATCGGTTTTCCCCCGGTAGAAATCTTCGAAGTCCATCGTATCGGCGGCTTTCAGGATGGCAGGGGCGGTCAGGTCGTCGATGGTTGCGGTGACGAAATCCGGTTTTGTGCCGTAAAGCGCCGCGCGCAATGCGATGCCGCGCCGATAGGCGCGCCGCACCGCACTTGCGACCGGCTGCGACAATGTGCCGGAAGAGACCACCACATTCCGCCCGAAGCAGCCCGCCATCAAGACTAGGCGCAGCACGGCCAGCAAGGGCAGCGGATCATACCCATCGATCTCGTCCAGGATCAGGTCGCCGGTCATCAGCCGCATGGCCGCCAGTGCATGATGCCCCTGGCGGTGCAGCTCCCCGGCGGCAATCAGGAAATCTATCGTCGAAACGAGCACGGGCGCGCCGATGACTTTTCCTAAATTGGGCTTTCCGTCGATAAATTTCCTGAGCCATCCGGGCGCATCCAGATATTCGAAATCGCTGACGGCGGCGTAGTCTTCCAGCAGCGGGTTTTCGTCGTCGTCCGCATAGCTCTGTTTGTTGAATTTATATAGGGCTTGGGTCAGGCGATCTCCGATTACGCAGGCGAGTTCATCGCGGTCTATGCCGATCCGATCCGCGTAGGCGTCATTGGTTTGCAGCGTCAAGGTGCGCAAATTCAGCGCCGTCGCCACGCGCACCGGCTTGCCGTGCGATAGCTCGCAAACGGCGCGGATATTCATGTGGGTCTTGCCCGAACCGGTGCCGGCCATGTTAAAAACCAGATGGGGGCTGGCGTGCTTATCGGCGGAGGCCGACAACGCGCGGGCGGCTTTTTCCTGCCAGGCATAGCGTCCCGTGGCGCGGCGGCAGATTCTTTCCACCGCATCCCGCGAAAGAGACGGCGGCGCAAGGGACAGTATGTTGAAAACCATGTCTCCGGCGCGATGGCCGACGTTTTGCAGATGCCAGTCGAGGCGCTGGTTCATTTTGCCGGTTTTTCTGTCGGTGTTGGCGTAAGCGCCGGCATTCTCGTGTCCTAACAGTTCGGCGGAAACTGAATGGTCGGCCAGAATCAGCGCCATGCGCGAGAACAAGGCCAGGGCGCGCCAATAAAGCGGCTCCTGCGCGGGGAGCGCTTGCACCTTGCCCAAGCGGTCGAGGATGACATCCAGGGTAAGCTGTTCCGGCGCGCACACCGGCGTGGGGGCGTGCTTCTCATCGCGCACATGCCCTTTGTTGCTCATCCTGGTATTGAAGCTTGCGCCTTTCACGCTTTGAGTGATCGGCAAGCGGTGATGTGTCGCGACCATGAACAGCAGCACGTCGAGCGCATTATTCAATTGCCCTTCGAACGGCGACAAGTCCTTATATTGCTGCATGTCGCACCAGGCTTCCCGCCAGGATAGCCCCCTGGACAATCGCCTGACGACGAACAGGGAAAGCCACTCATGGCGCACATCGTCGGCCTTGGGAATCTTCGAACGCAATTTATCTTGAAAGCCCTTGCCGAATTTCCCGATGTCATGCATGAACCCGGCGCTGCTCGCCAGCAGCGCGGCGGCTTTCGAAAATGGGGGAAGTGGCGTTCTCCCGCGAAATTTAGAGGCGACCGGAAACGCCCCATTGACGCCGAATTTCCGGGTGTTGCCGACGATCCACAGCAGCTTCATCTGCTTGCGCCCCTCGTTTTGATAGCAGGCGACCGCAGTATTTTTCGAAGCGCCGTGCCGCAGCAACATCCGCAATTCCATCAAACCGGCGCGCGTGATGGGCGTCATCCAGGTCGAATCGCCCGCGCGTATTGCATAGCTATCCAACACCGCGCGGGTCTTTTTCAGGCTCTTCTTTTCGCAGGCGGAGATCAACACGACGTGCATCGGGGTTCCTTAAGAAACTGTCCATTAATTATCTCCCGATCCATGCCTGTATCGCGGCTCCCTCCCCGGAAAGCGGGAGGGCTGGGGTGGGGATGGGGTAAATGCGATCCTGCATCCGAATGGCATCGCCTCCCCTGTGTTCGGCTAGTTGCCGACCACGAAAACGTTGCTACTAAACGATTCTCTGCCCAAGCGACCCCATCCCCACCCCAACCCTCCCGCTTTCCGGGGAGGGAGCGTCAATTCTAGTAACATGCACCAGAAGGGAAGTAATTATCCTAGAAAGCTCAGTTGACCGCTTGCCAAGATGTGTAACATGGTGGTTCTAAACAACTTTGTCATCTATTTTACGTTCACCCATTTGGTGAGGGCGCTACGGGCTGGATTGCACGGTTTTCCGGGCGCATGGCTGCGTTGCAACTCCTTGCAATGGAATGACCATTGCGCGTCGTTGCGCCTTGCCCTG
>JBAYVP010000265.1:0-7533 GCA_041674485.1 Sulfuricellaceae bacterium
GGGAATCTCGCATCCCATCATTGATCGTGAAAATGTCAAAAAATCATCAAGATGTAATGCTCCCCATCATTTAACTTGACCAAAAATGCCCATTTCTACATCACGATAGGTGAACGTACTCAAACAAGGGTCACGACAAAGATTTTTTGCTCCAACGATCTGAGTGGCTACAGTCACGCGTTGACTTGTTTTTCAAAAGCCATGCCCGCTGGGAAGAATCAGACCGGCCTGCCATTTCGTCTCTGCTTGTAGCAGACGAGGGGATATAAATGGACAATTTACCGCGCCTTCAAGTGCTTCTGCACGAGACCCCCATTGGCGCGTTGAGCCTGACCCGTAGCGTTAGCGCTGAATTTCGTTTGTTTGAGTCTTACAAGCACAGTTATCCCAGACCGGTTCTTGGACAGTTATTTCTCGACGATTTGGACCAAGTCCATTTATCACGTCAGCGTACACCCGCCTGGTTTTCAAACCTGCTTCCAGAAGGCCCGCTACGTGAACTGATAGCAAAACGCGCGGGCGTTTCAATCCAGCGGGAGTTTTTTCTCTTACACCATTTGGGAGAAGATTTACCAGGGGCAGTACGAATCCTCTCTGAGGAAGCCTTGTCGGAACCAACGGATATTGCCTCTGAAATGTTGCGGAAACCTCCTGACGAAGAATGGCATTTCTCTCTGGCAGGTGTTCAGCTGAAATTCTCGGCAGTGCGGGAAGACCGTGGACTAACTATCCCCATAAGCGGAACAGGTGGCGACTGGATCGTAAAACTTCCGGATGCCCGCTATCCGAAAGTACCGGAAAACGAATATGCAACGATGCGCTGGGCACAAGCGAGCGGCATTGAAATACCGGAAATTTTGCTAATTCCAGTAAAAGACATTTCCGGTCTTCCTCACGAAATAGGCAATTTCCAGGATAAAAAAGCGTTAGCGGTACGCCGGTTTGACCGCACTTCGACCGGGGTGCGCATCCATATGGAAGACTTTGCCCAGATACTTGGGGTATACCCTGAACAAAAATACGATGCGTGCAATTATGAAACTCTGGCAAATCTTATTTTAAGCCTTGTCGGCGAAGACGGACTTGATGAATTCATCCGGCGGCTGGTATTTGTCATCGCTTCAGGTAATGGGGATGCTCATATTAAAAACTGGAGCCTGATCTATCCCGACGGCATAAACGCGATGCTATCACCCGCCTACGATCTGGTTTCAATTGTTCAATACAAGGAAGATGACAGGCTGGCTCTGAATTTGGCTAAATCAAAACGATGGGAGGATATCAGCCGCGAATCATTTTTACGCTTGGCGCGCAAAATTGGGTACGATGAAAAAAGCATGGGGGCGCGCGTGGATACCGCTCTGGAGAAAACCATGGACGCATGGAACCATAATTGGGTAAATTTCGGTTACGACAAACATGCCTACGATTGCATGTTACGCCATCTTAAGCGAGTGCCGCTATTCGCCACCTCGGTAAAATGCGCTTTATCACCAAGGCTAAAACAGCCTTTGCCGCAACCCGAAATATGTCCTCAAAACCCAATAATATAGAGTCCCAAGCTAATAAAGCGACAGGATTCTACTCGACGCTGCTCGACTCATGGCGGCAACCCATAAAGACAAAACCTTTTTCACCGCAGAGGACGCGGAGGAAAACCCTCATGCTTTTCCTCTGCGTCCTCCGCGTCCTCTGCGGTGAATCGGTTTTTTTCCGTGCCGAGAACAAATTTACCCTGGCAGAGCATGTTGCTTTACTTGCTTCGGCCTCTATATGAGCCATAATTTTAAACTCGCAAATCCAAAGGAGGCATGACCCATGGCAAAACCAACAAAATCGCTTGCCGTACCCAAAAATATGCAGGAAACATACACCGTCATTGTTGCGATGACTGACGAGTTTAGCAAGCAACACTTAAATCAAGAATACGCACTGTTGGCACGGCAGGCTACGGCGGCGTTATGCCGTAAGCGTCCTTCGCCGCTGGCGACGGGTAAGCCTAATACTTGGGCATGTGGGATTATTTACGCATTAGGCTTTGTCAATTTCTTATTTGATAAAAGCCAAAAGCCTTTTATTAGCGCAGGTGATTTATGCGCATACTTTGACATCGGTAAAAGTACAGGTGCGGCTAAATCCAAAGCAGTGCGTGAAGCTTTAGATTTGTCGCAATTTGACCCCAATTGGTGTTTGCCAAGTTTGTTGGACAGCAACCCTCTGGCATGGATGGTACAAGTAAATGGTGTAATTGTGGATGCCAGATCCTTGCCCAAAGAACTTCTTGAAATAGCGTTTCAAAAAGGGCTTATTCCGTATCTACCCAAATCATGATCGTCCCTGAGCACAGCCGGGTAGAGCGGGCACAAAAGCGCGCCGCCCACCCGGCTTACTTGCAAGAGATCGAGCGTGGCACCTTATAGTCTGCTCACGGAGATCATTAAGGGGGGGGGGCGCAATTTATGCACGAAAAATCCCAGCTTATGACATGAGCATGTTAAACTTGGGCTAATTTGGAGAACCGTTGGTTTGTTGAGAACGACGCGATGAAACAATATCTCGATGAAAGCGCCTACATCGACTGGAAACACCCGTTGGTGGCCGCCAAGGCCATAGCGCTTGCCGAGGGTTGCGTTTCCGACGAAGAAATCGCGAAACGCTGCTTCGAGTTCGTTCGCGATGCGATCAAACACAGTTGGGATTACCGAATGAACCCGGTCACCTGCAAGGCCTCCGACGTGCTGATCCACGGCACGGGCTACTGTTATGCCAAAAGCCACCTGCTGGCGGCGCTCCTGAGAGCCAATGCCATCCCGGCGGGGCTTTGCTACCAGCGGCTGGCGGTCGAAGCCGATGGTCCGCCTTACTGTCTCCATGGCTTGAATGCGGTATATCTCAAGCGGCACGGCTGGTATCGCGTGGATGCCCGCGGCAACAAGCCTGGGATAGCCGCCGGGTTCAACCCGCCTACGGAAATGCTGGCCTTCCCCATTGTTGCGACTTTGGAAAGGGATTTCCCGGAAATCCGGGGCGAGCCGTTGCCCGTGGTGGTGCAGGCGCTGACACGGAACAACACTATTGAGCAGGTCTTCGAAAACCTGCCGGATATTGAGGTATAACCACTTCGCTAACCTTTTTGGATATGACAACATGGAATCCGAATTGAATCATCTGAACCAGCCGGTCGGTCTTATCGTTCAGGATTGGCAAGCAGCGCTATATCCGCCACGCGAGCCGATGGAAGGGTGCTACTGCCGCCTGGAGCCGCTCGACGCCATGCGCCATGCCCAAAGCCTGTATCTCGCCAACGCGCTGGATGTCGAGGGCAAAAACTGGACCTATCTACCGTATGGCCCGTTCGACAGCCTGGAGGACTATCGCAACTGGATAGAACAGCAGTGTTGCGAAAACGATCCGCTGTTTTATGCGATAGTCGATCTTGCCAACGGCAAAGCGGTCGGCGTCGCCAGCTATTTGCGCATCGCTCCGGATATCGGCTCGATAGAAGTAGGCCACATCAACTATTCGCCGCTGCTACAGCGCACACCCGCCGCCACCGAAGCCATGTACCTGATGATGGCGCACGCCTTCGGCCTGGGTTATCGCCGCTACGAATGGAAATGCAATGCGCTCAACACCCCCTCGCGCGTTGCGGCGCAACGTCTTGGCTTGTCTTTCGAAGGCGTTTCCCGGCAAGCAACCATCGTCAAGGGACGCAACCGGGATACGGCGTGGTATGCGGCCATAGACCAGGAATGGCCGGCCATCGAAGCAGCGATGTTGCAGTGGCTAAATCCCGCCAACTTCGACGAACAGGGCAGGCAACGGTCGTCGCTTTCCGCTTTAACTGCACACGCCAGTCCCGCTCAACCGAGCTTTCCAGGATAATGCATTTAACCCGGACCTTTCATAAATTGCGCATACCCTCGCTAGTCTTTTGTTTCATAGGCGAATTTCGCTCACCCGTGAAGGGCGTCAGCGCCATTGTATACTTTGCGCGGCCACAATTTGCGGATTTAGCCGCGTCTCGCGGGATGCGATTGCTGCGCAAATTGCTTGTGTGGCATTACCACACAAGCAATTTGCAACGCGGAAGCCGCGCCCGCGAGACGATGGATAAATGCGCAAATCGTGGCCGCGCAAAGTATATTAGGCGCAGCCGCCTTTTTGCCGAATGAAGCGAAGGCTTCCCCGCCGAGCCAGTTCCCCTCGAAGGCAATGACACCATCGGCAAAATTCCCGCCCACTTCGAGCACCGGCAGGCCGGCCTCCAAAGCGCAAGTCATTACCGACAAAGAGTGTTTGAAAAATACGCCGACGCTGGTAGAATGGCGCGCTTGCAATGATGCATGTGCCGGTATAGCACAGTTGGTAGTGCGCCTGACTTGTAATCAGGAGGTCGATGGTTCGATTCCTTCTGCCGGCACCAAAAAAGCGCTTAGGCCGTTCTTCGGGATGGCCTTTTTGCTTTCCGGCTTTCATGTCGGTGGATGTGCTTCGCTTATTCACCCTACACCCGGCTTGGTTCCTGCACGCCCTGCTTAGGGGCGGTCGGTTGGCCTTGCGGCCAATCGCATATGCTCGGCATTGGGTGCATCTCCTCCAGCTTCCCAGCGAAATCGGTTTGTCATCGCATGTTTCCGGGGTGGCACTACCGGACGACACGGCGCATGTCCGCACTAGTACAGCCTAGAGCATAAAGGCTGTAACTATAACTTTTGTCATTGTTCTTGCTTGAAAGTGCTGTATAGAAAAAGGACTTTCCTGGCAGCAGATGTTGATGCTCCAGAAGGCTGGCTGATGCGCTGAATGTAAGCATCCTTGACGCACCGATGCGTTTTTATTTATCAAAATCAATGTGTTGATAAATAAATCAAACTGAACCAGTACCTTCAACGGAGGTTTCTAGGATAATATCCGATGGCTGGCGGCACGTTGGCAGGGTAAATTTGTTCTCAGTACGGAAAAAACCGATTCACCGCGGAGGAAGCAGAGGACGCGGAGGAAGGGCATGAGGGTTTTCCTCTGCGTCCTCCGCGTCCTCTGCGGTGAAAAAGGTTTTGTCTTTATGGGTTGCCGCCATGAGTCAAGCGGAGCCGAGCAGAGTCGCGCTAAGTTTGCTTGGGATTCATAAATATTTTCCATCATTGATTTTTATCATAGAACAAATTTGCCCTGGGCGCGTTGGTTTCTCATCTTGCGCTTTTCGAAAAAGCGCAAGCCGGCGAAAGTAAGCCCACCGATAGCGATCAAACCGATGGTGAAGCTGCCATACGCAATCGGCCAGGGTATCCCCTGGGTCATCATCGAGAATTCTGACATGCCGCCGATGCCGGCCAGCACGTTGAGCGGCATGAAAACCACGCTGATGACCGTCAGCCGTTTGATGTCCTTATTCTGGTTGATGTTGACGGAACTGTCCGTGGCATTCATCAGGAAGTTAATCTTGTTGAACAGGAAAGCCGTGTGCCCATCCAGGGATTCTATATCGCGCAGGATTTCGCGGACATCTTCATGCTGCGCGTCCGACAGGAATTTGCTACGCATCAGGAAAGACAGTGCGCGCCGGGTGTCCAGCACATTGCGCCGTATGCGCCCGTTGAGATCCTCCGATTCGGCGATGGCCGCGAGTATCATCGTCGCATCCACATCGGTGATGTGGGACTTCAGCACTTGCCGCCCGACCTTTTCCAATTCGGCGTAGACATCCTCCAGCGCATTGGCGGAATATTCCACATCGGCGGCCAAAAGGTCGAGCAACACATCCTTGGCCTCCGACACATAGCCCGACTGCGCCCTGGCGCGCAGCCGCTGCAGGCGAAACACCGGCAATTCCTCGCTACGCACCGAAAATAGCGTGCCTTTTTTCAGAATGAACGCCACCGCCACGTTGCGCGATTCCTTCTCCCGGTCGAGCAAGAAGTCGGAATGCAGATGCACCTCCCCATTGTCTTCCACATAGAAACGCGCGCTGGTTTCCAGATCGGTCAAATCCTTGGGGTTGGGCAATTCCACGCCGAAGATTTCCCGCGCCCAAACCAGTTGCTCGTCCTCGGGCGTCACCAGATCGATCCAGATGGGCTGAGCGCGCGCCAGGTCCTCGCGGCTTTCTATCGGAATCTGGCGCAAGCGGCCTTCGTGCAGGTCGAACACCCGTATCATCATGCTCCGGCTGCGCGGTTTGACCTCGGAAACCAGCTCCACCCGGACGGCGTCCGAAATCTCCAGCAGGATTTCCTCTTTACGCTCGTCCTGCACCAGTTGCCAGGCGATCTGCCGGTCCTCGTGGGGTAAGGCTTCCAACACGCGCGCCAGGGACGGAGTGGCAAGCTGATTCAATAACCGTTGCAACTCGGCCAGGTTCTGCTTGTGAACCATCATTTCAATCAGTTCCTGCCTGGGCATATCCTGCTTATGCACCAGACTTTCCACCAACTTGTGCTTACTGAGCAGCGCATTGACCTGCCGCAGGGTTTCCTTAACGCTCTCGGATTGTTGATTTTCGGCCATACTGCTCTCCGATCCACGCCACGCTACGCGCATGGCGTCCGCACAAAATTTATCTACAGGAAACGAGAGCTGCCGAGGGCACAGGCGCGAGGCCGGAATGCTGCTGGGAGTATCCGAATTTCCGCTATTAACCAGCGGAAACGGACAAAGCGAGAATAGGGCTTTGAGAGGCGACCGCTAGTAAGACGCCCCGATTTTATAAATCGGGATCATAAAAATATGGCTTATAAAAAAACCACAACTGGGACTGTCCAAGGGGGTCGCCTTTGTGTAATGAAAACGTTGACATTTTACCTGTTCAGCGGGGTGGGCGTCAATTGCGCCGACCAGAGCGCCGCCAAGTCGAAAACCGCAGAATCCATATTTTAGCACCGGTATTGTCGGCTTGGTGAGCCGGAACAAATCCAACCCTAACGATGTGTACTTTGCTTTGCCACAATATTAAGCGAATCCATTGCGCAGACAGCTTGATTTGTGGCTTAATTGAGCTACAAATCAAGTATTGGACTCTGGGAGATGGATCATGGCCGCCACCGCATTTGTACGCGCAAGAATCGACGAAACCCTGAAAGCAGAAGCTGCCGCCGTGCTGGCGGAGATGGGGCTGACTGTCTCCGACGTGGTGCGGATCGTGTTGACCAAAGTGGCCAGGGATAAGGCGCCGCCTTTCGAGATGCGCGTCCCTAACCGGCTCACGGTCGAGACCCTCGCCAAAAGCGAACGGGGTGAGGATGTGCATCACGCCACGGATGCCCAAGACCTGTTTGAGCAGCTTGGCATCTGATGCGCCAGCCGGATTATTCCGGCCAGTTCAAGCGCGATGTGAAGCTGTCGCAAAAGCGCGGAAAAGACCTGGCCAGGCTCAAAACGCTGTTGGACTTGCTCATCAACCTAGAAAGCTCAGTTGAACGGGCTGGAGTGTGCGGTTTTCCGGGTGCAGGGCAAGGCGCAACGACGCGCAATGGTTGTTCCATTGCAAGGAGTTGCAACGCCGCCATGCGCCCGGAAAACCGTGCAATCCAGCCC
>JBAYVP010000266.1:0-7495 GCA_041674485.1 Sulfuricellaceae bacterium
AACCGATTCACCGCAGAGGACGCAGAGGAAAACCCTCATGCTCTTCCTCTGCGTCCTCCGCGTCCTCTGCGGTGAAAAAGATTTTGTCTTTATGGGTTGCCGTCATGAGTCGAGCAGCGTCGCGGCTCAGTTTGCCTGGGATTCATGGAAGCAAGCTTGAGATTGACTCATAGATTTAATACGCGACGCACAGCGTCGGCGGCTGCATTCCCACGCCGGAGCGTGGGAACGATCAGAACGTCCCTAGACTGTCGAAATACGGCGATTTTATCGACTTTCAGCTTCCCTGTTTTGGGCTATACTGAAAAATATTCCCTACCTTATTTTTAATCCGTTCGCCCTAAAGCCCAGTCGAAGGGTGAACGGATTAAAAATAAGGTGGGTTGTGACGTTTCTTTGGTATGCCCAAAAACTGAGAAGTTGTGATTCGACAGCCTACTACGACACTCCTGCCCTTTGGGTATGAAATATCCAGGCTAGACAGACCCACGTAAATAGGCCTGCCGCAGTCCTTCCGGAAAGCGTTCGATAGCGTAGCGCAACATAGTGCGCGGCATGGTGCGGTAGTGGCGCTGAAGAAAAGCTTCCAGCGTTGCGCTATCGCGTTTGCCTACCTCGCGTAGCATCCATCCCGTCGCCTTGTGTATCAGGTCTTCCCGGTCGGCGAGCAAGTGCGCGGCAATGTTCAGCGTGTCGCCGAATTCGCCGTTACGGATGAAATGGAAAGTGGCGACGATCGCAATCCGCCTTTCCCACAGCAAGCCCGATTGCGCCAGCCGATAAAGCGGCGTCCGTTCCCGCTCGGCGAGGTGAGCGCCCACGATGTAGGGCGCGGAGGCGTCCACCAGGTCCCAATTGTTGATATGGCGCGTAGCCGCAAGATAGCGCCCATAGATTTCCTGCCGTTCGGCGGCGCTGCCCCTGCCGAAAGCGCGCACCAGAAACAGCAGCGCCAGCAGGCGCGCTTCGTGATGTGTCGAGGTGAGCAGTTGGGCGGCAACGTCGCAGGGGACAATCGGAAATTC
This sequence comes from Sulfuricellaceae bacterium, assembly GCA_041674485.1. Classification (GTDB taxonomy): domain Bacteria; phylum Pseudomonadota; class Gammaproteobacteria; order Burkholderiales; family Sulfuricellaceae; genus JAGXQV01. The sequence goes on from JBAYVP010000266.1 coordinate 1,026, forward strand.
CCCGGCCAGCCTGCGCAGCACCGGCACCTTGATTCCCAGAAAAACATCGCCTTCGCCGTATTGCCCCGCCCCGGTTTTGAAAAAGCGCTGCTGCCCGCGCGCCACCCCGGCATCGGCCAGATCGCGCAGCTTGGCCTGGATTTCCGTCAGGAGTGAATTCATGGAACGCATAGCCGCAGTTTGCCGTCCTTCGTAATTTCGATCAAGCCTCTCACGACCATACCGCGCAGATACCGGCTTGCCCTCTTTTTTCCTGGCAAGATTGAACGCGGTGAAGTAGGGTAACTGGCTGTCCTACCTTGATCGCTTATCCCCCTATGGCTATTCATGGTTGTCCGAAATTCATGTCGGATTTTGCCGAACATTATCCTAGAAACCTCCGTTGAACGGGCTGGAGTGTGCGGTTTTCCGGGTGCAGGGCAAGGCGCAACGACGAAGAATGGTGTTCCATTCTGAGGAGTTGCAACGCCGCCATGCGCCCGGAAAACCGTGCAATCCAGCCCGTAGCGTTCTCACCAAACGGGTGGACGCAAAATATATGACAAAGCTGTTTAGAACTACCCTATTACACATCTTGGCAAGCGGTCAACGGAGGTTTCTAGGATTATGGATGGCCGCCGGCGTCTGCGGTCGCCACACAGTTGCGCCCGTTACGCTTGGCGGCGTAAACGCCCAGGTCCGCTGCCTTCATCAGGTCTTCCAGGCTGCTCATGGCAGGCGTGCGCACCGCGACGCCGACGCTGATGCTCCCCCGCCATTCGCCGGCGCCGGCGGGAACGCGTAGCGCCGCGACTTCCCGCCGGATCGCTTCGGCCAGATGCAATGCGCCTTCCAGCGGCGTGCGCGCGCAGATGATCAAAAACTCGTCTCCGCCCAACCGGGAGACGATGTCGTCGGTGCGCACCGAATGCAACAACTGCATCGAGAGCGCGCGCAGCACCGCATCCCCGGCATCGTGCCCATAGGTGTCATTGATGACTTTGAAACCGTCGGCATCGATCATCATGCAGGCGAGCGGTGTGCCGTCGCGCGCTGCGGCATCCCATTCCGCGGCAAAACTGCGGAGCGCGTAACGGCGATTGGGCAGGCCGGTCAAAATATCGGTGTTGGCGAGATCATCGAGCCGCTGGTTGGCGTCGGTCAATTCCTGAGTGCGCTCCGCAACGCGCGCCTCCAGCGTCCTGTTCAATTGCACCAGTTCGCGATTGCGCTCCGAGACTTGCTGAAACAGTCCGTTCAGCGCGGTCAGCAAGGTTTCGGTGGCCGGATCGTCGGAGCGCGCATCGGCCAGATACGCATCCTCCGGACGGTAGCCGGATTTGATTGATGCAATCTGCCGCGCCATACATTGATCCGAACCCAGGATATGGTATGCCAGCCAGTGCGTGAGGAACTGCAACAGGGATTTCGCCGCGTCCCGGTTGTTGGCGGACACGCTGCTATGCAATTGCGTCACCTCGTCCATGAAGCTGACATGGCTCTGCCGATGTTGGGCGACATAGCGCGAGTCGAGGTGCATAGCCGTCATCATGGCTTCTTCTTCGGCGAAATGATACTGGGCATAATCCGCAAGCTCGGAAAATACCGTTTCCAACTCCGCAGTCGATGCCCCCTCCTGGCGCATGACAAGTTCGCCGAATCGATTGATGACATGGACGAGATGATGGTGCTGGTCATCGACATCGACCAATCCGGTAACAAAACAGGGTGTCCAGTTAAACGCTTCCATGACTTTCAGCCTAAACAATACGTGTCAAACTATACTAGATAATTCGGACATGCGTGTGTTGAATAAATGCAGGGATATTGACGCAAATCAATATCGATAGCAAGTGGATTGATTGTCGTTGGGTTGTCGCCAAGAATCACGCTAAGATTGCATGGGATTCACGAATGTTTTTCTAATGCAATAACAAACGACAACAAATTGTCGCTTGTGAAGTTGCGGTTTCAGGTAAAGGTCGCAATTTCTGATAAGAATTTTTCACGCTTTAGACGCGAAGCCGCGAAGAAGTGGGGACGAGTAAGAATGGGCGGTCTCATTCCCAACGCGCAAAAAAAAGATACCGATTCGCTTCTCTTCGCGCCTTCGCGTCTAAAGCGTGAGTCGGCTTGGCTGTTCGCCAAAAGCGAATCTCACATTGATCTGAGTTGAAAACGCTGTACCAGTCAAGTCGTTGCATTTTTTGCGAAGAATGTGTCGTAGATCAAGCTCTGGCGCGGTTCTCCGGGTGATTTTTTTCACCGCAGAGACGCTTCAGGCGCGGAGAAATATAACGGATGGTAAAACCATACCATTACCCTACAAAATCTCTGCGCCTCTGCGCCTTTGCGTCTCTGCGGTAAATGTTTTTGGTTCCGGCTTGTCCGGCTAAGGTGATTTTCCGGAAATCACCTTAGCCTGTGCCTACGCGCCCCCCGCCCCCTCGCTGCCCAGCCGTATCAGCGCGTATTCCATGCTGTCCGCGAGCGCCCGCCAGCTGGCGTCTATGATGTTGGGGCTGGCGCCGACGGTGGTCCAGGATTCGCTGCCGCTCTGGAAGTCGATCAGCACCCTGGTTGCGGCGGCGGTGCCGCTGCTGCTGTCGAGGATGCGCACCTTGTAGTCGGTCAGCCGCACCGTGCGCAGGATGGGGTAGGCTTCCGCCAGCGCGTCTTGCAATGCGCCGGCGAGGGCGTTGACCGGGCCATTGCCTTCGGCGGCGGTCAATTTCACGATGTCGTTCACCTTTACCTTGACCGTGGCTTCGGCGAGGAGACCCCGCCCGTGGCGACGCTCGGTGATCGCGAAATAATCCACCAGTTCGAAAGGGCGCTGGTAGCCGGGACGCAAGCGGTGCAACATGAGTTCCATGCTCGCCTCGGCGGCTTCGAAGGTGAAGCCTTCGTGTTCCAGGCGCTTAATTTGGTTAAGAACGTGCTGGGATTCTTCGCGATTGAGGTCTATGCCCATCGCCTGCGCCTGGAACAGGATGTTGCCGCGCCCGGCCAGTTCGGAAACCACCGAGCGCATCGCGTTGCCCACCAGTGCCGGATCGACATGCTGATAGGCGCTGCTTTCCTTGAGAATCGCCGCGACGTGGATGCCGCCCTTGTGGGCGAAGGCGCTGTGGCCGGTGTAGGGGGCGTGGTCGTCGTGCTTGAGGTTGACCACCTCGGCGACAAAGCGCGACAGCGCGGTGAGATTATGCAATTGTTCGGCGGAGACAATCGGGAAATTCATTTTCAATTGCAGGTTAGGCAGGATAGTGATCAAGTTGGCATTGCCCACCCGTTCGCCGTAGCCGTTGATGGTGCCCTGCACTTGGCGGCAGCCGCCGCGCACTGCGGAGATCGAATTGGCGACCGCGCAGCCGCTGTCGTTGTGGCAGTGGATGCCGAATTTGCCCGGCACTTGCGCGGCCACCTCACGGACGATTTCCTTGACCTGCCAGGGCAACATGCCGCCGTTGGTTTCGCACAGCGTCAGCCAATCCGCGCCGGCCTCGGCGGCAGCCTGGAGCGTCGCCAGGGAATAAGCGCGGTTGGCGAGAAAGCCGTCGAAAAAATGCTCTGCGTCGAACACCACTTCACGCCCTTGCGCCTTGATATAGGCCACGCTCTCGCGGATCATCGCCAGGTTTTCTTCCAGCGTGGCGTCGAGAACATGGGTGACGTGGTAATCCCAGCTCTTGCCTACCAGCGTCACCACCGGCGTTTGCGCCGCGAGCAGGGCGGCCAGGTTGGCGTCCTGTTCGCAGGCGGCGTCCTTGTGGCGGGTGCTGCCGAAAGCCGCGAGCTTGGCGCGCCCCAAGTTCATTTTGGCGGCGCGCGCGAAAAACTCCGTATCCTTGGGGTTGGAGCCGGGCCATCCGCCTTCGATATAATGAATGCCGGAATCGGCGAGCCGCCGGGCGATGACGATCTTGTCGTCCGCAGAGAGGGAAATGTCCTCGCGCTGCGTGCCGTCGCGCAAGGTGGTATCGTATAGAAATACTTGGGACACGGGCTGGTCGGAAAACTAGTTGGAAAAAACGCATTATGCTGAGTGCAGCCCCAAGCTGCAACCGATAAGACGAAATCCTATGCGCAGGCAGGGAAATGCTTGCGAAGCAACTTCACAATCGCATGATTTTGTTATAATATTTTATGCGGCCAGGTTTGCTGCCTATGGGAAGCGGTACAATCCGGCAACATGTCCGGCTGAAAGGCTTGACACTCCGGCGCACTCCTTCCTACCATCTAACCTTTTATTTGGGGTTTATCCGTGTCTATCGAAATTATACGAGCCCCCATAGAGCAGGATATGCGCGCCGTGGACGATGTCATCCGGCTGCGCCTGCATTCCGATGTGGTGCTGATCCGCCAGGTGGCGGAATATATCATCAACAGCGGCGGCAAGCGCCTGCGCCCGGCGCTGGTGCTGCTTTCCGCCGGTGCGTTCGGCTATGCCGGCAAGCAGCACCGGGAACTGGCGGCGGTGATCGAATTCATCCATACCGCCACGCTGCTGCATGACGACGTAGTGGACGAATCCGCGCTACGCCGCGGGCGCGCCACCGCCAACACCCTGTTCGGCAACGCCGCCAGCGTGTTGGTGGGCGATTTCCTGTATTCGCGCGCCTTCCAGATGATGATGGGGGCGAACAGCCTGCGCGTGATGGAGGTAATGGCCGACGCCACCAACATCATCGCCGAGGGCGAGGTGCTGCAATTGCTCAATTGCCACGACGCAGACATCGACGAAGCGCGTTACCTGCAAGTCATCCACTACAAGACCGCCAAACTGTTCGAAGCAGCCACCCGGCTGGGCGCCATTCTCGGTGAGGCCGCGCGCGCCGATGAAGAGGCGATGGCGGCCTACGGTATGCACTTGGGCACCGCTTTTCAGTTGATCGACGATGTGCTGGATTATTCCGGCGACAATAAAGAAACCGGCAAAAACGTCGGCGACGACCTGGCCGAGGGCAAAACCACCCTGCCGCTGATCCATGCGATGCGCCACGGCAATGCGCAGCAGGCCGCATCTGTGCGCAAGGCCATCGAGCAGGGCGGACTGGACGATTTGCAGCAAGTGCTGCAAGCCATTCATGAAACCGGCGCGCTGGATTACGTGCGCCGGCAGGCGAGGAAAGAGGCGGACATCGCGTGCGCAGCAATTTCTCACTTGCCGGGTTCAAATTACAAGGAATCTTTGCTACAATTGGCGGACTTCGCAGTCGCACGAAGTTTCTGAAGTTCAATTCGGGGTGTAGCTTAGCCTGGTAGAGCGCTACGTTCGGGACGTAGAGGCCGGAGGTTCGAATCCTCTCACCCCGACCATTAATTTCCTTCAATCATAGCGCCGTAGGATGTGCCGACGCCAGGAGGCGCATCGTTCGCGCATCCCGGCGGCAATACGCGACCGATGCGCCTCGTTCCTCGGCACATCCTACGGGCTTCGGTGAAACCGCTGTTAAGGTGGAAAACGTCTGTTTGGCTCCGACTCGTCCGGCTTAGGTTTTTTCCGTGCTGAGAACAAATTTACCCTCCATTGCATGAATCCTTCGTCTGAACGCTACGCCAGAATTTTCCTGCTGAGCCATATGCGCGCCTTTACCAGTCTGGCCGGGCATATACTCGGCTCGCACCCGCAGATCGACGGCTACTATGAAATGCATATCAGCTATGAGGATGCCTCCGCACTGGATAAGCAGCTCGAAGTGTACCTGGAAAGCGATGCGCTCAAGGAGAACAGCCGCTACCTTTTCGACAAGCTGCTGCACAACGACTATTTGTTGGAGCCAGGGCAGTTTGGTCCAACAAATATAAAGATACTGATCTCGCTGCTGGAACCGGAACACACAATCAAAAGCATCGTCCATCTGTTTGCACAAAAAGAGATCGAGGATATTTACGCCTCTCCCGTCGAGGCGGCGAACTACTATATCGCGCGCGTCCAAGCGCTCGCCGACTTCAGCCGGACTGCCAGCCGTCCCTATTACTATTTCGATGCCGGGCTGTTGCAACGCGCGCCGGAGACATTGCTGCCCAGGCTATCGGACTGGCTGGAGTTGGATACGCCGTTAAGCGAGCGCTATCAAACCTTCAGCCACACCGGGAAGGCCAGAAAAGGCGATACGTCCGAACGCATTCATAGTGGAAGCATCGACAGAACACCGGGCGCTTACCCCCATATTGCCATCCCGCAGGATGTGCTATGCACCGCGCGAGAGATTTATCGGGAATGCCGTCGGCAGATTATCGGGAATGCAGCGGATTCGGTCGGCCTAAAAAACCAGAGTAAATTTGTTCTCAGAAATTCATGATGAAAATCAATGATCCTAGAAAGCTCAGTTGAACGGGCTGGAGTGTGCGGTTTTCCGGGCGCAGGGCATACCCGACGGCCTTACGGCCTGGGCACAAGAGGCGCAACGACGCGCAATGGTCGTTCCATTGCCTTCTCTTGTAGTTGCAACGCCGCCATGCGCCCGGAAAACCGTGCAATCCAG
>JBAYVP010000267.1:0-7479 GCA_041674485.1 Sulfuricellaceae bacterium
GCCACGATTTGCGGATTTAGCCGCGTCTCGCGGGATGCGATTGCTGCGCAAATTGCGCCGTGTGGCTGTTCCACACAAGCAATTTGCAACGCGGAAGCCGCGCCCGCGAGACGATGGATAAATCCGCAAATCGTGGCTGCGCAAAGTATATGAACCAACAACAGAGGCCTCCCCCCGTTTTTCCACCTCAATCCTCCGTGCCAAATGACATGCCCTCCCACACATACGCAGCACGGAGCAATGCGCTTTTGCCATATGACACAGCCCTATACTTTGCGCGGCCACGATTTGCGGATTTAGCCGCATCCCGCGAGACGCGATTGCTGCGCAAATTGCTTGTGTGGCTGTTCCACACAAGCAATTTGCAACGCGGAAGCTGCGCCCGCGAGGCGATGGATAAATGCGCAAATCGTGGCCGCGCAAAGTATAGCCTTCATTCAGAATTCCAGCGGATCGACATCCAGCATCCAGCGCACATTGCGCCCTTCCACAGCGTCCAGAGCGGCGCGCCAGTTTTTCAGGAAGGCCTGCAAGGCGGTGCGGGAGGCGGATTGCACCAGCAGGTGTGCGCGCTCCTTGCCGGCTACCCGCGCCATCTGGGCGGGCGTCGGATCGAACACCGTAACCGCGCTGTCCAGCTTGGTGGCCAACAGCGCAGCCTCCCGCAGGAAAGCCAATACTGTTTCCAGTTGAGGCGCTTCGGCGCGCAATAGCGCTTGGTGGCAATAGGGAGGGAAATCCGCCTGACGGCGCTCGGCCAGTTGGGATTCGGCGAAAGCGGGGTAGTCATGGCGTTGCAGTGCCAGGAACAGCGGGTGATCGGGAAACTGGGTCTGGATCAGCACTTCGCCAGGCAACTCCGCCCGACCGGCGCGCCCGGACACTTGCATCAACTGGGCGAACAGCCGCTCGGCGGCGCGGAAATCGGCGCTGTACAGCGCACCGTCGGCGTTGACCACGCCGACTAGTGTCAGTTTCTTGAAATCGTGCCCCTTCGCCAGGATTTGCGTACCAACCACGATGTCTATCTCGCCGTCGTGTATTTGCTTGAGCATGGCGGGCAGTGCGTGTTTGCGCCGCGCGCTGTCGCGATCCACGCGCAGGATGCGAGCGCTCGGGAGCAGGCGCTCCAGCGTATCCTCGACGCGTTGCGTGCCATGGCCGAGCAATGCCAAGTCAGGGTTGCCGCAGTTTGGGCAGGCAGGCGGAATCCGGCTTTCGAAGCCGCAGTGGTGGCAGCGCAGGCGGCGTTCGCGCAAATGCGCAACCAAACGCCCCGAACAGCGGTGACAAGCGGAAATCCAGGCACATTGGCCGCACATCAGCACCGGCGCATAGCCGCGTCGGTTGATGAACACCAGGCTTTGTTCGCCGCGCGCGATGCGCTCGCGTAGCGCCGCCAGCAACGGTTCCGACAGTGCGTCTTCCAGCCTGATGCGGCGGATGTCGATAAAGCGGATGTCCGGCGGCGTAGCGCCGAACACGGCGCGCTCCGGTAGGCTTAACAGCGCGTAGCGTCCGGTGACTGCGTTGTGCCAGGTTTCCAGCGCGGGCGTGGCGGAGCCTAGCACGATGGGGACATTTGCCTGCTTAGCGCGGATCACCGCCACATCGCGCGCCGAATAGCGCAAGCCGTCCTGCTGCTTGAACGAGGCATCGTGCTCCTCATCGACGATAATCATGCCAAGCTGCGGCAGCGGCGTGAACACAGCCAAGCGCGTACCCAGCACGATTTTCGCCTGCCCGGCCTGCGCCGCCAAGTAGTTTTTCAGGCGTTCGCCCGTGCTCAAGTTGCTGTGCAGGCTGACTAGGCGGGATGCCGGAAAGCGCGCACGGAAGCGCTGTTCGAGCTGCGGCGTGAGGTTGATCTCCGGCACCAACACCAACACTTGGCCGCCAAGGTGTAGCACTGCGTTCATCACACGCAGGTATACCTCGGTCTTGCCGCTACCGGTGATGCCATGCAGCAGGCTGGCGCGGAACGCGCCCAGAGATGCGCACAAGGCATCCACCGCCAATTGCTGCGCCGAAGTCAGCGGCGGGATTGACTCTTGCCCATGCCCTGAGGAACAGGCAGGAGAGGGGAGGGGAGGCGTACTTTCCTCCACCCACCCTAACGTGGCGAACTCCTTGATAACCGCCGGTGCGCGCGACGACAGCGCGACGATTTCCTCGCGTCGCAGCCCCGGAGACGCGCGCAACGCCAGCAACAAGCGCCGCTTAACCACCGCGCGCGCCGGCAATGCTGCCGGATCGGCCTGTCGGCCTTGATCGGTAAGCCGATAATATTCCACCCTGGCCACGGGATTGCGCAGGGTCAATGGCTTGGCCTGACGCATCGCGTTTGGTAGCGCATTGAAGATTACTTCGCCGAGCGGATGATGGTAATACTCGCTGCAAAAGCGCAACAGGCGGAACATCTCGGGGGAAAACGGTGGGGTTTCGCGGAACACCTGGGCTATCGGCTTCAGGCGCTCTGGCGGTATGTCGCTGTCTTCGCCGAGCGCTACGATCACGCCCACCATTTTGCGTGGACCGAACGGCACACTTACGCGCTGGCCGATATCCTGCGCATCTATTCCCGGCGCAAGGTAATCGAACGCCCCGGCCAGCGGCACGTCGAGCACGACCTTGGCAATTGGGGGAGGCATGATTATGACGCACCGTGCAGGCGCATAAGGCGGGTACAACCTGCACCGTTGTTCCATGCATTATTTTTAATCCGTTCACCCTTCGACAAGCTCAGGGCGCACGGATTAAAAATAATGCAAGTAGAGTCGTATCTTGCGCCAGCTATCGCCTGAATTGCGCCCCATGAACAGGAGAGACGTGATTTTGTAGGGTGGATAAGCGTAGCGCATCCACCAACTTTCATTGCAAAGACACAGAAACGCAGAGATTCCGTAATTTCTCTGCGCCTTTGCGTTTCTGCGGTAAATGTTTTTCGGCTTAGGGAAATCATGCTGACGGGTTTCCATATTTATTTTGTTACGGGAATACCCGGCGAAAAAATACCCCGCCACGGCGGGGTATTTCTTGCGCTCATACCAAAACCAGCCGTGTAGCCGATCAACTGCGGATCTTGCGGAGTTTCTGGATGGCCTGCAATTGCGCCACGGCTTCTGCCAGCTCGGCCTGCGCCTTCGCATAGTCCATTGCGGCAGCGCGGTTGGACATGGCTTCCTCGGCGCGCTGTTTCGCTTCCAGCGCCTTGGTTTCATCCAGATCGTGACCGCGAATTGCGGTGTCGGACAGGATGGTGACCACATTGGGCTGTACTTCCAGAATGCCGCCGGACACGTAGACCATTTCTTCTTCGTTTTGGTCGGGTATCTTCATGCGCACCGTGCCCGGCTTGAGCCGGGTTATCAGCGGGGTGTGGCGCGGATAAATACCCAGTTCGCCCATCTCCGCCGGCACTGCCACGAACTCAGCCATGCCGGAGAAAATGGCGCGTTCCGCGCTTACCACATCCACATGGACGGTCATTGCCATAATTGCTTTCGTTTTCCGGTTAAATATGCATCTGCTTCACTGTATGGTCTTAGCTTTTTCGACCGCTTCGTCGATTGAGCCAACCATATAGAACGCCTGTTCCGGCAAGTGGTCGTATTCGCCGTTGACGATGCCCTTGAAACCGGCAATGGTGTCTTTGAGCGACACATACTTGCCGGCGGAGCCGGTGAACACTTCCGCGACGAAAAACGGCTGTGACAGGAAGCGTTGTATTTTGCGCGCCCGCGCCACGGCCAGCTTGTCGTCGGGCGACAGTTCGTCCATGCCGAGAATCGCGATAATGTCACGCAGTTCCTTATAGCGTTGCAAGGTGGATTGCACCGAACGCGCCACATTGTAATGGTCTTCGCCGACGACCAGCGGATCGAGCTGGCGGGAGGTCGAATCAAGCGGGTCCACTGCGGGATAAATACCCAGTTCTGCGACTTGGCGCGACAATACCACGGTAGCATCCAAGTGCGCAAAAGTGGTTGCGGGCGACGGGTCGGTCAAGTCGTCCGCCGGCACGTACACCGCCTGGATAGAGGTAATCGACCCCTTCTTGGTGGATGTAATGCGCTCTTGCAGACGCCCCATTTCCTCCGCCAAGGTAGGCTGGTAGCCCACCGCCGACGGCATGCGTCCGAGCAGTGCGGACACTTCGGTGCCGGCCAGGGTGTAGCGGTAAATGTTGTCGATGAACAGCAGCACGTCGCGGCCTTCGTCGCGGAAGAATTCTGCCATGGTGAGACCCGTCAGCGCAACGCGCAAGCGGTTGCCGGGCGGCTCGTTCATCTGCCCGTAGACCAGCGCGACCTTGTCCAGCACATTGGAGTCCTTCATCTCATGGTAGAAGTCGTTGCCCTCGCGGGTGCGCTCGCCCACACCGGCAAACACCGAGTAACCGCTGTGCTCGGCTGCGATGTTGCGGATCAGCTCCATCATGTTCACGGTCTTGCCCACGCCTGCACCACCGAACAGACCCACCTTGCCGCCCTTGGCAAACGGGCAGATCAGGTCGATCACCTTGATACCGGTTTCGAGCAATTCGGTGGAAGGCGACAACTCGTCGAACGCCGGCGGTTTACGGTGAATAGCCCAGCTTTTTTCGTTGCCGATGTCGCCCAATTCGTCGATCGGGTTGCCGAGCACATCCATGATGCGCCCCAGCGTTTTCGTCCCGACCGGCACGGAAATCGGCGCTCCAGTGCCGGTGACCGGCATGCCGCGACGCAATCCGTCGGACGTGCCCATCGCAATGGTGCGCACCACACCATCACCCAACTGTTGCTGGACTTCCAGCGTCAGGTCGGGATTGGTCATTTTCAGTGCGTCATACACCTTGGGCATGAATTCGCGCGGAAATTCCACGTCCACCACAGCACCGATGATCTGTACGATTTTTCCTTCGTTCATCGTCATTTCCTAATCATAGAATTCAAATTTCTGCCAGCCTAAACCGCCGCGGCGCCCGCGACAATCTCTGAAAGCTCTTTGGTAATCGCCGCCTGACGGGTCTTGTTGTAGATCAGCTTCAATTCGTCGATTACATTGCCGGCGTTGTCGGAAGCCGACTTCATCGCCACCATACGCGAACTTTGCTCGGACGCCATGTTTTCCGCCACGGCCTGGTAAATCAGGGTTTCGATATAGCGCACCAGCAGCTCGTCGATCACTTCCTTCGCGTCCGGCTCGTAGATGTAATCCCAATGCCCCTTGGCACTGCCCAGGCTGTCGCCGCTGATCGGCAACAACTGCTCCATCACCGGTTCCTGCTTCATGGTGTTGATGAAGCGCGTGTAGCACACGACCAGTTGGTCGATCTTGCCGTCGTTGTAGGCGTCCAGCATCACCTTGACCGGGCCTATCATTTTTTCCAGGTGCGGGGTGTCGCCCAGGCCGGTCAGGTGTGCAGCGACACTCGCGCCGGCGCGCTGCATGAAACCAAAGCCTTTGCCGCCCAGCGCGCAGACTTCCACGCCCTTGCCCTGGCTTTCCCATTCCTTCATCTTGTGCAGAATCATCCGCAGCACATTGGTGTTCAGCCCGCCGCACAGGCCTTTGTCGGAAGTAACGACAACCACGCCGATGCGCTTAACAGTAGGGCGCGCCACCACGAAAGGATGGCGGTACTCCGGGTGCGCGTGACTCAAGTGCGCCGCGACATTGCGTATTTTTTCCGCATAGGGGCGCGCGGCGCGCATGCGCTCCTGCGCCTTGCGCATCTTGGATGCGGCGACCATTTCCATGGCGCGGGTGATTTTCTGGGTATTCTGGACGCTTTTGATTTTCGTCCGAATTTCCTTACCGCCAGCCATAACTGTTCGACTCCCGTGTTGTTGCGCGGTGCATGATGGACATGATCAACTTGTGCAATTTAGTAAACGGAATTCGCCTTGAATTCGGCGATGGCAGCGGACAAGGTCTTCTCGCCATCGCTATCCAACTCTCCGCTTTCCTGAATCTTGTCGAGCAGCGGACGGTGCTTGCCCTTGATGAAGGCATGCAGCGCGGATTCAAATGCGAGCGCTTTCTTGACTTCCACATCGTCCAGGAAGCCCTTGTTGACCGCGAACAAGGTCAGCGCCATTTCCGCGACGGCCATGGTGGAAAACTGCTGCTGCTTCATCAGTTCAGTCACCATCTTGCCGCGCTCCAACTGCTTGCGCGTCGCTTCGTCGAGGTCTGATGCGAACTGGGCGAATGCCGCCAACTCGCGGTACTGCGCCAGCGCCATGCGGATGCCGCCGCCGAGCTTCTTGATGACCTTGGTTTGCGCGGCGCCACCGACGCGGGACACCGACAAACCGGCGTTGATCGCGGGACGGATGCCGGCGTTGAACAAGTCGGTTTCCAGGAAAATCTGGCCGTCGGTAATCGAAATCACGTTGGTCGGCACGAATGCGGATACATCGCCGGCCTGGGTTTCGATAATCGGCAACGCAGTGAGCGAGCCGGTTTTACCCTTGACCGCACCATTGGTGCGCTTTTCCACGTCATGCGCATTGATGCGCGCCGCGCGCTCCAGCAAGCGGGAGTGCAGATAGAACACGTCGCCCGGATAGGCTTCGCGTCCCGGCGGGCGGCGCAGCAACAGGGAAATCTGGCGATAGGCCCAAGCTTGTTTGGTGAGATCGTCGTAAACGATCAGCGCGTCCTGGCCAAGATCGCGGAAATATTCGCCCATCGAACAGCCGGTGTAGGGCGCGATATATTGCATCGCCGCCGAATCCGAAGCGGTAGCGGCCACTACGATGGTATGCCCCATCGCGCCATGCTCTTCGAGTTTGCGCACGACGTTGGCGATGGACGAGGCTTTTTGGCCGATAGCCACGTAAACGCAGGTGACGCCCGTGCCTTTCTGGTTGATGATCGCGTCGATAGCCACCGCAGTCTTGCCGGTCTGGCGGTCGCCGATGATCAGTTCGCGCTGCCCGCGCCCCAGCGGCACCATCGCATCGACCGCCTTAAGACCGGTCTGCACCGGCTGGGAAACCGACTGGCGCGCGATCACGCCCGGTGCGATTTTCTCGATCGGAGAAGTTTGCGTCGCATTGACCGGACCCTTGCCGTCGATAGGCACGCCCAGCGCGTTCACCACGCGACCGATCAGCGCTTCGCCCACCGGCACTTCGAGAATCTTGCCGGTGCATTTGACGGTGTCGCCCTCGGTGATATGTTCGTATTCGCCCAGCACCACCGCGCCGACCGAATCGCGCTCCAGGTTCAGCGCCAAACCGAAGGTATTGCCGGGAAACTCCAGCATCTCGCCCTGCATCGCGTCGGAAAGCCCATGCACCCGCACAATGCCGTCGGTGACGGTAACCACCGTTCCTTGCGTGCGCGCTTCTGCCGCCGTCGCGAGATTTTCAATCTTGCTCTTGATCAGATCACTGATTTCTGAGGGGTTCAACTGCATGATTACTCCTAACGTTTGAGCGCGAACGCCATTTTTTGCAACTGGCCGCGCACGGATGCGTCAAA
>JBAYVP010000268.1:0-7457 GCA_041674485.1 Sulfuricellaceae bacterium
CCGGCCACCAGGGCCGCCTGTTCCATCGCCGACAACTGCCACAATGCTTTCATGTGTGCCCCTCAATCGTGATGAAAGGTTTTGGCAACGATCAGCCACTGGCCATCCACCTTGAGCAAGTGAAAATAATCGACGAAATCCAGGTCGGAAAAACCGTCCTCGACCAGCTTCGCGCTGGCCGTGTTTCCCGTCACTTCAATGCTGACGATTTTCGCCCGGTAGGGCTTTCCCGATTGCGCAAGACTGGGACCGCTCGCCAGATGCGCGAAAAATGGCTCCGGACTGCCGGCCAGCAGATTCGGTCCGAAATAGCCGAACATCGCCGCCTGGGGATGAAAAATGCTCTTGAGCAAAGCAAGGTCGGCGTTGAGTGATCCCTGGATATATTTCTCCAGCGTAGCCGAAACCTGCTCGATGTCGCTGACGCGATGAGTCATGTCTTGTCTCCGTGGTTATCGTTAGTAAAAAACTTTTCGCGCATGCTACTACGCTTTAGTCGACAACAGAATCAAAACCACTGCCGGCCAAAGTTGAGGCAGTCTAGTTGCGGACTGAAAATCCGCGTGTCGGCAGTTCAATTCTGCCCCTGGCCACCAAAACCCTTTGAGGTCAAATGCTTAAGCCATCCTTCTGGGTGACTTTTGTGTTTTTGTGCCCGCAAAAAAGTCTGCGTGTCGGGGTATTGGGTGCGGAAGGTCGGAATTGCGTCAGCAATTGGGCGGCAGCATTCAGCTTGTCGCCAGCTTGGGGTGCTCCGGAGGGAGTCCTGTAGTGTGATAAGAACAAGAAAATGGACCCCGCCGTTCCGGACATCATTCAACGGTGCGCAGCCCATTCCTGAAGCATGTCGATTGCATTTGCAATCTGTCCCGCAGACCCTCGGTAATCGCCCGATCCTTGTGCAGCTCCGCTCCGGGTGTACCACTCGAAAAATCCATCGTCTCGCAGTACGCGGTTAAGCATCGGGATAATCTCCTGGTAGGCTTGTTGTACCTGTCCGTGCGCGACCATTTGCTGAATGATGCGCGCACCGAACCAGGGCCAATCGCCGCCATTCTGATAAAAATACTCTGCACCCATGTATTCTTTATTCTGGAAGAACCCTGCGGGATAGGGCGGATAGAGTGATACCCCGACTGTTCCCGAACCTGAGTCGTTCTTGTTCTTTACCATCCGCACAAAAGCCTGCTCGATTTCAGCCGGCTCGAGCAAGCCAGCCTGGATTGCCACCGCTGTGCCGCCCTGGAAATAAATCCGCGACTCGTCGAAATCGGACGGGAAAGGTGAGCCTCTATCAAGATAGATGTGCGGGACGAACTGACTGCCGTTCCATAGATGAGTCCGCACTGCGAAACGTAAATCGTGCTCCCGGGCAGCCCAGGAATTGGCGTTGCGTCCTATCACATTTTCCAGGGTCTGCAGGTCTACGAGCGCCAGAGTCAGCATCGCATTGTCGTAGATGCTGATGCTGGGATGGCTCGCCGCATTCAAGAGGACGCCCGGCGTGTCTTCGGGCTGCACGTCGCCCCAATCAGCACGTGTACCCCCGAAAATCAGACCGTACTGGGTTGCGAAGCGTTGCGCGTAAAGGAACAGCAGGGCGTTTTCCAGACGCGTGATTATCGGAACTCCCCGAACATCTTCGGACAAAAACGCCTTGTCGCCGGTGATTTCGACATATTTCGCGACCGCCTGAACAAGGGAGCTTTCCTGATCACTTTCAACCGTACCCTTGAAAGTTGATCCATCCTGGACATTGATCCCATCAACAATGTTTCCGTCCTCACCCTGATGGTCAAGGAACTGTTTGAGCTGGGATCGCACGCTCTGCTGACCCTGGGCTTCGATTGCGAGTTCGACAAATGTATTGAGATCGCGGATAAACACTGCCGCATAAGCAGTACCAGCGGTTAGTTCCTTGGCTACAAGTTGCCTGGCTTTGGTACGAACCTGAGGGAGTCGTGAATCGTTTCGGATCGAATTAGCGAGACTTGACTCAACCGACGATCTATCGGAGGACCCGCCACCACCGCATGCGGAAAGTATCAATGTGGTACAACAACAAAGTAGAAAAACCTTCAGTGCAACTATATATTTTGTTTTCATTGAAACCTAATACCTTACGCAGAATAGGTACCGACTATACGCGTCCGCAAAGAAAATTACGGTGCTACAAGATGGTTGCTGCGGAGCATCTGGATTTCAACCGCAGAATTACGGCGACAAAATTGGGTAGAACTATGCCAAGTTCGGCCAAGACTGGCTATTCAACAATCTTCTCCATAGCCGACGCTCTTCGCAACAATGGCAACGGATACGAAACTCAACTTCTGTCTGTCAGCGTACAGATGCTTTGCCCAGTTAGGGACGATAATTAGCGAAGATGAGATGGCTGGGTCTTCAGCATAACGATTGAGCCTGTTACTGAATAGAAACCATGACTACAGCGTTTTTTTGTAATTTTAGCCGCCTCACCACGAAGGAAATTGACAAGATGAACGCAACAGTTTGTAGAGAACCAGCGGGGGTTATTCTTTGTGTGTTGGCCGCAACAATATTGCTTTCCGGTTGTGGCGGTGGTGGCGGAACGGAAACACCCGCAGCAATATCTTTCCCCGTTGCGCGCGCTTTCCAATCCACATACCAAAATGGCCTTCAGCGAACGTTCAATCAAGTCTATGGCAACGGAAGAAGCGCAACTCTACCCTTTGACAGCGGAATTACAGGCAGCACACTCACCTTGATGCTTTCCGCCGCGTTACCCGCGACATTTAATGGAGTCAGCGGCTATCAATCGACCTCAACAATAAGCGGCCCTCTCACGCTTTACAATCAGATGTTTCCGTTAAACTTAACGGGAACAGACTATCTAAATTCCAACTACCAATTGATTGGTAGCACCGCGTCTGGTAACTATTGCGTAACGGACTCACCTGGTGTTTATCCCACCACACTTACCGATGTTCAAGGACATCAAACGGGAACGATCGTTGCCTATACCTGTTACGCAGACAGCAGCAAAGCCACCATGACTGGCACTGAGACGTTGACCTATGATGCCCACCCCAGTATTGTGGGAACGATGTCTTTCGGAATATCGGACAACATGTACGATCCTGCAGGTGCGCTAACTACTTCTAGCACTTCGTACTATGCAATAACGACTGATGGCATCCTCACAGTAGAGAAGAAACTCGTCAGCGCCTCGTCTAACGGTTTTACCCTAAACCTGGGTATGCAGTAATTGAGGAAATCTGTTCTGATGCAGACGGTCCAGGGCAAGTCTCTGTGCGCCGGAACACTTAGCAAAGGCCTCAGCCTCACCCTACATCTGCGACCTTCGTATCACCCGGTTCAGCGGCAACTCTCGCCGATGGTGTAATTTCAATAGTGCCATTGCCGTGAGATGCGCAAATGCGGCGCCCTTGGAGAGGATCATAGCCAGCAGCCAGATCGTGTTCGCTTGCCGGAAGCGTCCCACAACTTAGGAGGCTTTCAACGAGCATAATCGGGACTGCACTGATTGTCCGCATCGAAGAATGCCAAACGTACGCGTTCGACGAAACCACCTATGCGCGACCGGTTACCAGGAACGGCAAATGCAGTAGGTTATTAACGGCCATAATGAAGCCTCCTCGCTAAATTGAGCCAAAACGAAGTAGAGTTTCTTGTCAGAAAGAATCTCTACTATGGAGAAGCGAAGTACAACGAGCAGCACAACCAGCAGCGCACCGTGTTGCATGAAATATCAGAATCATCAGATTACTGCTTCCAGCCCCTTGCGCTCCAGGAGATCAAGCAATTTGAGCGATGGACCGCTGGGATGTTTGTCGCCGATTTCCCACTTTCTCACTGTCGACAGGCTGGTGTTCAGAACCGCGGCAAGCACCGATTGGCTCAATTGCAGATGGTCGCGCAGCGCGCGGATTTTTTCGCTGTCATAGGCCGGCACCGGGGATAGGCACAGTGCGTCGAATTTGCGCATTTTGCGTTTGTCGATGAATCCCAGGCGATGAAGATCACTGGCCGTTTCATGCACCGCATCGAAGATTCGGCTCTTGGCTTTAGTCTTGGTCTTTGTCGTCATGGCAAATCTCCTGTAGTGAACTGTCTTCAACGGCCAGATCGAGCTGCCGCCCTGTTCTGGCCAGCAACTCTGCGGCGATGTCCCGCAAAGCTTCCAACTCGTCGTCAGCGATGTTGGCCCGATCGTTCTTCTCGAATCCCTGTTCCCCTTGTTGGTCGCCACAAGTGTTCTTGCGCCACTGCGCTTGCCACGGCCGGCAAGGCCAACCCGCTTTTTCACGACACCGCCACCCAAATCGGCATCGATCAAGCCTTGGATCATTTCCGCCACAGCGGCACACAGTGCCCGATCGGTCAGGGCCGTCTTGCGCATCCAGCGACTGAAATGGCGAGTCTTGAATACCCGTTTCATCTATAGATTATGCCACTGAGTGGCATAGACAGTCCAACGCTACGATTGCCTCGGGTGCAATCGAAAGGGGTGGACGAGAAGTCAAAACCCTGGTGCGCTTGATGTATCAGCGCGCCAAGGACGACGGGTGGCCACCGCTGCTCATGTCCCCCGAGTCGAGCGACGCCCGGCCCTCCTCCTTGACTTCGCTGCGGCGACCACCCGCCATCCTTGGCTGAACACGCCGGTGCTTCGGCAGCGACGAACCACCCAAGCTTCTAGAGTGGGCTGACGCGACGCTTTGCGCAGCGAAGTCAAGGAGGAGGCGGCGGCCGCAGGCCGGCGGCGGGGGACATGAGCGGCGCAAAGCGTCGCGTCAGCCCACTCCGGCACCCAAGCCGAGAAATGGAATGGTTTTTACTTTGACGTCCACCACTTTCGATTGCACCCGATTGCCGCACCAGGCTTATGTCGCTAGTATCACGATGGTGGCCGACTTGGTATCCGCGGCGCGGTCGCCGCCCATGCAATGCGCCAGCCCGAGCTTTGCGCCATGCACCTGCCTTGCGCCAGCCTGCTCACGCAACTGCAGCGTCACCTCGGCGATCTGGGCGAGGCCTGTCGCCGCCACCGGATGGCCGCGGCTCAAGAGACCACCCGAAACATTCACCGGGGTTGCACCACCCAATGCAGCCGCACCCGATTCGATGAAACGGCCGCCCTCCCCCGGCGAACACAGACCGAGGGCTTCATAGTGCATGATCTCGGCGATGGTAAATGCGTCGTGGCATTCGACGAGATCGAGATCCACCGCGCCGATGCCCGCCTTCTCGTAGGCTTGGCGGGCGCAGCGGTAGTCGGTCTCCCAGCGCGCCAGATCCTGCGGATTATCGTAGGAACCCGAAACCAGAATCGAGGTGCGCACGCCGATCCTGCACGACAGGCGCTGCGCCACTTTTGCCGAGCACAGCAGCACGGCGGCCGCGCCGTCAGCGATCGGGCAGGATTGCAGTCGTGTTAATGGATCGGCAATCAGCGGCGAGTTCAACACTTGCTCAAGGGTGATCGGCTCGCGGAACTCGGCCTGCGGATTCAGCGCGGCATGCTTGCGGTTCTTCACGGCAACCATGGCCATCTGCTGCGCCGTGGTGCCGAACTCCTGCATGTGCCGGCGCGCACGCAGCGCGAAGCTGGCCGGGGTCACCAGGCCGAGCAGCGTATCCGGATCGGTATTGCCTGAACTCAGCAGACCCATTTGCGGCAAGCACATTTTCTCGGCGCCGATGGCCAGCGCCAGGTCGCACTCGCCCGATCGGATCGCCATGCAGGCCAGATGAAATGCCGACGACCCGGAAGTGCAGGCGTTCTCGACATTCACCACCGGGATGCGGTTCATGCCGAGACTGGCGAACACATTCTGTCCGAGGGTGCTGTCGCCGAACAGCCGGGACGCCAGCACATTGGCGAAAAATCCCATGCCGATTTCGCGTGGGGCGACACCGGCATCGCGCAAGGCCAACAGGCCTGCCTCGATGGCCAGCGAAGTGACGCTGCGTTCGACATGCTTGCCAAACGGCAGCACGCCGATGCCGGCGACGAAGACTTCGGGTTCAGTGCTCATCGGATGTCCCGGCAGGCGAAAAAACCGGCCGCAGGCAGAGCTGGCCGTCGTTGTTAATGCCCAGAGGAATTTCTTCCAATGCCACCGGCATGCCGATCCGTAGTTGTTCAATGGCCTCGGGATGGAACAGGCCGAACACCCGCAACCCGCTCGCTGCAAGATCGATATAGCCGACCGCATAGGGCTCGGGGAGTTGGAACGGCGGCCGGGTACGGATCACCGTGTAACTGTAGATCCTTCCCCTGCCGCCGACAGGTTTGCGCTCAGTTAGCTGCAAACAGCCCGGGCAATGTTCCACGCGCGGATACGCATAACGCCGGCAGGCGGCGCAAAACGAACCGCTCAGTTCGAGTTCGCCCTGCTCTCCGACAGCGCACAGGTCGGGAACAACCGGTAGCAACGGCTGATTCATCGCACCGTCACCTATGTACGCTCCCGGTCCCAGGTATCGGCGGTGACGCCTTCCTGGCGCAACTGGAATTTCTGCACCCGTTCGGTGGGTGTTTTCGGCAGGCGCTCGAGAATGCGGATATAGCGCGGCACCATGAACTTCGCCATCTGCTTCTCGCAATGCCGGGACAAGTCGGCATGGGTCTGTGCCTGCCCCGGACGCAGCACCACGCAGATCATCACCTCGTCCTCGCCCAGTTCGGACGGAACGGGAACCGCGGCACATTCCAGCACGGCCGGATGCGACAGCACGCTGCGCTCCACTTCGAAGGAACTGATGTTCTCTCCGCGGCGGCGCAGCGCATCCTTTTTGCGATCGACGAAATAGTAGAAACCCTCGGCATCGTACTTGAGGTAATCGCCGGTGTGAAACCACAGGTTTTGCCAGGCTTCAACCGTCTTTTCCGGCATGGCGTAATAGCCCATCAGCATCGACCAGGGCTTTTTCGGACGCACCAGCGCTTCGCCGGGGACGCCGACGCCGACCTCGCGCTGATCGTCGTCAACCAGGCAAATGTCGTAATCCTCATGCGGTCTGCCGCAACTGCCGGGCTTTCTCGCTTCCGGTGTGCTCATCAGCGGAATGCCAATCTCGCTCATGCCGTAGCCTTCTAGCAGGGTCACCTGGAAGCGCCGCTCGAATTCCTCGAAGACCGCTGGTGAAGCTCCGGCACCGACGAGGATGCGTAGCGGATTATCGGCATCGTCCGGGCGCGGATCCGCCTTGAGCAGCATTGCCAGGATGCCGCCGATGTAATTGAACTCGGTGCAAGCGTAGCGCTTTATTTCATCCCAGAACTGGCTCACGGAAAAACGTTCGGCCAGCACCATGCGCGCGCCGGAAAGCAGAGCCGGCAAGGTCGACAACACCTTGGCATTGCCATGGAACAGCGGCAGCGCGTTGTAGAGACAGTCATCGGGACCGTAGCCGGCCTGCCCGCAGATCAGTTCCGCCATGTGGATGGCGTA
>JBAYVP010000269.1:0-7445 GCA_041674485.1 Sulfuricellaceae bacterium
CGCCGGTTTCGCGCCCGGTCGGCGTCATGTGGGTGAGCAGGATGCGGTGATGCGGGTAGCGCTGCAACAGGCTTTCGATGAGCGGGGCTGCGGCGCGGGTTTCGCCGACGGAAACGGCGTGCAGCCAGAGGATGGGTTGCGATGGGCGGCGAGGGGTTGGGTAGGGTGGATAAGCGTAGCGCATCCACCATCGCTCGGTGGATGCGCTACACTTATCCACCCTACCTGTTCGAGATTCAGAGAAGTAGAGTCCCCCTTGCGACGCAAGCGGATAATAACCGAAGCGCTCGCCGATATGGCGCAAATAGCCGGGCTGCTTGCGTCCGCGCCACAGCAGGTGAAACACGATATAGGGCAACAGCAGGTAGAGCAGCAGGGTGTAGAGGCGCCTCATGCCGATTGCGCCTGTTCAGTCGCTGCGATCACTTCGGCCACGGTTGGCGGATTGCCGATGCCGCCCAGGTTGACGGCGCGTACTCCCGAGGTATAAACGCCGGTCAGTCCCGGCTCGGTGGCGCAGTATAGCGCCACGGTCGGCGCGTTCAGCGCCGCCGCCAGATGGGCGAGGCCGGTGTCCACGCCGATCACGCTACGCGCGCGCGCCAGCAACGCCGCAGCATCGTTCAGCGTGAGGCGGGGCGGCACGATGCCGTGCGCGATGCGCTCGGCCAAGCGCAGGCTGCGCGCCCGCTCCGTTTCATTGCCCCAGGGCAGCACGCAACGCATTCCCAGCGCATGGAAGTGCGCGCCCAACGCTGCCCAGTGCGACTCCGGCCATAGCTTGTCGTCGCGGCTGGTGGCATGGAGGAAAACTGCATAAGGGGCGTGCGGCAACCAGGGCAAGGCGATGTCCGGCGCGGTGATGCCGTACTCCACCGGCATTTCCGGGACATAGCCCAACACCTTGCCCGCCAGTATGCGGTTGCGTTCCACCGCGTGGCGGTTTTTGGCTATAGTCACGGCGTAATCGTAAAATAGCGCGGCCAGCGGCTCGCGCGCGCTCTTGCGGTCGAGGCCGGCGCGACTGCCGTGCGCCAGACGGGCGATCAGCGCGCTTTTGAGCAGCCCTTGGCTATCCAGCACGATGTCGTAGGTTTTTTCCTGCAAGCGCTGAATGGCTGCACGGATTTCATCGCGGGTGCGCCGCGCAAACGGCGCTTTGCGCCAGCGCCGCAACGCCACCGGCAGCACGGCGTGTACCCCCGGATGCAGCGCCGGGAGGGCGGCGAAGGATTCCTCGACCACCCAGTCGATTTCCGTTTCCGGGAAAAGCGCGCATATGTCGCTGACCATCGGCAGGTTGTGGACGACATCGCCCAGCGAAGAGGTTTTGACCAACAGGATTTTCGGCATCCGCGTATTGTACTAAACCTGATGGGTGAATCACGCAACCGCTGCAAGCAGTTGGCCCAGGGTAAATTTGTTCTCAGAAATTCATGATTAAAATCAATGATGGGAAATATTCATGAATCCTAGGCAATCTTAGCGCGACGCTACTCAACTCATGGCGGCAACCCATAAAGACAAAACCTTTTTCACCGCAGAGGACGCGGAGGACGCAGAGGAAACCCCTCATGCTTTTCCTCTGCGTCCTCTGCGTCCTCTGCGGTGAATCGGTTTTTTCCGTGCCGAGAACAAATTTACCCTGGCAGTTGGTCTATTTAGTGTTTTTCGTGGAAAATTAGGTTCAATATTCGGGATTGAAGTTCTTGATGATGATCTGTCCCGATTTTTCGTCGTGCTCCACTTCCAGCAGCTTGCGCGAGGCGGCTTCGTCCAGCAGCTTGCTGAACGTGCGGAATCCGTAATAGCTTTCGCTGAAGCCCGGTTTGCGTCGTTTTAGCGCCTGCTTGACCATGGAACCCCAGATTTTGTCCTCTTCGCCGCGCTCCGCGAACAGGGCTTCCACGGTTTCCAGCAGCAGTTCCAATGCTTCCAGCACCTTGTTGTCTTTCTCCGGCGCGGCGGCCTTGACTTCGGTCTTGGAAGCGCTGTCCACCGTGTTTTTGGCGGCGGGTTTCTTCTTTTGCTTTTTTGCCTTTTCAGCGGTTTCCCGCACCAGGTCGTCGTAATAGATAAATTCGTCGCAGTTGGCGATGAGCAAATCGGATGTGGAATTTTTGACCCCGACGCCGATCACTGTTTTGTTATTCTCGCGCAGCTTGCTCACCAGCGGCGAGAAATCCGAATCGCCGCTGATGATGACGAAAGTATCCACATGCGACTTGGTGTAGCACAGATCAAGGGCATCGACCACCATGCGGATATCGGCGGAATTCTTGCCCGATTGCCGCACATGGGGGATTTCGATCAATTCGAACGACGCCTCGTGCATTGCGGCCTTGAATTCCTTATAGCGCTCCCAATCGCAATAGGCTTTTTTCACCACGATGCTGCCCTTGAGCAGCAGGCGTTCCAGCACCTTGCTGATGTCGAACTTGTCGTACTTCGCATCGCGCACGCCCAGTGCGACATTCTCGAAATCGCAATACAGCGCCATGCTGCGAATATTTGGAGGAAAAGCGGCCATGAACGGTCCAGGTGATGATATTGGCAGCGATGATAGCATCGTTGGGCGCATGAACAAAAACGTCAAAGGCAACCCCCGATGCAATCGTGTTTCGGGAAAAGTTGGGAATTATCGCGAATGTTTACTACACTCGATAAATGCAGTTGGAAATATTTCGTGGGAGGCTGAAAAATGGCTACGATCACCGGGCTTCAATCGCCCAATCCTTACGCTCAGGCGGCGAACGAAACATCGGTTTGGGCGCGCGCCGCGCTGTCCACGGTAGACATGGACACCCATGCGGTTTCCTCTCATTCCTCTTATAGCCCGGATTGGATGCAGGAAGATTATGCCGCCGCCGAGCCGGGGACGACAGCCGGTCTCTACGGCGCGAAAGGTGAGTTGGTGAAACTTTCCTTGGTGACTCTGCCCGCAAACGATCAGTAAAGTCAGGCGCGCGACGGCAGGAAATGTATGCCTTCTCGCGGGAGGAAATTGTCCGGATTGATTGCCCCCAGCGGGCGCGACTTTCGCGTTGCAAATCGCTTGTGTAGAATGGCTACACGGCGCAATTTGCGCCTTGCATTGCATCCCGCGAAGGATCAATCCAAACCGGACAATTTCCCCCGCACAAGACCGGACAATTTCCCCCGCACAAGGCATAATCTTGCCCCATGCGCGGCGCATTGCGCGATCCATGCCGGGGCAAAAGTGTGAATGCCACCGGAACTTCCAGCTGAAACGCAACGAAATCAATCCATTTCATGACCAAACCTACAATACCCGGCGCTTCGCGGCTAGACCGCGTTATCGCCGACGCACGTCGGCAGAGCAATGAGCGCGAGGCGACTTACCGCGAACGGGCGCTCAAATTATTTCCATGGATATGCGGGCGTTGCGGGCGCGAGTTTGCCGGTGTGCGGCTGCGCGAGTTGACGGTGCATCACAAAGACCACAACCATGACAACAATCCGACGGATGGCAGCAATTGGGAACTGCTCTGCATCTATTGCCACGATAACGAGCATTCCCGCCTTCTGGACGAGGCCGCACGGGAAAGAAGCTCGGATGCTCAAGCGTCCGGCGCCACCCACAACCCTTTTGCCGACCTGCAAGCGCGGCTGAAAGGGAAGGGGTGACCGCTTGCGCTGCGGGGTAAATTTGTTCTCCGCCCGGAGAAAAACCATTCACCGCAGAGACGCAGAGGAAAAACAATGGGTTGTAGAATTGAATAGTTCCACTCTTTTCATTGATTTCTCTGCGTCTCTGCGTCTCGGCGTCTCTGCGGTGAATAATTTTTTTCTGAACGAGAACAAATTTACCCCGCAGCGCAAGCGGGAGCGCCATCCAGGCGTCCTTCGCACTGAATCGGGTTAAAGTCCGAATTTTTTCCTAGCGCGTTCGATGCAGCGCGCGATTTGCGCTTTCGGCGTTTTTTGCAGCGTACGCAACAGTTCGTGCGGCACGGCGCTTAAGTTATATTGCTGCTTGATGTCCGACTCCATCTTCACCAGCAAATGGGCGGTCATTTCCGCATCGGCCAGGGCGCGGTGATGGCGGCTCGCGGAGGGAAGCCCCAGATGGCTGACCAGCGTCCCCAATTTGTGATTGGGCGCAGCCGGATAAAGCCTACGCGCCAGCAACATCGAACAGGCAAATTCCTGTTGCCGCCGCCTGTCTATCCTCAGCCACTCGGCATCCAGAAACTTGCAGTCGAATGAGGCATTGTGCGCCACCAAGGGCACATTGCCGACAAACTCGGCCAGTGTCTTCATTACTTCCGTTGCCGGTGGCGCAGTGCGCACCATGGCATTGGATATTCCCGTCAACGCCTCAATGAAAGCAGGAATGCGCACTCCCGTATTCATCAGACTTTGGTAGCGGTCGATAATTTTTCCGCCATCGACAACAACAACCGCCACCTCGGTCGCCCTATCCCCCATATCCGGCGATAGCCCGGTTGTTTCAAAGTCGATGACTGCCACTGTTTCCATATGCCCTTGATCCTCGGTTGTAATTCTCTATCCCCGGAATCATACTGCTTGCCGCATGATATGCAACAAAAAACAACACAACACGGCGAGGCAAGGTATAATGCATGAACCTTCACGGGGTGGTAGCTCAGCTGGGAGAGCGTCGCGTTCGCAATGCGAAGGTCGGGAGTTCGATCCTCCTCCACTCCACCAATAAAATAAAGGGCTTACAGACAAGTACAGCGGCGCGCAAATATTGTTCGAACAAGGCGAAGCCCTTAAGTGGTGCTGCCATGGCGAATCCGCTGATAGGGTAATAATGTTGTCGATATTTGCGCGCTGCTGTGCTACAAACAACAGGGGACAGACCACGGTTTGTCAGCCATGCCGATCAAAAAACCGTGGTCTGTCCCCTATTGTTTGTGCCTATTGTTTGAACAGATTGATATTGAGTTGAACTATAACGGCTCAAACGTTCTCAAAGATTGCAATATGGCTATTCATTCCACTACTTTTGGTCGAGTTGAACTTTCCGGCAAGGATGCTGAGCGGTTTCAACGTCACATGACCGAAGACAAGCCCAATCCTGCGGCAAAGGCTTCGCTTGCTCGTGGTCGAGAAATGTTGCAGCGAATGGCAGCGCCTGTTCAACCCATTTCAAATAAACAGTAACCTCGCCGAGGCGTCATGATCTTTGGCGAGGACTTCTTCATTCGGCAACTTGCGCCATCAGATAATACCAATGGATTCAAGACGGGTGATGCGGTTTTTCAGCCGCTAAAAACATTTTTCGTCAGTCAAGCCCAAAAATTCCATCAGCATGGGATTACCAAGACCTATGTCGCGGTAGGGAAAAAAGATGTGCAGGTGGATAAGATTCTTGGCTTTGCCACATTGATCGCCAGTGAAATCGATATTCGTGGTGGGTACGTTGTTGACACGCCTGAGCATGCCAACCGCTACCCATCGCTGCCCGCCATTAAGCTCGCCCGGCTTGCCGTTGATAGCCGCTACAGAAGAAACCACATTGGGGAAGCACTCGTGGATTTCTGCTTGGCGGTGGTGGCGGAGAATGTGGCGCCGCACATTGGCTGCCGGTTTTTGGTAACGGACGCAAAACAACCAGCAGTTGGATTTTATGAAAAACTCGGTTTCACTTTGTTGGATACCGATGATAACCGAGCAGGGCAAACGCCTGTTATGTTCATTGACTTGCTCAAGGTTTGAGCGCGTGGAAACCCGGAGAACAACAGGGGGACAGGCCACGGTTTGTCAGCCATGCCGATCAAAAAACCGTGGTCTGTCCCCTATTGTTCCTTCCCCCTACAAGGGAGCCTGATGCGTAGCGGCTCAACAATTCAAAACAGAAGAGACGATTTGATCCGTTTTTATCAACTTCTTGGTCGCTTGGAGCAAAAGAGAGGGGGGAGTCTCTTGCTGTCTGGTTGTGGTGGAAGGCAGGACTTGCCATCGAGAGGCGTCTATTTTTTTATGGAGCCTGGTGAGGTTCGAACGGATACTGGCAATGGTTTAAGAGTCGTCCGAGTTGGCACACATGGTTTGAAGCATGGCGCGAAGTCAACCCTATGGGGACGGCTTTCACAACATAAGGGAACGGTCGCATCAGGGGGTGGCAACCATCGAGGGTCAATCTTCCGGCTGCTGGTGGGAACAACCGTTTCTGACATTCACCCTGAATGCTCGACTTGGGGAAAGAACAAAACAGCCAAAGGCGATGCTCGACTTTTTGAAGAAGCGTTGGAGCAGAAAGTAAGCGCAATCATCCGAAATATGCCTTTTCTCTATTTGGGTATTGATGATGAGCCATCTCCCACAAGCCTTCGGGGGGTTATTGAAAGAAATTCAATTGCTTTGCTGAGCAATTTCCAGAAAACTGCGCTTGATGCCCCGTCCAAGGGATGGCGGGGGCATCGTTGCAGCCGGGAAAAGGTACGTTTGTCCGGCTTATGGAATCAACACCACGTTGACGAATCGTATGACCCGGCATTCTTGCAGGCGCTGGAAACTCTGATCGACAGAATGAGATCATCTACATGAAAATAGTCATCCAGTGTGCTGGCAGCAAAAATCCAACGCCAGATGCTGGATTTCGCTCCCCTGACAATCGATTGGTGAAATTTGTAGCCCATCCAAAGGAAGCCCCCGTTGGCGGTGAATTTGCGTATGCCCGTCCGGACGACCTGTCAGATGACAGGCAGACTTGGCGTGAACGCCTATTGGATTACAACGATGGAGCGTCCACAAATCCAAAGGGGCTGCTGCGGGCTTATGAACTCTATAAGAATCCGATATACAAAAATCTGGTTACGAAGTTTGGGTCGGAACAGGTCTTTATTCTTTCCGCAGGATGGGGGCTGATTTCTTCCGATTTTCTTATACCGGACTACGATATTACGTTTAGCGGAACTGCCGAGCGCGAGCGCTACAAACGCAGAAAAGAAACAGATTCCTATAATGACTTTTTTCAGTTGCCTGATGACGGGGAACCCACCATCTTTTTGGGCGGGCAAAATTATCTCCCCTTGTTCTGCCACCTGACCGCAGGAATGAAAGGAATGAAGAAGGTCTTTTTCAACTCAAAGGCAGAATCGGTGCCTGGGTTCCGTTTCGAAAGGTTCGAAACTGAACAGCGGTCAAACTGGCACTACAAATGTGCCCAATATTTGATTGATGGAAAAGTTGAAGCCTGATTCGGGTATTGATGCTCGTTCCCTATCCCACCCCAACCGTTCTCGGAGATAGTCTGCCGCCAAATGCGAATAGCGTGTAAGGCTCCGCATGTTGTTGTGTCCGGTTATCGTCGCCACTTCGAATGGATTTTCTGATCGTTCCCACGCTCCGGCGCTCATCGTTAGTGCGGCAAGCGAAGCTTGACGTTTCTTTCAGGGTGAAAGTCCCTGACGGGGAAGGTCTAACCAACCGCCCGTATCGAGTGTTGCGTC